>JBAVJB010000001.1:0-5453 GCA_049687495.1 Salinimicrobium sp.
AAAAGAAGCAGCTGTCGTAAGCGGGCTGGATGTCTACGGAATTGAAAGTATAGAAGAGATCATCAGTTTCTTTGACGAAGGAGCAGAGCTGGAAAAAACCATTATCGACACACGGCAGGAATTTTACCAGGAACTTGAGCATCCCGAACACGATTTTTCTGATGTTAAGGGCCAGGAATCCATCAAACGCTGCATGGAGATCGCTGCAGCGGGAGGGCATAACATAATTTTGATCGGTCCTCCCGGGGCGGGAAAAACTATGCTGGCCAAGCGTTTGCCCAGTATTCTGCCGCCAATGACCCTGCACGAATCTTTGGAAACAACAAAGATCCACAGCGTTGCAGGCAGAATTAAAGACCATGTAGGCTTGATGGCGCACCGGCCTTTTAGGAGCCCGCATCACACGATTTCCGACGTAGCACTTGTTGGCGGGGGAGCTTATCCGCAACCGGGAGAGATCTCTTTGTCCCATAACGGGGTGCTGTTCCTTGATGAGTTGCCGGAGTTCAAAAGAAGCGTACTGGAAGTGATGCGACAGCCTCTCGAAGACCGGGAGGTGACCATTTCACGGGCCAAATTCACCGTTACCTATCCTTCGAGTTTTATGCTGGTGGCGAGTATGAATCCCAGCCCCAGCGGCTATTTTAATGAACCCGGATCTCCTAATTCTTCCTCTGCCTACGAGATGCAACGGTATATGGGTAAGATCAGCGGGCCTTTGCTGGACAGGATCGATATTCATATTGAAGTTACGCCTGTTCCTTTTGAAAAGCTGAGCGAGGAACGAAAAGGGGAAAGCAGCCGTGAGATCAGGAAAAGAGTGGTGACGGCACGCGAAAGACAGACCCAAAGGTTTGAAAATTCAGAAAAAGTACACTATAATGCGCAAATGAACGTGAAGCAGATCAGGGAGCACTGTGCTCTTGATGAGGCTTCCACTCAATTGCTAAAGACGGCCATGGAGAAGCTCAACCTTTCGGCCAGGGCATATGACAGGATCCTTAAAGTTTCCCGTACCATTGCCGATCTTGACGAGTCTGATCAAATAAAAGGAGCACATATAAGCGAAGCGATACAGTACCGAAGCCTCGATCGCGAGGGCTGGCTGGGTTGAACAAAAACTAAAAAAATGAAAAAAATAGTTCTCTTTTGTGCCGCACTGGCACTTGTGAATTGTAAAGGAAATGACGATTCTTCCGAAGAAACACCACAAACCTCTGAAGATACTACTTTGGTAGACGAGGCGGCCTCCATACTGGAAGGAGCAGAGCCCATAAGGCTTAGCCTGGAAGAGGCCAATAAATTGGCCCAGCTTCCGCTGGACTGTATCAACGTCCAATACCCCAACAAGTTAAATCAAACCCTGACCGGTAAGGAAGAACTTGGGGAACCAAAAGAGCTGCATCCGGCTTTTTACGGCTGCTATGACTGGCATTCTTCGGTTCACGGGCATTGGGCGCTGGTAAGCCTTTTAAAACAGTTTCCTGACCTTAAGAAAGCCGAAGAGATTCGGGAGAAATTAAAGCAGTCACTTTCAGAAGAAAACATAAAAGGAGAAGTAGATTATTTTAAAAACAAAGAAGAAACCTCCTTTGAACGCACCTATGGCTGGGCCTGGTTGCTTAAGCTGACCGAGGAGCTGCATACCTGGGACGACCCACTGGCAAGGGAGCTGGAGCAGAACCTGCAGCCGTTGACCTCCTTGATCACCGAACGCTTTAAGGAATTTCTTCCCAAGCTCAATTACCCAATTCGTGTGGGCGAACATACCAATACCGCGTTTGCATTGAGCCTGGCTTATGACTATGCCGCAGCTACGGGTAAAGAGGAGTTAAAGAAAATGATCGAGAAAAGGGCAAAAGATTTTTACCTCACCGATGACAACTGCCCGTTGAGCTGGGAGCCCAGCGGCTTTGATTTCCTTTCTCCCTGTTTTGAGGAAATAGATATTATGAGGCGAGTGCTGCCCGAAAACGCCTTCAGGTTATGGATGGAAGACTTCATGCCGCAGCTTAAGAATAAAGATTTTGCGCTGGATGTTGCTGAAGTTTCAGACAGGTCTGACGGAAAACTGGTCCACCTTGACGGGCTCAACTTTAGCCGCGCCTGGGTCTTTTACGGGCTGGCACAACAGTATCCTAAAAAATACGGGCATCTAAAACAATTGGCTCATGAGCATGTGGCTTACTCCTTCCCAAATCTCGTAGGAGATACTTACGAGGGCGGACACTGGCTCGGCACCTATGCCCTTTACGCATTGCAGGAAAGCAAGCAGCAAAAGTGAGGTCCTGGTTGAAGAATGTAGGCCCGGGAGTACTGGTTTCTGCTGCTTTCATTGGCCCGGGAACGGTCACGGTTTGCACGCTGGCCGGGGTCAACTTCGGGTTTTCTTTGCTTTGGGCGCTGCTGCTTTCAATGATCGCCTGTGTCGTTTTGCAGGAAATGGCTGCCAGGCTTGGGCTTATCACCCAAAGTGGTTTAAGCGAAGTCATAAGAGAGGAGCTCAAAAATCCCCTTTTTAAGACCCTTGCAATTCTCCTTATCTTTTCGGCCATCGTGCTTGGGAACGCTGCTTACGAAGCCGGGAACATATCCGGAGCTGTCCTGGGCATTTCGGCTGTCTTTCCTGCGGAAGTTATTCCTTTAGGCTCTGTTGAACTCAATCCATACAGCCTGCTCATCGGGCTGCTGGCTTTTCTCCTGCTTTTCAGCGGAAACTACAAATTGCTGGAAAGGGTGTTCATTGTTTTAGTTGCAATAATGAGCCTTTGCTTTCTTATCACTGCAGTACTGGCTGCTCCCGATGTTTTTGAACTTCTAAAAGGCCTTTTTGTGCCAACGCAGGGCTCGGCAGGCATTCTCACCGTTATCGCCCTTATAGGAACTACGGTCGTCCCTTACAATCTTTTCCTGCACGCTTCCCTGGTGAGCGAAAAATGGAAAAAAGCTTCTGACTTAAAGACTGCCCGAAAAGAGCTTTTTTGGGCCATTATTCTTGGCGGTATTGTTTCCATGGCCATTGTTGTTACTGCTGCAGCTTCAGGCCTGCACAGTGTCAGCAGTGCCGCCGATTTTGCCGTAGGGCTGGAACCTGTCTTTGGCAGCTATGCCACCTGGTTCATTGGCCTTGGCCTGTTCGCGGCGGGAATTACCTCCTCCATCACCGCTCCTTTAGCTGCAGCCTACGTGGTGAGCGGTTGTTTAGGATGGAAAAAAGGCTTAACTTCAATAAGATTCAAAATGGTTTGGGCAGGCGTGCTGTTGCTGGGAGTGATCTTCTCCTCTTTGGGTTTTCAACCTGTTGAGGTCATTCAGTTCGCACAGGTGGCCAACGGCATCTTGCTACCCGTCGTGGCGTTCTTCCTGTTCTGGATCGTAAACAGAGCTTCGGTGATGGGCAAGTACCGTAACAGTACCATTCAAAATATCCTGGCCCTGCTGGTTTTAGGTATAGCCGTCTTTTTAGGAGCTAAATCTATTTATACCATTTTCCAGGGGCTTTAAAAAATTTCATATGAAGCAAATACACATCAATTGCGATCTTGGCGAAGGCGGTGATTTTGACAAGAAACTCATGCCGCTCATTTCGGCTTGCAACATCGCCTGTGGCGGGCATGCGGGAAATCTTGAGAGCATGCACCACACCGTAGACCTTGCCATGGAACATGGTGTTGAGATAGGAGCACACCCTTCTTATCCCGATAAGGAAAACTTCGGAAGAAAAAGCCAGAACATAGAACCTAAAGAGCTCCACCGGTCCCTGGAGGCGCAAATCTTAAGCCTGAAGCAGATCACTGAAGCTGAAGGCGGACTCCTTACTCATGTAAAACCTCATGGAGCTTTATATAATGATGCTCAAAAAGATGAAAAGATCGCACAGATCATTATTGATGTTCTCATGGATTTTGATGATCCGCCGGCGCTTTATGCACCTAAAAATTCGGTGATCGCAAGGCTGGCTTTAGGAAAATTGAGAGTCGTTTACGAGGCTTTTGCAGACCGGAATTATATGCCCGATGGCAGCCTGGTTTCCCGTAAAGAAGAGGGGGCTGTGATCACCAAAAAAGAAGATGTTTTGAAGCACCTTTTGTCTATGGTTGAAGACCGGAAGATCATCTGTAAAAACGACGAAAAAATTGATTGCAATCCACAGACTTTTTGCCTTCACAGTGACACCCCAAATTCGGTAGAAATCCTGCAATATTTGAACAGCAAACTGGCTGAAAGAAATATCCAAATCAGCCGCGGTTCATGAAGGAATTTCCTGAAATAAAACCGATGGGAGAGAAGGCGCTTCTGCTGGAATTCGAACCAAAAATAGAGGAAGCCCTGCTCGAACAAATACTTTTTCTGAAGAAGTATCTCAAGAAAAAATTAGTTAAAGAAGAAGTTGAGGTAACCAATACATATTCCTCGATATTAATAAGTTATCCATTTATAATAGAGGATGTTTATGGTGAGGTTTCGGCTTTGAAAAAGCTCTTGCGGAAGGCGAATATAAAAAATAAAATTGGAAGACAGCTGTTCCATGTTCCGGTGTGTTATGATCAAAAATTTGGATTGGACCTGGAGGAGTTGGCGGAACAAAAAAAACTGTCTCTTAAAGAAATTATCCGCTTACATACTGCCCCTGTTTACACCGTCTATTTTATAGGTTTTTTACCCGGATTTTTATACCTGGGAGGGCTTGATGAAAAACTTCATTTTCCGCGGAAAGAACAGCCGCGTTTAAAGGTCGAAAAAGGGGCCGTGGGAATAGGTGAGAAACAGACGGGAATTTACCCTCAAACCAGCCCGGGAGGATGGCAAATTATCGGAAGATCTCCGGTGCCGCTTTTTGATAGAAATTCCAATCCGCCATGTCAAATTTCTGCTGGGAGCAAGCTGAAGTTTTATGAAGTAAGTGTTGAGGAATATGAACGAATTTCCGAAGCAGTAGAGCATGGCACATTCAGTTGGAAAAAAGAAGCTTACCATGACTGAAGTTGAGATCTTACAACCGGGACTTTTTTCCAGCATTCAGGATCAGGGTCGAAAGGGGCTAATGGAATTTGGAGTGCCAAAAAGCGGGGCTATGGATTCTGCATCGGCCAGGCTGGCCAATGTACTGCTTCGCAATCCTGCCGATGCCGCTGTGCTCGAGATCACACAACAGGGGCCAAAAATGGCATTTTTGGGACCTACTAAAATTGCGATTTGCGGCGGATTATTAGAACCTGCCATCAATGGTTCCCTTATAGAGAACAATAAAGTCTACAATATTGATGAAGGTGACCTGCTAAGCTTCGGAAAAAGACAAAAAGGTTGTCGCGCCTACCTGGCAGTAAAGAACGGTTTCCAAACAGAGAAAGTTCTTGGCAGTCGCAGCTGGTACGACGGTATTACAAGGCACGCACGGCTTAAAAAAGGAATGAAATTGCAGTACAAGCCATTCGAAGCCGAAGAATTTGAGG
>JBAVJB010000002.1:0-12667 GCA_049687495.1 Salinimicrobium sp.
CGAACTTTTGATCGCTCTCAAATAGTTTGGCGTTACAAGCGGCACAATGGTACTCGCCATTCTGGAAATGGAGGTTATATTTTCCGGAATGTGGTGCTTCGGTACCTTTTTGGCGCAGCACCCGGTACTGCTCGTCTGAAAGCTTTTCACGCCATTCAGATTCAGAGTATTCTATTGGATATTTCTTTCTCATCTTATTTCTGTTAAAAATATAAATTCTGCAGGCTTATCTCTCTTAAACTAATGATAAAGCTTAAGAGGCTTCAAAATGTCATTTTTGAGCCTGCTTGTCAGCGGGAATAAAATCAAGGGCTACACCATTGATACAGTGTCGCTTTCCTGTGGTTTCTTTGGGGCCGTCATTGAAGACATGGCCTAAATGTCCGCCACATCGGCCGCACAGCACCTCGGTTGCGGGATACCCTCCAGTTCTGTCGGGACGGTAATCCACATTTTCATTGTAGGTGGCACGGTCAAAACTAGGCCATCCTGTACCGCTGTTGAATTTATGTTCGGTAGTATAAATTGGGTTTCCGCAGGCAGCACAGACAAAAGTTCCGGGTTCTTTAATTTTTAAGAGGTCGCTGGTGAAGGCTCTTTCGGTTCCTTTTTTACGTAAAACCTGGAACTCGGCAGGGCTAAGATCTGCTTTCCACTCGGCTTCGGTCTTGGAAACAGGATATTCCTTCTGTTTCTTTTCCTGCTGAGCATTAGAATTGCAGCTCATCATCAAAACGGCAATTGCCAAAAACAATATTTTTTTCATGATTCTCTCCTTTTTATGTAAGAGAGCAAGAACTATACCGTAAGAAATTCAGCTACTTTATTAATTACCCTTTGATTTCCTAAAATACGGCGGTGGCCAAGATCTTCGGTTAGAAAGATCTCACTGTTCTCAAGGGTCTCGTGCAGCTCATGTGCGGCACCTACATGCACATCAACGTCATGTTCGTCGTGAACGACAAGGGTTGGAACCTTAACTTCTTTGGCAGAAACCGCCCCGGAATAGGTATCCATGTCTTCCCCGAATTTTTTGTCAAAATAACGCTTCATCTTTTTAGCCACCTTCTCATTCATCTTCATATTGTGCGCAAATTCCCGGGTAATACGGGTGACGCTGTTGGCGGTGCCGATGATGACGAGCTTTTTCAGCTGCAAGCCTTCTTTTACTGCCCGTAATAAGGACATTCCTCCCAGCGAATGGCCCACGGCGGCTTCAAAAGGGCCGTAATTTTTGTTTAGGAAATGAATAGATTCCACGAAAAAGGGCATCATGCTCATTTTGCCGGGCGCCTTACCGTGTGCCGGCGCATCAAAACTCACTACGGAATAACCGGCCTGCAGTAAGGCTTCGGCCATAGTTGCGAGTTGGGTGCCACGGCCGCTCCAGCCATGGGCAAGCAGGATCTTTTTTTCGGAATTTCCGTATTCATAAACCACGATCTCGCGATTAATAGCAGGTACTGTAACTCTGGTTTGCTTACTGTTGCTGTCCATTTTTTGCTCTCTCTCCGGTAGTTTGTACTTGAAGGGAGTAAGAAAAAGTTTGGCCGCGAACCTGCTCGCCAGGAAAGGGGAAACTGCAGTAAGGAACTTGCCGGTAAGCAAAATATAGTTGGGAACGAGCAGCCTTTGAACAGGTAATTTATCTTTCTTTTGTTGGGTCATAAAACGGGAAAAACGGCAAGTTACAAATTATAGAGGCTTCAAAAGTGCAGGTTTTAAAAGCTTTTGCAAAATTGGCAGGTATTTTGTTAAACCTAAACTAAAGGCCCAAATGGAGAGAGGTCAATTTATTAACTTTAACAAAAACCCTCGTATTATGAAAATTAAACAGTTTGCTATAGTTTTTAGTATGTTTCTCCTGGTAGCGGCTTGTAAGACGAATCCTTTTACCGGAGAAAAAAACCTGAATTTCTATCCTAATTCCCAGATCTTTCCTGCTGCTTTCCAGCAGTACAACCAGATCCTGTCAGAAAATAAAATTGTCACCGGTACCTCCGATGCTCAAATGATCAACAAAGTGGGGCAGAAGATTGCCACTGCAGCCGAACGTTTTTTAAACGCCAATGGCTACCAGGGATATCTCGACGATTACGAATGGGAATATCATTTGATCCAGGATGACCAGGTCAACGCCTGGGCCATGCCGGGAGGTAAGATCGCGTTCTATACCGGGATCATGCCAATCGCACAGGATGAAGCCGGAGTGGCCGCCATTATGGCTCACGAGGTGGCTCACGCTCTTGCAGATCACGGGGCGCAGCGTATGAGTGCAGCCCAGTTGCAACAGGTAGGTGGAGCCGTAGTAGGAGCTGCCGTTGGCGGTAAAAGCGAAAGTACACAACAGATCATCAACCAGGCATATGGACTTGGTACACAGGTAGGAGTAATGCTTCCTTTTAGCAGAAGTCATGAATCTGAGGCTGACAGGATAGGGCTTACCCTAATGGCGCTTGCAGGTTATGATCCTATGGAAGCAGCTGATCTTTGGAGAAGAATGCAGGCACAGGAGAATGGCCAGGCACCGCCGGAATTTTTAAGTACTCACCCTTCTTCCACAACAAGAATAAGGAACATCGAAAAATGGGCGCCCGAGGCTAAGGCCGAGGCAAGAAAGTTTGGAGTGACCAACTTCCAATCATAAGTAATCCCAAAAATTGTATTTTAGGAGCTGCCTTTTGGCAGCTCTTTTAATTTGTTCCTGTATGAAACATCTCCCCAAGGGAAGTAAGAAACTTTTGAATGCCTGGGCCTTTTATGATTGGGCCAATTCGGTTTACAGCCTTGTTATCGCCTCTACTATCTTTCCTATATTCTATGGAGAGCTCACCATTAGCAGGAATGCGGAAGGCGCTATAATAAATGACAGCGTTCATTTGCTGGGGTTCGATTTCAACAACGATTCGCTGATCAGTTATGTTACCGCCCTGGCTTTTCTTTTGGTGGCTTTGATAAGTCCTTTTCTTTCGGGGATTGCAGATTACGTGGGGAACAAGAAAAATTTCCTGAAGTTCTTCTGCTATTTAGGCGCGCTCTCGTGCGTTGGTTTATTCTGGTTCGAGCTTGAATTTCTATGGTTTGGCCTGCTGTGTTATTTCATGGCACTGGTCGGTTTTTGGGCCAGTCTGGTTTTTTACAATTCCTATTTGCCCGATGTAGCTTTTCCCGAACAGCAGGACAAAGTGAGTGCCAGGGGCTTTTCTATGGGCTACATTGGCAGTGTCATTCTGTTATTGCTTTGCCTGGGAATGGTGATGAACTACAGTTGGTTTGGTTTTGAAGATCGCGATTTTCCAACCAGGCTTTCTTTTGTGTTGACCGGCCTGTGGTGGATAGGTTTCAGCCAGATCACCTATTATTATCTTCCAAAGGGCAACAAGAAGCAAACCCTCACCAAGGATGTGCTTTTTAACGGCTTCAAGGAGCTGAAAAAGATATGGAAATCGCTGCAGCACAATCCGCAATTGAAGGCTTATTTGCGGGCTTTCTTTGTTTACAGCATGGCGGTGCAGACCGTGATGCTTATCGCCACTTACTTCGGAATTGAAGAGGTGAACTGGGAAGGCCAGGATGCCACCTTTGGATTGATCATAAGTATTCTGCTTATTCAGCTGGTGGCAGTTGCCGGCGCGACAATAACATCGAGACTTTCAGAAAAGTTCGGAAACATCAATACGCTCATCGTCGTCAACATCGTGTGGATCTTTATTTGCGTCTACGCCTTTTTCGTGGAAACGCCGGTTCAGTTCTATGTTGCCGCCGGACTTGTTGGCCTTGTCATGGGCGGCATCCAAACCCTTTCTCGCTCTACCTATTCAAAAATGCTTCCTGAAGGTACCCTTGATACCGCCAGTTTTTTCAGTTTTTATGATGTTTCCGAAAAGATCGGGATCGTGATAGGAATGTTGTTGTATGGCCTGGTGGCGCAGGTCTTCGGAAGTATTCGCTATTCAATACTATTTCTTACCGCTTTCTTTTTAGTGGGGGTGTTGTTGCTGCTGAAGGTTCCGAAGAAATTAGATCCCAAAAATGAAGAGGCCTGAAAAAAGGCATTTTTGAGTCCTATTAACCTGAAGCATTTTCAAATTTTTCTTCAAGCCCTTCAGGCTTGTTAGCCTGCGAATTCATTTGACCACAGGCGTTGCCTGTGGTTGACATATTCGAGCCCTTCAGGCTCATCACGATCAGGAGGTGAAAACGGGAATAAGAGGGTTTCAAAAATGGCATTTCAAAGATGTTTTTTTACCATAACGAGACCCGATTACAATTACGAGGTAAAAGGCAGGCTGAAAGCCTGCAAGAAGCTAGCCCGGAGCGAAGCTTCGGGTTGTATTAATTAATACATAGGCAGCCTTAAGGGGCAATAAATCAAGGCTGAAACTGCCATTTTTGAAGAGCAAAAGAATATTTGATAAGTGGCCCAAAAAAGCCTTTTTCAATCTTCCTTTGTTGAAGGATTAAAAGCTCTTTTAGACCACTCAAAACTGCCTTTTTTGAAAGGCTTTATCTTTTGCTGATGCTGCCGACTCCTATAGTTTTGAAATCCTGTTTTTTCGGATTTCCCTTATACTCGATATCGCCTGCACCGGGAACTTTTGCCCGTAGCTCTTCGGAAGCGTAAACCTGGATGTCTCCAGAACCTGTTACCGTAGCGTCAACGTTCTCGCATTTGAACTCAAAGGCGCTGATGTCACCGGAACCTGTCACTTTACAATCAAAATCCCTGGCGCTGCCCACAAGGTCAATATCTCCGGAACCTGTAATGCTGGCTCTCGCGTTCTTCGCCTGCAGCGGCAGCTTAATATCTCCTGATCCTGTGATCTTCACTTCAAAATTCTCTGCAGTGATCTTATCGCTGGTCCTGATGTCACCTGATCCTGTAAGCGTTACCGCACTAATTTCTCTAAATGGAACAGTTACAAGAATTTTGTGATTGCCGGAAGGGGAAAGGCTGTAACCTTCTTTTGTAGAGATCTTGAGTTCATCTCCGTTAACTTCAGTGACAATATACTCCAGGAGGTTTGATTCCGCTTCTACTTTTAAAGCACCTTCATTTCCGGCTACCAGTTGCACGTTCATGCTGCCTTCCAGTTCTACTGCATCATAATCTGATACCTTTCTGTTTTCGGTCTTCATATTCCCGTTGCCCTTGATCTTTTTACTGCCAGACCACCATTGTGCATTTGCAGTTTGTATACTCAGGGCCAGCAAGGCCAGGATAAAAATTGATCTTCTCATTATTATATTTTTTAGATGATGATTGATTAATTGATTGATGATTTTGCTTAATCCATAAAAGTTACGCTTCCGTAGCTGGATTCCACTTTGATTGTTCCTCCGGAGTTTCCTGAAAGATAGTAGCCTTCATAATAGTTGTCTGATCCTGAGTCTATTCTTTTGTTCACGGTAAAGCCTTTTCCAAGGCCTTTAATACCACCATACTCGGTACTTACCTCGAACCGGAATGGCGCTTCTTTGTCGTAACCTATCTTGATTGAGGTATAGTCAGTATTCACGTCCATTTGCTTCAGGCCGGCCATTACTTTTTCTACGCTCAGGGAACCGTAATCCATTCTAAGGTCTAAACTTCCGTAGACATTGCCAAGTTTAACACCAAGATAATCTCCGGTACCTCTCATGTTCTTCAGCTTATCAATCTTCAAAGAGCCGTAGTCACAGCTAAACTTGATGTTCTCTACTTTTTGAATATTTGATTCAGTATAATCTGCAGAGAGTTCCAGGGTTCCGGCTTCATCAATTGTAAATTCAGAATAGTCTGCACTAATTTTTCCGCGTTTCATATAGCCAATATTGCTGTTGTCTGTGTAATCAAAGCTCAGGTAGTTATTGTCGCCATTGAGTTCGCCTATAAGCAACCTTCCGTAGTCACAGGAGATCTTAGCATTTCCATCCAGCTTGTCCAGGTTAATACTTCCGTAGTCATTGCTAAGATCTACGCTGTTGGTCGCCGGAGCTTTAACGCGGTAGTTGATCTTGATGTTCACATTGCTGCTGCTGCCAAAGAGGCTGCTTAGCCAGGAGCCGCCGTTGTGGTTCTTCTCCAGTAAAGTCTCGGCAGAAACCATTCCGCCGGTTTGTCTAAAATCAACATCGATCTCCTTGAGGCGGTCTTTCACTTTGTCCTCGTCATTACCGTTGGTCTCAATAAGCACTTCAATGACAACCCGGTTCTCATTCCAGGTAGTGATGTCGATATTACCGTAGCTGTTGTCGATCTTTAGCAGGTCCTGAGGGCCAACCTTAAATTCTTTCTTGATCTTCTTCTGCTCTGTGTATTTACCTTTGTACCCGTTGTTGGCAAAGCTAATTGCCGGCACCAGTAGGAGTGCAAAAAGTAGTTTATATAATGTTGTTTTCATGGCTGTTATTTTTTAGGGTGTTAATGGTATTTACTTTATCTAATACTGTTTGTAAAAGGTCAATTCTTTGCTGAAAATTGGAGATCATGGCGTAGATCACTCGCTGGTCCTGCCCGCTCTTGCCAAGATCTTTTTTCAATTTATTGTAGTCGTTCTCGAGTACCTCAAGCTGTTTGAGGGCATCATCGATCACGGCTTTGGTTTCGGGGGTTTCTTTTTCCTTTAGATTATCCAGCTCTGTCTTAATGACCGAAGCATAGAAGTTCTGGGTTTGTTCCATCTCGGGCGAGACATTTGCCAGGTCCTGCTTAGCAGAAAAAGGATTGCTGAACACTCCCTGGAAAATAAGGAAAGCGACCAGGAAGGTGGCGGCAATAGACATCACCGGCAGCCAGAGGGAAATCACTCCCGAATGGTTGATCTTCTCTTTCTTGTGTTCTTTTAATTTTTCACGGAACCTTGTCTCATGATCTGCCGCAGGTTCGGCAATATCAAAGTCCAGTTCGTCGAAAAGGTCTTTTAAATTATCAGTTTTCATAGCTTAATAATTTTTTTCTCAGGCTTTCTTTAGCCCTTGAAACAGTTGTTCTGCAGTTAGCGTATGAGATATTTAGTATCTCACAAATTTCTTCGTAATCATAACCTTCGATGAGGTGGAGTGTCAATGCTACCCGGTAGTTCTCTTTTAAAGAATCCATGGTTCGCATGATCATTTTTACCTTTGGGTTTTGTTCCTCCTCTTCGGAAGAAACTCCCACGCCGTCATCGGCAGCGTTTTTCAGTTGATCGTTGTAAGACACCTCCTGGTACTTAACATTCTTGTTGTACACATTGATGCTGTGGTTCACAACGATCTTTTTTAACCAGGCCCCAAATGTGGAAGTACCTTCATAGCTGTCGAGTTTTTCGAAAGCTTTTAAAAAGCACTCCTGCATGATGTCCTCGGCTTCTGCCGAATGTTTAACAATACGTAAAGCTGTGTTGTACATGGCTTTGTTGTATTTATTATACACTGTCATTTGGGCCCGCTCGTCTCCACGACGGCATTTTTCCAAAAGCTCATCGATATGTGTTGTGGTTAGTGTCAAAATATCAGTGCTTTATAATAAAGATAGGTTCAAATTGAAATTGTTACAGTTTTGAGTAAATTTCTTAAAAAAAATGTTTTTTACGTTGGCATAACAATTGAATTAAAGGAGGGACAAGCTGCTTTAACCGGCTGTATATCAAGCCTCGTAAAGGTAATAAAGTAGCTTCTTAAAAAGTAGAACAAAAACTGCAATGACAGTTTGACTTAAAAATAAGATATGGCCAGAACGAAATTTACAAATCTTGACAGTCTGTCATTACAGGGAATAGATGAGGATGCAGAACTTATTCCTTTAATGACGCCTGAAGATGAGGAAGAAATAAATAAAGAGGAGCTCCCCGAGGTCCTGCCTATATTGCCCCTTAGAAACACTGTACTTTTTCCCGGCGTGGTAATTCCTATTACCGCGGGAAGAGACGCTTCTATTAAGCTCATCAACGAAGCCAACAATGGCAATAAAGTTATTGGAGTGGTTTCTCAAAAAGATGAGAAGGTAGAAAATCCTTCAGCTAAAGATATTAATACCATAGGAGTAGTAGCCCGTATTTTGAGGGTGCTAAAAATGCCTGATGGTAATACTACTGTCATCATCCAGGGTAAAAAGCGCTTTGAAGTTTCTGAAGTGATTTCAGAAAAACCTTACCTAAAGGCAAAGATCAAAGAAGTTCCTGAAGCAAGACCGGCTACAGACAACGAAGAATTTGGTGCCATTATAGATTCTATTAAAGATCTTGCTTTGCAGATCATCAAGAACAGCCCGAATATCCCTTCTGAAGCTTCTTTTGCCATACAGAACATTGAGAGTCCGTCTTTTCTCGTCAATTTTGTGGCGTCTAACATGAACCTTACGGTAGAGGAAAAGCAAAAATTGCTGGAAACCAATGACCTGCAGGAGAGAGCGCTTGCTACTCTCAAGTTCATGAATATGGAGTACCATAAACTGGAACTCAAAAATGATATTCAAAGCAAGGTTCAAAGTGACATGAGCCAGCAGCAACGCGAGTATTTTCTTCACCAGCAAATGAAGACCATCCAGGAAGAGCTGGGCGGAGTGTCTCATGAAGGTGAGGTGGAAGAGATGCGGATGCGTGCTAAAAAGAAGAAATGGCCGGATAATGTAAAAGAGCATTTTGAAAAGGAACTTTCCAAAATGCAGCGCATGAATCCGCAGGTGGCCGAATATTCTATTCAAAGAAATTACCTGGACCTGTTCCTGGACCTTCCGTGGAACGATTTCAGTAAAGATAAATTCGACCTTAAGAGGGCGCAGCGCATCCTGGACCGGGATCACTACGGACTGGAAGATGTAAAGGAGCGTATTATTGAATACCTGGCCGTATTGAAGATCAGGAACGATATGAAATCGCCTATCCTTTGTCTGTATGGACCTCCGGGAGTTGGTAAGACCAGCCTTGGAAAGTCTATAGCCGAAGCTTTAGGAAGAGAATACGTGAGGGTTTCTCTTGGAGGCCTTCGCGATGAAGCGGAAATAAGAGGTCACAGAAAAACATATATTGGAGCAATGCCCGGCCGAATCATTCAGTCGCTTAAGAAAGCCGGTACCAGTAACCCGGTATTTGTGCTGGATGAAGTGGATAAATTGAGCATTGGTCACAGCGGCGATCCTTCTTCGGCTTTACTGGAAGTTCTGGATCCTGAGCAGAACAGCGAATTCCACGACAACTTCCTGGAAATGCCTTTTGACCTTTCAAAAGTGATGTTCATAGCTACTGCCAACAACATTGGGAATATTCAGCCTGCACTTCGTGACAGGATGGAGATGATCAACGTGACCGGTTATACCATTGAAGAGAAGGTGGAGATCGCCAAGCAGCATTTGCTTCCGAAGCAGTTAAAAGAACATGGACTTTCCAAGGAGAACCTGAAAATAGGCAAGAAACAGCTTGAAAAGATCGTGGAAGGCTATACTCGCGAGTCGGGTGTTCGTGGCCTGGAGAAACAACTGGCCAAGATGGTGCGTTTTGCAGCCAAGAACATTGCGATGGAGGAGAAGTACAATATCAAGATCAAAGATGAAGATATTGAGGAAGTGCTGGGAAGTCCAAAAATGGAGCGCGATAAATATGAAGACAACGAAACTGCCGGCGTGGTGACAGGCCTGGCCTGGACACAGGTTGGCGGAGATATTCTCTTCATCGAATCTATTCTTTCTAAAGGAAAAGGTGCTTTGAATATTACGGGTAACCTTGGGAAAGTAATGAAAGAGTCGGCAACGATCGCTCTTGAATATATAAAAGGTAATGCCGAAGAGCTTGGGATAGACCCAGAAGTAATTGAGAAATACAACGTGCATATTCACGTGCCCGAGGGTGCTACGCCTAAAGACGGCCCCAGTGCAGGAATTACCATGTTAACTTCCCTTGTGTCTCTTTACACCCAGAGAAAAGTGAAGAAGAGTATCGCCATGACAGGAGAGATCACTTTGAGAGGAAAAGTGCTGCCGGTTGGCGGGATCAAAGAAAAAATTCTTGCCGCAAAGAGAGCGCATATCAAAGAAATCATCCTGTGTGAGGAGAACAAAAGGGATATTGAGGATATTAAAGAAGAATATCGTAAAGGTCTTACCTTCCACTACGTGAAAGAAATGAACGAGGTGATCAAACTTGCTATCCTGAAAGAAAAAGTGAAGAATCCCAAACAGCTATAGATCAAATACTATAACATGAATTAAGCTCCGGTATCAGCCGGAGCTTTTTTTTGCAGAACATTAAGCCTTCTTGGCTTTTAAAGAGGTGTCAAAAATGCTATTTTTGACACCTCTTTGCTGAGGTTTCAAAAAGGGCATTTTCAAAGCACATTAAAAAACTCCTATGAACAAAAAGATCACCATCGCCATCGACGGATTTTCCTCAACCGGAAAAAGTACCGTAGCCAAACAACTTGCAAAGGAACTGGGCTATGTGTACGTAGACACTGGCGCGATGTATAGGGCGGTGACGCTGTATGCCCTTCGGAAGAAATTCGTGACCGAAGACAGCTGTGATACCGCAGCTATTGTGCAGGAGCTGCCTTTGATCAAACTGAAGTTCATTTTTAATCCAGAATTAGGTTTTGCCGAAATGTACCTGAATGGTGAAAATGTAGAGAAGGAAATTCGGCAAATGGAGGTTTCTCAGTATGTGAGCAAGGTAGCAGCCATTCCCGAAGTCCGGGAAATGCTGGTTGCACAACAGCAGGAAATGGGCAAGGAAAAAGGAATAGTAATGGACGGCCGCGACATAGGAACCGTGGTTTTCCCCGATGCCGAGCTGAAAATTTTCATGACCGCTTCGGCTGAAGAGCGCGCGCAAAGAAGGTTCAGGGAACTTTCAGAAAGGGGAGAAGACGTGACTTATAAAGAAGTACTTCAAAACGTGGAGGAAAGAGACCACCTGGATACCACCCGGGAAGATTCTCCACTTGTAAAAGCCGATGACGCCAAGGAGATCGACAATTCTCACCTTACCTTATCGGGACAATTCGAGAAGATACTTGAGTTGTACAATAATACAATTAGCAAATAACAATTATCAGGAAACGCCTTTGCGAAGGAGCCCCGAGGCTTCGGGACGACTGAAGCAATCTCACCTCGCTTAGAAAATTTCAAATTTTAAGCACCAAATTCCAATATAAGATTGAAGATTTGGTCATTTCTGGTAAAATTATGATACCTCTCCAAAATGACATTTTTGGATCCTTTCCTTACATTACATTCTTACTTTCTGACAAACATTCTACCGCAGATCACGATGATTTCCGCAGAAAAAGAAGAACATCGGGGTATTCGTGGAAAAAAAATCACGACAAGACCGCAAAGAGCGCAGAGTAGCCAAAAAACATTATCTGCAACAGGAAGCGTGAGTCTTGGAGCCTGCAGCAGACAACCTGCAACAGGTTGAAAACCAAAAATTTGATAATTGTTTATTGACCATTGTTAATTGTAATAAATAGTTGTATTTTTGCACTCCTTTTAGCAATACCCGGGAGAGTAAAAGGGTTGAAAATCAATATTATAAACACTTCTGTGTTCTTTTATTGCAGAATTTCTTCCGAAGAATACAGGATACAAATTAATTATCAGCAATGGCTGAAGAAAACAAAAACAAAGAAGTTCAGGAAGTAGCTGGGATGGATACTGCGTCTCAACCTGAGGCTGTAGAACAACAGCAAAACCCTGAGCAATTCTTAAAGGAATTCAACTGGCACAACTACGAAGAGGGAATTGATCCTATCGACGATCAAAAGCTGGAAGAATTTGAGAAGCTTGTAGCAGAGAATTTCGTTGACACTTTAGATGACGAGGTTACTACAGGAAAAGTGATCAACATTACAGATCGCGATGCGATCATCGACATCAACGCGAAGAGTGAAGGTGTTATTTCTCTAAACGAGTTCCGTTACAACCCGGATCTTAAAGTAGGAGATGAAGTTGAGGTGTTGATCGATGTTCGTGAAGATGCTACAGGTCAGTTGATCCTTTCTCACCGTAAGGCTCGTGTGATCATGGCTTGGGACCGAGTGAACAAAGCTCATGACGAAGGTCTTATCGTGAACGGATACGTGAAATGCCGCACAAAAGGTGGTATGATCGTAGATGTATTTGGTATTGAAGCTTTCCTTCCAGGTTCACAGATCGATGTGAAACCAATCAGGGATTACGATGCATACGTAGGTAAAACAATGGAATTCAAAGTGGTTAAGATCAACCATGAATTCAAAAACGTTGTTGTATCTCACAAAGCGCTTATCGAAGCAGATATCGAAGAGCAGAAAAAAGAGATCATTGGGCAGCTTGAAAAAGGTCAGGTACTTGAAGGTACTGTTAAGAACATCACTTCTTACGGTGTATTCGTTGACCTTGGAGGTGTTGATGGACTTGTTCACATTACAGACCTTAGCTGGTCAAGAATCAACCATCCAAATGAGATCGTTGAACTTGATCAAAAACTGAACGTTGTTATCCTTGACTTTGATGAGGCTAAAACAAGAATCCAGTTAGGTCTTAAGCAACTTAGCAAACACCCATGGGAGGCTCTTGATGAGAACCTTAAAGTTGGTGACAAAGTAAAAGGTAAAGTAGTTGTGATCGCAGATTACGGTGCATTTATCGAAGTTGCTGAAGGTGTTGAAGGTCTTATCCACGTTTCTGAAATGTCATGGAGTACTCACCTGCGCTCAGCTCAGGACTTCGTGA
>JBAVJB010000003.1:0-18361 GCA_049687495.1 Salinimicrobium sp.
GTTGAGGTGGAGAGTTTCTACACCGGGAAATTGTATTTTAAATAAATTTTCATCCCACCCAACCTCAATTTTTCAAAATTGAATAAGAGGTCTTCAGACCTCTTATATGGAAACTTTTTTCCAGTTCCGAATAAATTAAATGGGCCCCCGGCTTCAGCCGTGGGAGAAAAAGGGAAATAAGAATATTTGAATTGCCCCCGGCTTCAGCCGGGGGAAACGATAATCATTTTTAAAACACATGAGACCTACAAGGTTTTTGAAACCTTGCAGGTCTAAAATGACATTTTACAGGCTTATTTCTCCAGGGTAAGTTCAGAAAACAAATTCTCCAGGTTCTTGTTCTTGCGGTTGAGCTGCAACGTCTTTAACCCGTGATCATGTGCGAAATCAAAGACCGCAGGCCGCATATCTTCTTTTGTTTCAAAGACGAGCTCATAAACAAAACCTACAGGATTCTTGATGTCAAACAGGTGAGGCAGGCGCTGGAGGGCCACTTCCTCTATACGGTAATCAAATTCCACCTCGATGATCTGCACCTGCTCTTCGCGAAGGTCGGCCAGCTTCCTGTCGGCTACGATCTTTCCTTTGTTGATGATGATCACCCGCTCACACAGGGCTTCCACCTCGCGCATAATATGAGTGGAAAGAAAAATGGTCTTCTCCTTCCCGGTTTGCCTGATAAGATCACGAATCTCCACCAGCTGATTAGGATCCAGGCCAGTGGTAGGCTCATCCAAAATGAGCACTTCGGGTTCGTGAAGCAATGCGTTTGCCAAGCCAACGCGCTGGCGGTAACCTTTGGAAAGCTGTCCTATTTTCTTGTTGGCTTCGGGCGTAAGACCCGTTTTTTGAATGACCTCTTCAATCCGCTTTTTTGACACCTTATAAACCGAAGCATTAAAAGCCAGGTATTCCCTCACGTACATCTCGGTATAAAGTGAGTTGTGCTCGGGCAAATAGCCGGTGCTGCGCTGTGCCGCCTGCAGATCTGTCTCCAGGTCGTGCCCGTTAACGGATGCTTGCCCCGAATTAGGTTTGATATAGCCGGTGAGAATCTTCATCAAAGTGGATTTGCCGGCCCCATTAGGCCCCAGAAATCCCACGATCTCGCCCTTTTCCACAGAAAAGGAGACCTCGTCAAGAGCTTTTTGCTGCCCGTAAAATTTGGTGATCTTGCTTACGTGAATAGACATAGCGGCTTTTTTTCAAAAGTAGCAATTTATCTCAAGCAAACCCGGTCGCGAAATTTTCTGCTAAAAAGCGCTGCTTTTCAATTTAATTGGTATTTTAGCTTTTTAGAAACACAAGAAATGAACAACTTACAAAACTGGAACGCCTGGTATTTTTATTTCTATTCAAGAGATTGGATCGGGAGCGTCATGTAGTAAGCTGAAAAGTATAACTCAAATCCCGGTCTTTTAGATCGGGATTTTTTTTTGACCAATATGAAGGAAAAAATAGCGATACAGGGCATAGAAGGTTCCTTTCACCACCAGGTGGCGCAGGAATGCTTCGGAAAAACGGCAGAACTGAAGAAATGCATGTCTTTTGAAGAGGTGGCGCAGAGCCTTCAAAATTCCGAAGCAGGTGTGGGCATCATGGCGATCGAGAATTCCATCGCGGGTGCCATTTTCCCGAATTTTCAGCTTGTCGATAAGTATGAGCTTGAGATCACCGGCGAATATTACCTGCCGGTGCAAATGAACCTGCTGGCGGTGCCGGGCCAAAAAATTGAGGACGTAAAAAGGGTTTTTTCGCACCCAATGGCCTTGCTGCAGTGCAGGGATTACTTCAGGAATTTTCCTGAGATCGAGCTGGTGGACGATGCAGATACAGCCTCGGTAGCTAAAAGAATTTCCGAAGCAGGAACAAAGAATGTTGCCGCAGTCGCGAGCAAAACCGCTGCCGAACTGTTCGGGTTGCAGGTGCTGGCAGAGAATATCCATAACCGCGAGACCAACACTACCCGCTTTTTTGTGCTAAGGTCTAAACAGGAAAGGCTTCTAAATGCAAATAAGGCTACGCTAAAATTGACTGCAGAAAAAGAGGCTGATATTTCCGCATTTTTGGAACTTCAGGAAAAGCTGGACCTTGAGCTGCTTGATCTTCACAAAAATAAGCTGAACAGAGGAAGAGAACTCTTTGCAGAACTGCTGTTTCGCGATCAGGAGCAGCTTCAGCAGGCATTAAAGTTGATGCAGCCAAAGCTGAAACTGCTGGGCATGTACAGGAACAGGCTTCCGCAGCATTTGCAGGAGAAGCCAATGTTTACCAAGGCAAAGGCAGTTTAGAAAATCATGGGAAACTGCCTTGGAAAGCCTATTTTTGCAGGGTCAAAAAAAGGGGTTTTGGGGAGTTCTTCAGAATTAATAACTTGAAAAAATGTCATTTTTGACACATATAATTTGAAATGGAAAATAAGAAGGAATTAAGAAACTGGCTAGATGCTTTTGGCCTGGACCATCCGTTGGTGATCGCCGGCCCATGTAGTGCCGAGACAGAAGAGCAGGTTTTGAAGATCGCGCACCAGTTGAAAGATACAGATGCTACCGTGCTGCGGGCAGGGATCTGGAAACCCAGGACCCGCCCCGGCAATTTTGAGGGTGTAGGCGCACTTGGCCTAAAATGGCTGCAAAAGGCCAAGGAGGAAACGGGAATGCTCACCACTACCGAGGTGGCCAATCCTAACCACGTGGACCTGGCGCTTAAACACGATATCGATATTCTTTGGATAGGTGCCCGCACCACTGTTTCGCCGTTTATTATTCAGGAAATAGCAGAGGCTTTGAAAGGCACCGAAAAAGTAGTGCTGGTGAAGAACCCGGTCAATCCCGATCTTGCTTTGTGGCTGGGCGCCGTTGAGCGTTTCTACTCCTGCGACATCAAGAATCTTGGGGTGATCCACAGGGGGTTTTCTACTTATGAAAAGACAAAATACCGCAACAATCCGGAATGGCAGATCCCAATCGACCTGCAAACAAAATTCCCTGACCTGCCGCTGATCCTGGACCCATCGCACATTGCCGGGAACAGGACCTCCATTTTTGACCTCTGCCAAACCGCGCTGGACCTCAATTATGACGGACTGATGGTCGAAACCCATTACGACCCCGACAATGCCTGGAGCGATGCCCAACAGCAGATCACGCCGGCCACACTCGTGCAGTTCATGGAGGATCTTAAAATTCGAAAAGAGATTTCAGAAAGTGAGGAATTCATGTCGAAGCTAAAAGGCCTGCGCGCCATGATAGACATCGCCGATACGCAGCTGCTGGACGTGCTTTCAAGGCGAATGAAGATCGCAGATGAAATAGGAAAAGCTAAAAAAACCCAGAATGTGGCCATTCTGCAAAACCAGCGATGGACCGAGATCCTGGATCATATGACCCAGCAGGGGGAGCAAAGCGGGTTGAGCGAAGAATTCATCCTGCGAATCTTTAAGGCGATACACCAGGAATCGATCAATCATCAAAAAAAGGTAATTAGCGAATAATTTCGCATTTTTGAAGCATGACAGGAACAGTTTATAAATCAACCGGAAGCTGGTACGTGGTAAAATCTGACGAAGGAAAATTCTACCGCTGCCGCATCAAGGGAAAATTCAGGATCAAGGGCATCAAAAGCACTAATCCTGTGGCCGTGGGTGACCGGGTGGAGTTTAAACTGGAAAAAAAGTCTTCGGAAGAAGAGGAGACAGGAGTGATCTCCAAAATAAAAGACCGTGAAAACTACATTATTCGCAAGTCTGTAAACCTGTCAAAGCAAACCCATATCATCGCGGCCAATATCGATCAGGCGTTTTTACTGGTCACTTTGAACAATCCGCCAACTTTTACCACCTTTATCGACCGTTTTCTTGTCACTGCGGAAGCCTACGGAATTAAAGCGATCTTGCTCTTCAATAAGATCGACACCTATAATGACGATGAGCTGACAGAGGTCAAATATCTGGCTGCCATGTACAGGAGCATTGGATATGAATGCATAGGGATTTCGGCAAAGTCAGGAAAAAATGTTGATAAGGTAAAAGAGCTGATGAAGGACAAGACGAGTATGATCTCTGGCCACAGCGGTACCGGGAAATCGACCTTGATCAATGCTATCCAGCCCTCGCTCGATCTCAAGACCACGCAGATCTCTGAGCAGCATAAACAGGGGCAGCACACCACTACTTTTGCCGAAATGTTCGACCTTGATTTTGGTGCCCGAATTATTGATACTCCGGGTATCAAAGGCTTTGGTGTAGTAGACATTGAAAAAGAGGAATTAGGAGACTATTTCCCTGAATTCTTTGAACGCAAACAGGATTGTAAATTCCATAACTGCCTGCACCTTGACGAACCAAAATGCGCTGTCAAAGAAGCTTTGGATGCCGAAGAGATCCCGTGGTCGCGGTACAGGAGCTACTTGCAGATCCTGCAGGGAGAGGAAGACCAGCAATACAGAATAGATAATTACGACCAGGAATGAGGGCAGTTTTACAACGAGTTTCAGAGGCATCGGTAACTATTGAAGGTAAAAAGAACGCCGAGATCGGCGAAGGCCTTCTCATCCTGCTGGGAATCGAAGACGAAGATGCCGAAGAAGACATCAGCTGGCTCTGCGGAAAGATCGCTAAGATGCGCATCTTTAATGACGCTGACGGACTGATGAACAACTCTTTGCTCGACGTGGGCGGCGATGCCATTGTGGTAAGCCAGTTCACGCTGCATGCCAACACCAAAAAAGGTAACAGGCCAAGCTACATTAAAGCTGCCAGGCCCGAAGTTGCCATTCCGCTCTACGAAAAATTTATAGCCCACCTGGCAAAGGAGTTGGGAAAACCTGTCGGCACCGGCGAGTTTGGTGCAGATATGAAGGTTGCCCTGCTAAATGACGGCCCTGTAACCATTTTAATAGATTCGAAAAACCGGAATATGTAAGTCGAATAATCCACCCCTGACAGGGTTTCAATCCCTGTCAGGGGTATTTAGATTTTTTGTAGTTTTCTTTATGCAAACAGAAAAGCTGGAACCGGGGAATTATTATCATATATATAACAGGGGTAACAACGGCGGTGCTCTTTTTTTTGAAAATGAAAATTATCTATATTTTCTAAGATTGTATGAAAAGTACATGGCTTCTATTGCGAATACTTTGGCCTGGTGCTTAATGAAGAATCATTTCCATTTCCTGATCTACTTTAAAGAAAAGGAAGAAATTCTAAAGAATGAACTTTTAATAAAGGAACCGTCCAGGCAATTGTCTCACCTCTTTAACTCCTACCCGCAAGCCGTAAATAGGAAATACGGGAGAACCGGAAGTCTTTTCGAGCGGCCTTTTGAAAGGAAAAAAATTGATTCAGAAAAATATCTGAAACAGCTAATTCTATACATTCACAATAATCCGGTTAATCACAATGTTGTTGAAAACGTTGAAGATTATAAATGGTCCTCTTATCATGTAATGGTTTCTTCGGAACCCACCACTTTTGATCGGCAACAGGTGATCGACTTGTTCGGTGATCTGGAAAATTTTAAAGCCTGTCATAAAAATTGAATCCAACCCTGACAGGGTTCTGAACCCTGTCAGGGTTAATTTGATACATTCCGAAAATAGATGTTAAAAAAGGTTAAAATTTTATTACTTTAGCCTTACTAACCATCTTTCCCAAGAAATGCAGAGGCTTTTTTTATTTTTTGCCCTGTGCTGTTCCGTAGGAGTTTCAGCACAAAACCTCTTTTTATCCAGTATCAGTATAGATCCTGAACTTACCGAGAATGCCAATGCGGTGGTACGGGAGGAGGTTGTCGAGATCGAAGTAAAAGCGATCGATAAGCTGTTGATACATAAAAAAAAGGTCGTTACGGTGCTTAACCAACACGGTGACGGTTTTGCTTTTGTAGGAGATGTCTATGACAAGAGCAGTAAGATCAGCGATCAAATGGCGCTCGTCTATGACAATATGGGCAACCAGATCAAAGAGGTCAAAAAAAGACATTTTCAGGACCGTAGTTTGGTAGATTCCGGGACGCTTTATAGTGACAACAGGTTAAGTTACTTTGATTATACTCCAAGAGCCTATCCTTACACCATCGTCTATGAAAGTTTGGTGGAGAAGGAGAATACTATTTTCCTGAACGGCTGGAATCCGTTGCCACGTCACCACCTGAGTGTGGAAAAGTCCTCCTATTCCATTAAAAACCCTGCAGGAATTGCGCTGCGGATAAAGAAGAGCAATTTTGAAGGAGCAAATATTGAAGAGCAGGGAACAGGTCTGGAACCAAAGTTCGTGCTTAAGGATTTTCCTGCGGTGGAATATGAAAAATTCAGTCCGGCGCTGGAAAAGATCACCCCTAATGTTGAGGTAGCGCTAAACAGCTTTAGCCTTGTGGGAGTGGAAGGTAGCGGCACAAACTGGCAGGAATTGGGCAAATGGGAATATGAACATCTGCTGAAGGACCGCGACCAACTTTCTGAAAGCACCATTGCAAAAATTGAAATGCTCACTGCCAATGCCGAAAACGACATTGAGAAAGCAAAGATCATCTATGAATACGTGCAGGAAAACTCCAGGTACATTAGCGTGCAACTGGGGATTGGCGGCTGGTCCCCTGCACCTGCTTCCGAAGTTGACCAGCTAAAGTATGGCGATTGTAAAGGCCTTACCAATTACACCAAAGCTTTGCTTGATTCGCAGAACATTCCGGCATATTACGCGGTGGTCTATGCAGGCGAGGAGCAACAGGATATTGATCCAGAATTCGCCTCGATGAGCGGAAACCATGTTATTCTCAACCTTCCGCAGGAGGGCGATGACATTTGGCTGGAATGCACCAGTCAAACCCTGCCGTTCAATTATCTGGGCGACTTTACCGATAACCGCAATGTGTTGCTGGTGAAACCTGAAGGTGGGGAAATAGTGAAGACGAAATATTACTCGGCTTTGGAAAACCTCAGGGAAAGCAAAAGCAGCATTATACTTAACGAAGATGGCAGCTTTACTGCGACAGTAGAAAGAACAAGCTCGGGAATTCCTTACGGCAATATCTACGGGATCACCCACGCGACCCCGGAAAATCAGCAGGTATACTATAAGAAGGTCCTGAGTCATCTTCGGAATTTGAATATCGAAAAAATAGACTTCAGCAATGACCGGGATGCGCAGCAGTTCGTTGAACAGGTGGAGCTTTCGGGAGACGGTTTTGCTTCACAGGCCGGAAAACGTATGCTGCTTCCGCTTAATTTTTTCAAGCCAAGCACCTATGAGCTGCCCAGGAGCAAAGACAGGAAACAGCCTTTAGAGATCACCCGCGGATTGAGCTTTAAAGATTACGTTGAGCTTGAACTTCCGCAAGGGTATGAGCTTGAAGGGCTGCCGAACGATGTGAAGATTGAGGGAGAATATGGTGCCTTCAGCTTTAACGTGGTGGAGACAGAAAGAGACGGCAAAAAAATATTGGTGGCAGAGCGCGCCTATACAATCAATGAAGGCAGCTGGCCTGCCGAAAATTATAACGACTTCAGGAATTTTGTCTATTCCATAGACTCTTACAGTAATCTTAAGGCTGTTATTGTCGCAGCCGAACTAAACAACTAAAATGGAAGAAAAAGCAGGCGCTTCGGAAGATCGAGCGGCAGGACGTTTTTCATTCCTGAAAAATTGGATTCAGCCCAATCAAAGCTTTGTAAATAGCACAGTTTTCCTGCTTTTCCTGATGTTTTTGAACAATCAGGCAGCTGCGCAGAATTTTGATTTTGGGGAAGTATCTCTTGAAGAGCTGCAGCAGCAACAACATCCTTTGGATCCCGGTGCCAATGCAGCTATTTTGTACAGAAAATACAGGGAGTACTATGTTGACGTTTTTTCCCGATATACCGAGGTGCATGAGCGCATCAAGATCTATAATAAAGAAGGTTTTGAACAAGCTGCCAGGGAAATTTTATACCTCGAGGGTGATCGTATCACCGGCCTTAACGCCTATACTTATAATCTTCGGGAAGGAAAGATAGAGAAACAAAAGCTCTCCAAAAATGACATTTTTGAGGAGAAATATGACGACTACTTTAACATCACAAAATTTGGAATGCCGGCGGTCACTAAGGGCAGTGTCCTCGAGATAAGCTACACCTTAGAAAGAGGTTGGAGGCTGGACCGGCTGCCGTTGCAGTTCGACATCCCCCTTGACCACCTGGAGGTCAAGGTAGACATTCCCGATTTTTTTCTGTTCAAGATGTATCCTAATCCGCGGGCGCCATTGCAGCTTCCGGTAAGGCAAACAGTAGAAAATTTCAAGAACGGGCGCTTTGCCAGGATGAATAATGTAATTAAAGAAAACGTCTATGAGATCAATGCCGAAAATATTCCCGCTCTAAAAAAGGAAGGTTATGTAGATGATCTTGACAACTACCGCGCTTTTATTGCTTGGGACCTGCAGACATCGAAAATACCAGAAGTAGATATGCGGGAATACACCATGAGCTGGGAGGATGTAGCTGAAAGAGTCTTTAATAACAAAGAGTATTCGAGGCTTGACAAAAGAAAACTGCTTGATGAAAAAGAACAGGAGACGATAGAACAGATTTCAGCTCCTCTTGACAGGATCAATGCGATTCTTGCACGTGTAAAGCAAAAAGTTACATGGAATGGCAACCACGGTTATTATCCTGAAGAAGGCGTAAAGGAAGCCTGGAAAAATGGTAGTGGCAACGTAGCCGATGTCAATCTCGCGCTTACTGCAGCTTTAAAGTCTTCCGGTTTAAAGGCTTACCCGGTGCTGGTGAGTACCCGGGATCATGGACTTCCTACTTTTCCCACCTTTTTGGGGTTCAACTATGTCATAAGTGCGGTAGAAGTTTCTCCCGGACAACTCCTTTTTCTGGACGCGACCGAAAAGACCGCAGGGGTCGGGGAGTTACCCGGGCGTGCGCGTAACTGGCAGGGCAGGCTTCTCGAGGAAGAAGGAAAGTCACGGTGGGTAGACATTATGCCGGCTGCCCCTTCTGAAGATCAGCAAACGCTTAATTATGTTTTTGACGAAGAGCTTCATTTGAAAGGGCGCTCTACACGTTTGCTCACTGGTTTGCATGCAAAGAAGTTCAGAGACGATTTTCTGAATATGGATGAAGAACAATACTTGCAGGAACTTGAACAGGAACAGGGCAATATCAGGATCTCAGGGCTGCTGAAGAAGAACGAGGAGCAAACAGGGGAAGACATTACCGAAAGCTTTACGTTTGAAATTCCTGATGCAGTTGAAAAACTGAATGAAAGGGTCTATTTAAAGCCACTGCTCTTCCTTGCTGAAGAAGAAAATCCTTTTAAAGCCGAACTAAGGGAATACCCTATTTTCTTTGATTTCCCTTCTTCAGAAAAGAAAATGGTGAATCTTATGATCCCTGAAGGATATGAAGTGGAATTTCTTCCCGAAAGTATTGCTTATGATTTGAACAATGGCGCGGGAACTTATAAATTTGTCGCAGTACAGGACAGGAACATGATCAGGGTGGAATCCGCGTTTGATCTTAACACAACTGTCTATCCACCACAGGAGTATGCTGCTTTAAAAGCTTTTTTTGCTAACATGTTAAAGAAGCAGGCAGAAGCCATAGTCCTGCTAAAAAAATAAGATATGGATCTGCAGCATGCACAAAAAGCCGTTGATGAATGGATACAGGAACACGGTGTGCGGTATTTTAATGAACTTACCAATATGGCCCAGCTCACCGAAGAGGTGGGCGAAGTGGCGCGAATCATTGCCCGTCGTTACGGCGAACAAAGCGAGAAAGAGAGCGACAAGGCCAAAGACCTGGGCGAAGAGCTGGCAGATGTGGTATTTGTAGTGCTTTGCCTTGCCAACCAAACAGGCATTGACCTGCAAAAGGCTTTTGATAAAAAACTGGACCTGAAGACCAAAAGGGATAAGGACAGACATAAGAACAACGAAAAACTTCAATAATGCGCATTTTAGAGAACTTTAAAAGCCCCGATTTCTGGGTAAAGGTCTTTCAGCTGGCCCTGGTATTTTTTGTGATCTTCGTGGGGATGACCCTCATTATCTCACATTTTCAGGCCATTTTTTCGGGTGATTTCGCAAAGATCTACGAAGATGAATGGGCAGATGGAAAATGGGTGAACTATTTCCTCAT
Source organism: Salinimicrobium sp. (assembly GCA_049687495.1). Classification (GTDB taxonomy): domain Bacteria; phylum Bacteroidota; class Bacteroidia; order Flavobacteriales; family Flavobacteriaceae; genus Salinimicrobium. The sequence continues at coordinate 10,129 of JBAVJB010000003.1, forward strand.
CAAGATCGTCATTTCTGTAGTCTATGCGATCTACATGACCAGCCGCAGGAAAGAATTTCAAAGTCGCTGATGGATCTTCAACTATCGGCCGGCTTGAAAAAGCATTCGGGAAAGGTGGTCGTTACCGGCTCAAAAAGCGAATCTAACCGCTTGCTTATTCTGCAGGCGCTCTTTCCGCAGCTGGAGATCACAAATCTCTCTAACAGCGATGATACGCGGGTGCTGCAAAAAGCCCTTTCTTCAATAGAAGAAGTCGTGGATGTGCACCACGCCGGTACCGCGATGCGATTTCTAACCGCCTATTTTGCAACAAGAGAGGGCAGGAGAGTGGTGCTTACGGGCAGCAGCCGAATGCAGGAGCGGCCTGTGAAGGTTCTTGTAGAGGCCCTTAGAGCGTTGGGCGCAGACATCAGCTACCTTAAAAACGAAGGTTATCCTCCTTTGAAAATCGAGGGAAAGAAAATTACTCAACAGGAGGTAAGCGTGCAGGCCAACATTAGCAGCCAGTATATTTCTGCATTGATGTTGATCGCACCCTCGCTGCCAAACGGGCTAAAGATCATTCTGCAGGGTAATGCAACCTCGGTTCCTTACATTTTGATGACGCTAAAGCTTTTGGAGGGCTGCGGAATTCAAGGTCGTTTTCAAGATAATATTATTCAAATTCCCCCTGCTGAAGAAATTCCTTCCGTAGCACTCACTGTGGAATCTGACTGGAGCTCGGCTTCCTATTTTTACAGCATTGCTGCAATGAGTGAGGAAGCAGAGTTCAAACTGAGCAGCTACAGAGAAGACAGCCTGCAAGGAGATAGATCTGTAGCGGAAATCTACAGAAAATTAGGAGTGAAAACCACCTTCGTGGAAGATAAGGTTCTGCTGCAAAAAGAAGAAGTCCCAAAAATGACATTTTTGGAGCTCGATCTTTCCGGCTCGCCCGATCTTGCACAAACCATTGCTGTGACTTGTCTTGGGTTGGGAATTCGGTGTAAAATTACCGGGCTGCATACACTGCGCATCAAGGAGACCGACAGGTTGCAGGCGCTCAAGAACGAGATGGAGAAGTTTGGCGGCAGCGTGGCGATCTCAGAAGACACGCTGGAATTCTCTCCTTCAGAAAAGCTCAAAACTGGTATAAAAATTGAGACCTATAATGACCACAGGATGGCCCTGGCTTTTGCTGCTTTGGCAACAAAAGTTCAGCTGGAGATCCTGGAGGCTGAGGTGGTTTCTAAATCCTTTCCGGGATATTGGGAAGAGCTCGAAAAAGTAGGATTTTCTGTAAAAAATCTTCAGAAAGACTGAAATTTTTCAAATAAAGAAGGCATTTTGGCCGACCAAACTAACAGTTTTATCAAATAAACCTGCATTTACTTGACAACCCCTATCTGCAGGTTGTATATTTGCAGCTTTTAAAATCTATCTTACATATGGGAATGAAATTATCGCACTTCAATTTTGATCTTCCGCCGGAACTGTTGGCCGAATATCCTTCTGAAAACCGTGACGAAGCTCGTCTAATGGTTTTGAACAGGAAAGATCAGACTATTGAGCACAAGCAGTTCAAAGATCTTATCGATTATTTTGAGCCGCATGATGTGATGGTATTGAACAATACCAAGGTTTTTCCGGCGCGTCTCTTCGGAAACAAGGAAAAGACCGGTGCTCGTATCGAAGTGTTTTTGCTGAGGGAATTGAATGCCGAGACCCGTCTATGGGATGTGCTGGTTGATCCTGCCAGAAAGATCAGGATCGGGAATAAACTTTACTTTGGTGAAGATGAATCTTTGGTGGCTGAAGTTATTGATAACACTACTTCCCGCGGAAGAACGCTTCGTTTCCTTTACGACGGTTCTTACGAAGAATTCAGAAATAAACTTACAGAACTTGGTGAGACTCCACTTCCCAAGTATATCAAAAGAGATGTACAGCCGGAAGACTCGGAGCGTTACCAGACGATCTATGCTAAGGAAGAAGGAGCTGTTGCGGCACCAACTGCCGGACTTCACTTTTCTAAGCACCTGCTGAAGCGTCTTGAGATCAAAGGAATCGATTTTGCTGAAGTAACTCTGCACGTTGGCCTTGGAACATTCAGCCCTGTTGAGGTGGAAGACCTTTCGAAGCACAAGATGGACAGCGAGGAAGCTTTCATTGAAAAGCCTGCCGTTGATACTATCAACAAAGCGATCTCTGAAAAGCGTAAGGTTTGTGCTGTTGGTACTACCGTGATGCGTTCTTTGGAAAGCTCTGTTTCCTCGAACAGGACTTTAAACGAATTTGGTGGATGGACTAACAAGTTTATTTTCCCTCCATACGATTTTAGCATCGCTAACTGTATGATCACCAACTTCCACACTCCAAAATCAACCTTGTTGATGATGGTTTCAGCTTTTGCCGGTCATGAGTTCATGAAAAAGGCTTATGCTGAAGCGGTGAAGGAAAAATATAAATTCTACACTTACGGGGACGCGATGTTGATCCTCTAGTTTAGTGGTCTGTGCTCGGTGAGCAGTGAGCAGTGAACAGTGAAAATAACAAACCTGCAAGGTCTTTTCTTGACCTTGTAGGTTTTGTTTTTTAAACGAGTTTGAGCCTAAAGAAAATCATTCGAGGATTCGTGGCTAAGTTTTTGTAAATCACACTTATCGATCCTCAAAAATGTCATTTTAGAAGATCATTTAAATCTAATTAACTTCATTACTTTTGCAGCGTGAAAAACCAAAAGAAAGACATACGGGCACTTACTAAAGAACAACTGCAACAATTCTTTGTTTCGCAGGGGGACAAATCCTTTCGCGGAACCCAGGTTTACGAGTGGTTGTGGGGTAAAGGCGCCCATTCCTTTGAAGATATGACCAATATTTCCAAGGAAACACGTCAAATGCTGGATGAGAATTTTGTGATCAACCATATTCGGGTGGACCAGATGCAGCGCAGTAGTGACGGCACCATCAAAAACGCCGTAAAACTGCATGATGATCTTACGGTGGAATCAGTTTTGATCCCTACGAAAACCCGCACCACAGCCTGTGTTTCCTCTCAGGTGGGTTGCAGCCTGGACTGCAAGTTTTGTGCTACTGCCAAGCTGAAGCGTATGCGTAACCTGAATCCTGATGAGATCTACGATCAGGTGGTGGCCATCGATAATGAGAGCAGGTTGTATTTTGATAAGCCGCTTTCCAATATCGTCTTCATGGGAATGGGTGAGCCGCTCATGAACTACAACAATGTGCTGAAGGCGATTGAGAAGATCACTTCTTCCGAAGGTTTGGGCATGTCGCCAAAGCGAATAACGGTCTCGACTTCAGGGGTGCCAAAAATGATAAAAAAGATGGCCGATGAGGAAGTGAAGTTCAAACTGGCAGTTTCCCTGCACTCAGCTATAGATGAGGTAAGGACCTCCATCATGCCGTTTAACGCAACCTTCCCATTAGAAGATCTTAGAGAAGCACTGGAATACTGGTATGCGAAGACCAAAAGCCGCATCACCTATGAGTATGTGGTTTGGAAAGACATCAACGACCGCAAAAAGGATGTGGACGCCCTGGTAAGATTCGCGAATTATGTGCCCTGCAAGGTCAATTTGATCGAATACAATCCAATCGGGGACGATCATTTTAAGCAGGCGCCTTCGGAAACTACGGACATGTATGTTCGGGAACTGGAAAGGAACGGGATCACTGTAACCGTACGCCGCTCCCGCGGAAAAGATATAGATGCCGCCTGCGGACAGCTGGCGAATAAGTCATAAAGCTTTTAAAAAGCAGCAGAAAAGGCCTGAGGAGATGATCTCCATCAGGCCTTTTCTGTTAAATAAGAATAAGTTTTTAATTATCTTAGCCGCCCAATGAAGGTAATCTCGAAAATAAAACTTCCCGTTGAGCAGGAAATGGAGCTTTTTGAAAAAAAGTTCTTTGAGTCAATGTCTTCGCAGGTTGCCCTTCTCAACAAGATCACCCATTTTATCGTTAACCGAAAGGGGAAGCAAATGCGGCCCATGTTCGTGTTCCTTGTCGCCAAAATGGTTTCTGAAGGAAAGGTGAACGAGCGCACCTACCGCGGAGCCTCAGTGATCGAACTTATTCATACCGCCACCCTGGTGCATGACGATGTGGTGGATGACTCCAACCGCCGCCGCGGATTTTTCTCTATCAACGCGCTCTGGAAGAACAAGATCGCCGTCCTTGTGGGAGATTACCTGTTATCAAAAGGACTTTTACTTTCTATTGACAACAATGATTTTGATCTGCTTAAGATCATTTCGGTTGCCGTACGCGAGATGAGCGAGGGAGAACTCTTGCAGATCGAGAAGGCCAGGAGGCTTGACATTACCGAAAAGGTGTATTACGAGATCATTCGGCAAAAAACAGCCACCCTTATTGCAGCCTGCTGCAGCCTTGGCGCAGCCTCGGTAAAACCCGATTCTGCAGAGGTGGAGAAAATGCGGAAATTCGGGGAGCTTATTGGAATGGCTTTCCAGATCAAAGATGACCTTTTTGATTACGGAAATGAACGCATAGGCAAACCAACCGGTATTGACATCAAAGAGCAAAAAATGACCCTGCCGTTGATCTATACGCTGAACAAGGTTTCAGATAAGGATAAGGTCTGGTTGATCAATTCAGTAAAGAAACACAACAAGGACAAAAAGCGTGTCAACGAAGTCATTGCCTTTGTAAAGGAGCAGGGCGGGCTGGAGTACGCGGTGTCAAAAATGAAGAAATTTCAGCAGGAAGCTTTGGCTTTGCTGGATCAATACCCCGACTCTCCATACAAAGATTCCCTCGTGCTCATGGTGAACTACGTGATCGAGAGGAAAAAATAGCTCAAATAAAATTACAAGCACCAATCTCCAAATTCCAATTTCGATTGAATTGGCGGCGCAACCTGCAACTAACAATACAGCAGAGTCTATTTTCTACCATCTAAAAATCATACTTTTACTTCTTTCTTGAAAAAAATTTGTCGCCGAGGCAACCTTTTTCAGGAACCTGTCGTCTATGTTAATAGAAGGCCTTTAAAAATTACAGGAGTGAAAGTAATTCAACTCTTTAAGAACGAATCTCAGCTTATAAAACGTGCCGCGAAGAACAACCGCGAAGCGCAGCAGAAGCTGTATGAATTGCACTCGCCAAAGATGTTGAGCATTTGCAGGCAATATGTGAAAGACCTTCACCACGCCGAAGAGGTGATGCTTAATGGCTTTTTTAAGGTGTTCAAGCACCTCAAGGACTTTAGGCATGAGGGTAGCTTTGAAGGCTGGATGAGACGAATTATGATAAGGGAAGCGATCTCTTTCCTGCGGACACAGAAAAAAGTGGAGTTCCAGGATGAGCGGATCGCAGAGACGGCAGAATTTTCAGATCCCTTTATTTCTGAATTGAACGCGGCCCACATCCAGTCCATCATCGACAACCTGCCCGAAGGTTACAGGATGGTCTTTGTGCTCTATGCAATTGAAGGCTACAAGCATTCAGAAATTGCGAATATGCTGAAGATCACCGAAGGCACCTCCAAGTCTCAGCTTTTCAAGGCGAGGAAGCTGTTGCAGGAGAAATTACAGAACGAAAAAAACACAGGTTATGGAACCGGTAAATTTTGAAGAACAGGCCAAAGAGCAGCTGCAAAAAAGGGAGATAACTCCTACTGCAGGCAGCTGGGAGAAGCTGGAACAGCGGCTCGAGGCACAGGAAGATAAGAAGAGGTTTAACTTCTGGTGGATAGGCGCGGCGGCGGCTATAGCAGTGGTCTTTTTCTACCTGGGAACCTTTTTTGGCGACCAATCAGTGGTAACGAATACTCCTGCTGTAGTAAACGAACCTGTTGAAGAAGTACCGGAGCCGGTGATGCAGCCAAATAAGGAAAATCTGATTCCTCAAAAAGAGGAAAAAATGATCGCTTCTGAAGAAGTGGAACCCGAAGAAGTCCAGGCTGAAAAGGCACCCAAAGCACAGCAGCTTCCGCAGAAAAGGTCGAATAAAACTTTAGCTATGGCTACTGCAAAAGTTGAAAAAACAAAGGCTCCCGAAGAGGCTTCAAAAATGGCATTTTTGGAACCTGAGAAAATTCAGGAGCAAACTTCCGAAGAGAAAAAAATACCTTCAGAAGTCAGTGATGCCGAAGTTGAAGCCTTGTTAATGCTTGCTTCCGCAGAAATTGAAGCAGATCCTGCCTATGCGCAAAGCAGCGTTAGCTCTAGACAGCTGCTCAACGAGGTGGAAGACGAGCTGGAGGAGTCGTTTAGGGACAAAGTCTTTGAGGTTATCAAGGAAGGGCTGGTTAAAGCCAAGACCGCAGTGGCAAACAGGAATTTTTAAAGTAAATAATCATCAATCATCAAAAAAGGCTTTTTTGCCTCTCCTTTGGGCAGGGGCAGAGAAGCGCTAAACCAAAAACAAAAGTCATGAAAAAAGTTACTCTATTATTCAGCATTTTAATGATGTTCACCTTTGCTGTTCCGTTGCAGGCGCAGGAGGAGCAGAAAGAGGCTCAGGCCAAGATCGAAAAACTGGAAAAGCAAAAGGAAAAGATCATTTCCGAAGAGAAGGAAGCTCTTAAAAAGGAGGTCGAAGCCATTAATCAAAGGTTTGAGAAGAAGGAAATTGGCTGGGAAGAGGCCGAAAAACTTAAGGGTGAGGCTGCAAAAAAGCATGCACTAAACATCAAGAACCGGGTAGGCATCATCGATAACCAGATCGCCCTTTTAAAGAGAGACGAGAATGAAGTGGAATGGGAGTGGGAATCTGATGACGAATGGGAAAATGAGGATGAAGACCGGGACTGGCACAAGAGCCGCTACAGCAGGACAAGTATGCACCTGGTGCTTGCCGCAGGTTTTAACAACGCCCTTACCGACGGGCAGGCGATGAACGATTCAGATTTTGAAGCAGGCGGCAGCCGTTTCTTCGAAATTGGACTGGCCTGGAAAACCCGCGTTTTTGAGAATTCCAACTGGCTGCGCTTGAGGTACGGAGTTTCATTCCAGTTCAACGGCTTGAAGCCAACAGATAATCGATATTTTGTTGATAACAACGGATTGAATGAACTGGTGGAGTATCCGCTGGACCTGGATAAATCGAAATTCAGAACAGACAATTTGGTTTTCCCGGTGCACTTTGAATTCGGGCCGTCAAGAAAGATAGAATCTGACAGGAGCGTATGGTATTCGACTGCCAATCACCTCAAAGTGGGGCTTGGAGGATACGCAGGGTTCAATATTGGCGAACGTCAAAAGCTCAAGTACAAGGAGGATGGTGATAATGTAAAGAAAAAGCTGAAAGGAGATTACAATACCAACGACTTCGTATACGGGGTGAGCGGCTACCTGGGCTGGGGTTCTACCGGCCTGTATGTGAAGTACGACCTGCAACCGCTTTTTAAAGATCCAAACCCCGAGCGACACAATTTTTCTGTTGGTCTTAGGTTTGACCTGAATTAATTAGTTCCTGAAATGGCCGTTATTTGTCCTGGAAATAACTGTACTTTTTTTGGGTATCTTTATTAAACCAATCGGGAAATTTTGAAGTAAAATCAGTGAAATTGACAGGAGATGAAAGAGCCGGAAATTAAAGAAAAATTGATTGCAGAAATAAAGCAGGTGGAGAATGTGCAGTTGCTTGAGGTTCTTTATAAAATTCTCACTTCCAGGGAGAAGGAAGAATACATTATAAACGAGGAGCAAATTTTAGCTATAGAAGAGGCAAGAGAACAGTATAGAAAAGGTGAATTCTTAGGTAATGAAGAAGTAGATCGGGAAATTCAACAATGGCTGAAGAAATAATTTGCTCCCTTTGTGCTAGAGAAGATAGAAGAAAGATTCTGGAATATTGGAATAAAAGGAATAAATCGAAAGTTCATAGCCGAAAATTATTCCAGATTTTTTAGGCAGCAGTAAAATAGATTGCTGAGAATCCAGAACCAGGAAGATCTATTACTCTGGAAGGGGTGAGATACTATGTTGTAAAGGATTATCTAATATTTTACGAAGATTTTCCCGATGAAATTTTTGTTCTTATGATCTGGGGCAGTCGCAGAAATCCTGCTGATCTCCAACTTTAAACCTTTAAAACTTTTCATTTAAAATTTTTATTCAACTGTGAATTTTCTGCGACTAGATTCCTTTCTTCTTTTTTGGATTTATATCCCTTACATTTGAAAAATTTTCCGCAGTAAAAGTTGATCTCAAAAAGTACCATAGACCGCGTTTTTGAAGCCTCCCGTGTGGAGGAAGTGCTTG
>JBAVJB010000004.1:0-6781 GCA_049687495.1 Salinimicrobium sp.
TAGAGGCGATCACCTTGAGGTTGGGATATTCCTGCAGCGAGCCATGAGGATGCTGCCAGGTGAGGGCAAATTCCACAGCTTCGGGATCCCTGACCTCGGGATATATCTCGATCACCAACTCGGGATCCTGTTCCTGTAAAGCTTTTTTCCAAACTTCTGTATTCTTTCCCGGACTGATGATCAATAATGACATTTTTGTGTATTTCAATGATTAATAAAAAATGATCAATTATCACCTAAAAACCATAGCATTTTTAACCATTAATCGCCGATTATCCATTAACCATTCCCTAATCATCAATTAACCATTCCCCAATCCCTAACTTACAAATGCACTATAGCCGGTGATGGCCCGGCCCACGATGAGCGAGTTGATCTCTTTGGTGCCTTCGTAGCTGTAGATGGCTTCGGCATCGGCGACAAACCTGGCGACGTCATATTCCAGCAGGATGCCGTTACCACCCATGACCTCGCGCGCCCTACTCACCACATCTCTCATGCGCATGCTGCAGTAGACCTTCGCCAGGGAGGCATGCTCATCTGTAAGCAGATCTTCATCCTGCAGCTCCGAAAGCCTGAAGCAAAGGGTTTGCATAGCGGTAAGGTTGGAGATCATCTCTACCAGATGATTCTGGATCAACTGGTAAGAAGCGATCGGTCGTCCAAATTGTTCCCTTTTTTTGGTGTACTTAAGTGCACTCTCATACGCACCACGAGCGCAACCTACGGCCTGCCAGGCCACTCCGGCACGAGTCATGCGCAGCACGTTGGCCGTATCTTTAAAGGAATCGGCTTTTTGCAGCCGGTCGCTTTCGGGAACTTTACAGTTGGTAAGCTTGATAAGGGCGTTCTGTACGATGCGCAGCGCCATCTTGTCCCGCATCTTTGTGGCCTTAAAACCCGGATTGCCCTTTCTTACCAGGAATCCTTTCACCTGGTTGCTGTCCTCGTCTCTGGCCCATATCACCACTACATCGGCAAAAGTGGCATTTCCTATCCATTTTTTCTCACCGTTGATCACCCAGTTCTCCCCGTCAAATTTACAGGTGGTTTCCAAGCCGCCGGCCACGCCGCTGCCCACGTTGGGTTCGGTAAGGCCAAAGGCGCCTATCTTTTCCAACCTCTGCATTTGCGGCAGCCACTCCTGCTTTTGCTCCTCACTTCCGCAGAGGTAGATAGAACCCATGGCAAGCCCGCTGTGCACCCCGAAAAAGGTGGAGATCGACACATCTACCCGGGCGATCTCCTGGGCAATGATACCTTCCATAAGGAACGGAAGGTTAGGACAGCCGTAGCCCTCGTAAGGCACGCCGGCAATGCCCAGTTTCTTGAACTTTTCGATTACTAAAAATGGGAATTTGGCCCTGTTCCAGTGGTCATTGATGAGCGGCCGCACTTCGTCTTCCATCATATTGCGGACTTTGAGCTGCAGCTCCCGCTGCTCAGGGCTTAGCTTAAGGTCGAGGTTATAGAAATCGCCGTCGATGGGCGGCAGGTCGTGCTGGCCCTTTCGGCGCTTGGTCTTAAGCATCTTCATGAGGCCCTTCAGCTGATTCTCATCCAGGTTTCCCAGCGCAGCCATAGCCTCGGTAAGATCGATCTGTTCATTGATCTTTGCGAGCTGGTCAAGATCTATATTCTTAAGCATTTTAACGGTATTCTTAACTTTTCCGAAGAGCGACATAGGCAGAATTTTAGTTTTCCTTTTAAAAGTAGATATTATAGAAGAGGAAGCCTGTTAAAGCTTTCTCAAAGCCTGAAGACGGCAAATATTTTCCGAAGCACTTTTCATCCTTTTCAATAGCTTTTGACCTCTTTGCCGCTAAAGATCTTTAACCAAAGCTTCAGAAGCATTTAATAAAGATTTAGAACGAGCTTTTCTTTAAAGTCCTGCACAACCACTACTTTCGAGTATTAATAAATTTTTTTAAATGCATTTTAGATCTCATGAGGAGGAATCTGCCCTTCCGAAACTAAAAAAGACATTTTTCATCCTGCTGCTGGGTTATTTGCTCAGCTTCCCCTCTAATGTTCAGGCCCAGCTCATCGAGCCAAAAAGCCCCGCGGTAAAAACCAGCGGAGATGTGCTGCTGGTGGCTTTGCCCACCTCTGCCGCGCTCACCACCCTGGTGATGAAGGACAAGAAAGGCTTTTGGCAAATGGCTGAAGGTTTTGCGACAAATTTGGCTCTTACCACTGCCTTGAAGTATGGGATAAACAAGCGCCGGCCCTTTAATGGCGGCGGACAGGCCTTCCCCTCGGGACACACTTCGGTGACCTTCCAGGCGGCTTCCTTCATTCACTTCAGGTATGGCTTGAAGTACAGTATTCCGGCTTATGCCCTGGCAGGCTGGACTGCATACAGTCGGATCAACGCCACCAGGCACGACGGCTATGATATCCTGGCGGGAGCAGTAGTGGGAATAGGCAGCAGTTTGATCTTTACCACTCCCTATGAGCGGGAACATATGCAGCTCACTTTTTCAAGTAGCCGAGATGAATACAAGTTGGGGTTTGTCTATAAATTTTGAGAATTCCCGGAAAATGAAGCAAAAAAAACGCTTCCCGAAAGAGAAGCGTTTTTTGTCATTTTTGAAGGGTTTAAAGGCCAAAGGCTTTTTTCACCTCGTCCACTTTGTCAAGTTCTTCCCAGGTAAACAGGTCTACCTCGTGAGTCACTTTTCCGTTGTACGGACTTTCAAATACTTTGCGTTCCTTGCGCGGAGTTCTTCCGAAGTGGCCGTAAGCAGAAGTTTCCCTGTAGATAGGATTTCTTAGCTTGAGTCGGTCTTCAATGGCCGCAGGTCTCATGTCAAAGATCTCCCGAATTTTTTTGGCGATCTCGCCATTGCTCATCTCGATATTCTTTGAACCAAAGGTGTCAATAAGCAGCGAAACCGGTTCTACCACTCCAATCGCGTAGGACACCTGCACCAGCACCTCGTCGGCTACGCCGGCAGCAACCAGGTTCTTTGCGATGTGACGGGCAGCATAGGCTGCCGAACGGTCCACCTTACTCGGGTCTTTTCCTGAAAAAGCCCCGCCCCCGTGAGCGCCTTTGCCGCCGTAGGTATCAACGATGATCTTTCTTCCGGTAAGGCCGGTGTCGCCATGTGGCCCACCGATCACGAACTTCCCGGTAGGATTGATGTGGTAAGTAATGTCGTCATTGAACAGCTGCTGCACATATTCGGGCAGCTGCTTCTTCACCCGCGGAATAAGGATCTCAATAATGTCTTTTTTGATTTGCTCCAGCATTTTCTTCTCATCCCCGTTAAAATCATCGTGCTGTGTAGAGACAACTATAGAAACAATGCGCTGAGGTACGTTGTCGTCACTGTACTCAATGGTCACCTGGCTCTTGGAGTCGGGACGCAAATAGGTGATCTCTTTCTCCTCGCGGCGCAGTTTTGCCAGCTCCACCAGGATCTTGTGAGAAATATCCAGAGCCAGCGGCATGTAATTTTCAGTTTCTTTGGTGGCGTAGCCAAACATCATTCCCTGGTCTCCGGCACCTTGTTCTTCTTTGTTGCCGCGGTCAACGCCCTGGTTGATGTCTTCACTCTGCTCGTGGATCAAAGAGATCACGCCGCAAGAGTCGCCACTGAATTTGTAGGCGCCTTTGGTGTACCCAATATCGTTGATCACATCTCGCGCGATCTGCTGTACATCGAGATAAGTAGAAGATTTCACCTCTCCCGCCAGCACCACCTGTCCGGTAGTAACGAGGGTTTCACAAGCGACCTTTGATTCTTTGTCAAAAGCCAGAAAGTTGTCAAGTAGGGTATCGCTTATCTGGTCTGCGACTTTGTCGGGGTGGCCTTCAGAAACACTTTCCGAAGTAAATAAATATGGCATTCTTCGTTCTTTAAAAGGTTATTTTAAAAAGGAAACTTGACGGAATGCGCTAGAGGAGTTTTCACTGCTTTAGCATTTTTTAAGGGTTGCAATCAGTCAAATCATTCCCTGTGATAAATCAATGGCAAATGTATAAAAATTCTGCTGAAGCCATACAAATAACCCCTGTTTTTCAGCTTAAAAAGATCGGAAGTTTCAGCATGATCAAATAAAAATAATGGCCTTTTCAGAAGGAATACCTTCCAAAAAAGCCATTTTTGAGATCATTTTAGTCCTTGAAGCGCTCGACCCTGTCTTCAGCTTCAGAGAGCGGAAGAAAGACCTGCACCCCAATGTGAACGCCCAGTGAGTGTTGATAATCGGTATTGCCGCCTCCGGCCAGGCCGTTATATTTCACGCTGCCTTCCAGGGCGACGCTTCGGTTCACAAATAGAGAATAGCCGGGACCAAAACCAAAGGCAAAACCATTGGTGGTGGGCCCGTGCTGCACGTTGACGCCGGCCAGCCCGGCATGGGTTTCCAGAAAAAAGCGGCCGCCGGGAACTTCATCTGCAAGATCAAGATCAGACGGGGCGATATAATACCTGGAAAGCGCCTGTACCCCATAAACAAAGGTGTTGGTAGATTCGGTGTCTCTTCCTGCCGAGTTGGTGTAACCCAGATTGACGATCGCGCCTACCAGGAAATTATCATTGAGAAAATAACCTACTTTTGGGCTAATGCCAATGTTATAGCCAGAGTCTTCGTTGAGGCCCAGGTTAAAACCAAACAGCCCGTTGCTGCTGGTGGTGCTAAGTCCGCTGCCAAGATCGGCTCCCAGCATGATGTTCCCTTCCTGTAACTGCGCATGTGATACCGCGGTGCACCCAAACAGCAACACCAGGGTCAAGAGTAAAAATCTTTTCATGATCCAAGTTTTTTTGGCCCTCTGCGGGCGGTTATACATAAGCGGTAAAACTACACATGCCCGTCCTTGAAATCACGAATTTTAGTAATGTTTAATACACTTCTCTTAAAGTTTCAAAATAGGTTTAACATTCTGATTTTCAATTTGTTTAGTATTTAATTTTGGGCGCTACGGTACGCCCCCGGGCGTACCGTCAGGCTTTCGCGGGTCGCTTCCCGATAAAAATCGGGAGAGCTCCAACAGCCGCTCAATCCTTAGCGCAGCTTCTGCCCAATTTATGTAAATTAGCCAAAATTCAATTTTTATGAAGATCCATTTAAAAAGGCTCAACGATAACTACCATTTTGAGACTGTAAATGAACGCGGGAACGTGGTGCAACTCGATAACAAAAGTGAAGCCAACCCGCAGGGTGCAAGCCCAATGGAACTGCTCTTGATGGGTATTGCCGGCTGCAGCGGCATCGACATTGTGATGATACTTAAAAAGCAGCAACTGGAGATGACCAACTTTGAGATAGATGTGGAAGGCATGCGTATAGACGGGGAAGTGCCAAACGTCTTCAGGAAGATCCATCTTAAGGTGTACATTGACGGCGATATTCCTGCCAACAAGGCGCAAAGGGCGGTAGACCTGTCGCTGGAAAAATATTGTTCGGTAGCCAAGATGCTGGAGAAGACGGCCGAGATCTCTTCCGAAGTTATCCTTAACGGTAACCCGGCCTAAAAAAGGCATTTTTCGGCCCTCATGAAAAAACTGCTTTGCTGTGTTTTGCTGCTTTCGGGAAGCTGGCTTTTTGCCCAGAATAAATATTCGGTAGAGGCCAATTACTTCTATGGGAATATTGTGGAGCATAATCCTAATATTTCTCATTTGATCACGGGGCACCCCGAGGGTTTGCTGCTGCATTTCAACAGGAGAACCTATGGAGAGCAGGCCTGGGAGCGGCGGTATAACTATCCAGATGTGGGTTTTTCTTTTTCTTACCAGGACCTCAAAAACCCGTTTTTGGGAGAGAATTATGGGTTGTATGCACACCTTGGGTTTTATTTTCTGAAGCGGCATTTACTGCTCAAGGTGGGGCAGGGGCTGGCGTACACCACCAATCCTTATGATCCCGATGAAAATTACCGCAATAACGCCTACGGCTCCAGGATCCTGAGCTCGACCATTTTTACCGGAAACCTGCAGTTCGAGGAATTGATCGGCGGACTTGGTTTTCAATTGGGTTTGTCGATGATCCATTATTCCAACGCCGATTTTCAATCGCCTAACAGCAGTACCAATACGTTGGCTCTAAGTGCAGGGGCAAATTATGTATTTGACCATGAGCGGGAGATGCAGTACTTGCCTAAGGATCCAAAAATGCCATTTTCGGCACCCTTTAGATATAACTTCGTACTGCGTGGCGGGGTGAACACTACCGGAATTATAGGTTCCAAGAAATACCCTTTTTTGACCCTTTCTGCCTATGCCGATAAACAGCTGAACCATAAAAGCACCCTGCAGGCCGGGGTAGAGCTGTTCTTCTCGCGCGCGCTTGAAGAGTACATCTATTACCAGTCGGTTGCATTTCCTTATGGCAATACCACGGGAGAGGAAGACTCCAAGAGAGCCGGAGTTTTCCTGGGGCACCAGCTAAGCTTTAGAAAACTTTCATTGATCACCCAACTGGGTTATTATTTTTACTTTCCCTATGAAGATTATGCCGACCAGATTTATAATCGGGTAGGCCTGCAAAGGGAGATCTATAAAGACTTTTTTGGATCGGTAACCGTGCGGTCGCACGGGTTCAATGCCGAAGCGGTAGAATTTTCACTTGGTTACAGATTGTAGTATGCGAAGAGCTAAAAACATACAGGTCTCAAAAATGTCAAAAATAGCAGGCTTTCTGCTGCTGGCCCTGCTGCTCCTGGGCTGTGACAAAGAAGACGCCCCGGACTGTTTGCAATCTTCCGGAGAAATGGTCGAAAAAGAAGTGGCGCTTTCCTCTTTTGAAGAGATCATGGTTTACGACC
>JBAVJB010000005.1:0-19057 GCA_049687495.1 Salinimicrobium sp.
GGGACTTAACAAGCCGGTGAATGATCTAAGCCGCGGTTGTACGGTAGATGACGTATTTAATACGGTGATCCTTACCGCCATCCAGGCGCAGGGGATCTAGGTTCAAGGTTTAAGGTTTAAGGTTTAATATATAGCTGCTGAAAAATGCCTTTTTTGAGAGGTATTTTTCAGCAACAATAAGAAAGAAAATGAAAAACATTTTAGTAATAAATTCAGGAAGTTCTTCACTAAAATTTCAATTGATAAAAATGCCTTCAGAAGAAGTGCTGGCTTCAGGGCTGGTAGAACGCATCGGGCAGAATTCAGGAATGGTACATTACAAGTCTGAGGGATTTTCCACTTCCGAAGAAATGCCGGTAAAAGATCATTCTGTAGCGCTAAAAGAGGTAACAAAACACCTCATGGATCCGCAGAACGGCGTGATCAAAAATGCAGATGATATTGCAGCTGTGGGTCACCGGGTGGTGCATGGCGGCGCAAGCTTTTCTGACACTATTGTGATCGACGAGAAGGTAAAAGAGAAAATTAGAGAGCTGTTTTCGCTGGCTCCGCTGCACAACCCACCAAACCTGAAAGGGATTGAAGTGGCCGAAGAAATTTTCCCGAACGCGAAGCAAATTGCTGTTTTTGACACTGCATTTCACCAGAGCATTCCGGGAAGGGCCAATCACTACGCCATTCCAAATGAGCTTTATGAAAAGGAGAAGATCCAGGTCTATGGGTTCCACGGCACCAGTCATAAGTATGTTTCAGAAAAGGCAAATGAGCTGCTTGGGAAGCAGGATACAAAACTGGTTACCGTGCATCTTGGGAACGGCTGTAGCATGACAGCGGTAGAAAACGGGAAAAGCGTTGATCACAGCCTTGGATTTGGCCCGGTAAACGGCTTGATCATGGGCACCCGCAGCGGAGATATCGACCAGTCGGTGATCTTTTACATGATCGAACACCTGGGATATACGGCTAAAGAAGTGAGTGATGTCCTTCATCATAAAAGCGGAATGCTTGGCCTTACCGGCTACAGTGATCTTCGCGATATAGAAGCCGAAGCCGAAAATGGGAACAGGCAATGCCAGCTCGCGCTGGATATGAACACTTACCGAATTAAAAAGTATATAGGTGCTTACGCCGCAGCTATGAACGGACTTGACGCCGTGGTCTTTACTGCAGGGATTGGGGAAAACAGCAATGTAATAAGAAGAATGGTTTGCAGGGATATGGATTTTATAGGCCTGGAACTGGATGAAGAGAAAAACAGTGTTCGCTCCAGGGAGATTCGCAAGATCCATCAACAGGGTTCAAAAGTGAAGATCTTTGTGATCCCTACCAATGAAGAATTGGAGATCGCCAAACAGAGTCTGATGATGCTGTCCTAAAAAGGCATTTTTAAGACCTCTTGAAAACGGGTAGATTTACAGGAAAAGGTAAGTCTCCCCGTTTTTTACTTTTTCGGCAAAATCGGCTATCGAATTTTCTTCAAGCTCCTTTAGAAATTGCCTTTTTAAAGGCTGAACAGAAAAATGTACGGGACAGGGTTTTTCTGAACTGCATTTTTTAAGCCCCAGCACACACTCCTCCAGCTTCTCTACCCCGTCAATGGCTTTCACCACCTCTATGAGGTGTCTCTCCTGGCCTTCGGGAGTAAGATAAAACCCGCCACGAGGCCCTTTTGTTGAGGAAACAATGTTTTCTCGGGAAAGATTCTGCAGCAGTTTCGCCAGGAATGGCGGCGGCAGCTTTATGGCCTCGGCCACTTCTTTTGCGCGCAGTTTATTGTTTTCATTGGTATGCACTGCGAGATAAAGAACCGCATTCACCGCATATTTACTTGAGCTGGAAAGCATAATTCAAAGTTTATGGTACAAAGCTAAATGATTATTCCATTTCCGGAGAAAATTATTACTTATCTGTAAAACCTGATCTCAATCATATTTTCGGAATAACCTATTAGGGATATTTGTGTCCTAGATCAATTTCATTAAAACTAAATATACAATAAAAGATTTTAAGCTCTTTTTATCTTTTAATAGTCAAAAATTGTAATTTTATCACATCCAAAAACCAAATATTTATTATGAAAATCACATTCAAATTACTCTTGCTTCTCATGCTTCCCCTTGCCATAGCCTGCGGCAATGACAAAAAGGAAGAGAAAGAACAGATCAAACTTTCTGAACCCCCTACCGAGCAGACTAAGAAAGAACCTGCAACAGCTACTTCAGAAACAATTGATATGGACAACAAAGGGGTTGGCCCTGTAAAGGAAGTCAACCTGGATGAGAATATAGACCAGGCAATGGCCACCCATGGGCAGGAACTTTTTCAGCAAAACTGTACCGCCTGCCACAAAACCGACAAAAAGTTCATAGGACCGGCCATAGCCGGAGTTACAGAAAGAAGGTCCCCTGAATGGATCATGAACATGATCCTTAATCCAGATGTGATGATACAGGAAGACCCTATCGCCAAACAGCTGCTTATTGCCCACAACGGTTCGCCGATGGCAAACCAGGGACTGGACAGAGAGCAGGCCCGTGCGATTCTTGAATATTTTAGAACCCTAAAAGAATAGAATATGAAAATTGCCGTAAAATTTCTGCTTACCGCTTTCGTAATGCTTTCTCTTCTATCGTGTAAAGACGATAACAAATCAGCAGCCACTGCAGAAGAACCTGCAGGCATTGACGAAATTTCCAAAAACCAGGGACAGGCATTTATAAAAGACGACGAATCTCAGCCCAACGTGCTGGACATCGCCATGCAGTCTGACGATCATACCACTTTGGTTGCTGCAGTACAGGCCGCAGATCTCGAAAATGCGCTTGTGAATGCCGGTCCATTGATGGTCTTTGCTCCTACTAATGAAGCCTTCGACCAGCTTCCGGAAGGAACTGTTGAAAATCTGCTAAAACCTGAAAATAAGGATCAATTAGCCAATATTCTCAAGTATCATGTGACTCCCGGGAACTATGACAAAGAATTCCTGAAGAAGTTTAAAAAGCTGGGACAGGCCAACAACGAATATGTTGAAGTGACTGTTGAAGGTGATGATGTTTACGTTGGTGGCGCTAAAATCATAGCCAGTGTTCCTGCCGGAAATGGAATTGTACATGTGGTGGACAAAGTGATCCTCCCCAAAAATTAAAATCAACAACTATTTTTTACATTTATGAAACGTATTTTCAACAGTTTAATAGCTCTAGTTGTCGTTGCTACCGGCTTCAGCAGCTGTAATTCGACAGAATCGGGCAGTAAGGAAGGAGCTTTGGCTTCAAGTGCTGCCGAAAAGGTCTATGTTGCCCCCGGGGAACATGACGATTACTATGCCTTCGTTTCAGGAGGTTTTAGCGGGCAGCTCGCCGTTTACGGGCTTCCTTCCGGAAGACTTTTTAAAGTAATTCCTGTTTTCTCTCAGGATGCCGAAAAAGCTTATGGTTACAACGAAGAGACCAAGCCAATGCTGGAAACTTCTCACGGATTTGTGCCATGGGATGACGCTCACCACCCCGATATTTCTCAAACCAACGGGAAACTTGACGGCCGCTGGGTCTTCATAAACGGGAACAACACTCCGCGTATAGCACGTGTGGATCTCACAACTTTTGAGACCGCAGAGATCATTGAAGTACCTAACAGTGCCGGTAACCACAGTTCTTCTTTCGTTACTGAGAATACTGAATATGTTGTTGCAGGTACCCGTTTTTCAGTTCCTGTTCCGCAGCGTGACATGTCTATCAAAGACTATAAAGGGAACTTTAAAGGCGCTCTATCTTTCATTGGCGTTGACCAGGAAACAGGGAACATGGACATTAAATTCCAGGTATTGATGCCCGGATTTGACTATGACCTCTCCCACCCCGGCCGCGGAAAATCTCATGGCTGGTTCTTCTTCACCACTTATAATACCGAAGAAGCCAACTCTTTGCTTGAGGTAAATGCCTCTCAAAACGACAAGGATTTTATTGCTGCCATCAACTGGAAAAAGATCGAAGAGTATGTGAACAATGGCGGCGGAAAGAAAATGCCGGCCAACTATGCTCACAATCTTTATGATGATGCTTCTCACACTGCCACCACCACTATGAAAAAAGAGGTGACCGTGGTTGATCCTGCCGAAGTACCTGGTGCTATTTACCTGCTTCCAACTCCAAAATCCCCTCACGGTTGTGACGTGGATCCTTCAGGAGAGTACATCGTTGGGAACGGAAAACTTTCTGCCGACCTTACCGTACACTCTTTCACTAAAATGCTTGATGCCATTGAGAACGAGAAATTCGACGGGGAAGCCTACGGAATTCCGATCCTAAAATTTGAAGACGTACTTGCCGGTACTGTAAGCCAGCCGGGATTAGGCCCACTTCACACCGAATTTGACGGAAAAGGAAACGCTTACACCACTTTCTTTATCTCTTCGGAAGTTGTAAAATGGAAACTCGGAAGCTGGGAAGTTGTAGACCGCAAACCGACTTACTACTCAGTAGGACACTTGATGATCCCCGGCGGAAACTCTGCCGAGCCATTCGGAGAATATTTGCTTGCGATGAACAAGATCACCAAAGACAGGTATTTACCTACAGGGCCTGAAGTGACTCAGTCTGCACAGCTGTATGACATCACCGGTGAGAAAATGGAATTGTTGCTTGATTTCCCAACCATAGGAGAACCTCACTACGCTGCCGGAATTCCTGCAGACCTTGTAGCTCCTAAGTCCAGGAAGATCTTTAAACTGGCCGAAAACGAGCACAAGTATGCCACTATCAACAACAGTGATGCGAGAGTAGAAAGAGACGGAAATGAAGTGCATATCTATATGACCATGATCCGTAGCCACTTTACTCCAGATAATATCGAAGGTGTAAAAGTTGGAGACAAAGTTTATTTCCACGTAACGAACCATGAGCAGGATTATGATGTACCACACGGTATTGCAATGATTGGAGCAAACAATTCCGAATTGCTCATCATGCCGGGTCAAACCGAAACCTTTGTTTGGGAACCAAAACAGGTTGGGGTATGGCCATTCTATTGTACAGACTTCTGTTCTGCACTTCACCAGGAAATGCAGGGTTATGTAAGGGTTTCTCCAAAGAATTCCAATACAGAGCTTAGCTGGTCTCTGGGAGAATAAATGTTGTTTACTTAGTTAGCGAGGCGCAAGCTTCATATATAGGCGGGGGTTGGATAGGCTCCCGCCTTATTTTTAAAAACCACTACAAATGAAAAAAGCCGGAATAATAATGATCCTGGGCTCCCTGCTCCTGCTGGGGCTGTTCAAATTTCCTCTTTGGAACATCATGCTTGGGGCACCTCAATATCCAGACCCGCTGGGAATGAACATTCACATTAGCGGAATAGAAGGAGTGAATGAATTCGATATTCAAAACATAGATGGGCTCAACCACTATATTGGAATGCAAAAGATCCCGACTCCAAGCGAGATGTGGGAATTCCGGGTATTTCCCCTGGTAATTGGTGCAATGGCTGCCCTGGGAGTGATCTTCGGGTTGCTTGGTTTCTTCGGAAAAATTAGCCCTAACTGGTTCTTAGGCTGGTTCCTTTTGATGTCTGTTCTGGGCGTGCTTGGAATGTACGACTTCAACCAATGGCTGATCGATTACGGTACGAACCTCGACCCTCATGCTATCATCAAGGTCACCAATCCTGATGGTACGCCAATGGCTTACAAACCGCCGCTTTTTGGGCATCAGCAATTGCTTAACTTTGATGTAGACTCCTACCCTCATATTGGCGCCTACATGCTTTTTGCAGGAATGGCACTTACTTTAGTTGCTTTTTTCGTGGGAAGAAACCAATACAAAATAGATCACAGGCAGCAACCTGTACATGAAGGAAAACAGGTGCACGCCTAAAAACGCATTTTTGAAGATGAAAAAGATAATACTGATATTACCGGGTCTCTTACTGTTCATTGCCTGTGAAATTGGGCCAAAGCCCATCAACTTCGGCAACGACAGTTGTGCCTACTGTAGTATGACCATTGTAGATCGACAGCACGCCGCCGAAATAGTTACCAAAAAGGCAAAGGTGAGGAAGTTCGACGCCGTAGAATGCATGCTCAATTATGACAGGGAACACTCCGAAATCCCGGTTGGGCTTTACCTGGTATCCGATTTTGATGCCCCCGGGGAACTCATTGATGCAACAAAAGCCACTTACCTCAAAAGTGATGAAATTTCCAGCCCGATGGGAGCAAATTTATCCGCTTTTTCAAATTCCGAAGCCGCAGAAAAGAAAAGGCAGGAATTCGGAGGAGAAATCCTGGAATGGGAAGAGGTTAAACAACTTGAAAATACTACAGGGATAGCGCAGTGAATTGCTATTCTTGATCTTCGTCAGTTTTCGCTGGATTTCCTGTTGTACAGGCTAAACTTCAGGAAAAAATGTCCTAATCTTGCAACAAATTCGGACATATCGGTCTCAGATAAAGAGCGATAAAAAATCCACTTTTTGAAGCATATGAAACGTCTGTTTTACTTAATGTTTAGCCTTATGGCTATTTTTGGTGCCCGGGCTCAAAAGGCTCTTCCAAAATCACACATTTCCTGTACTTTTTGCTCTATGAGCATTAAAGATGAGCTGCATACTGCTCAAATTGACCAGCATGACTCCAGCCTGTTCTTTGGTTCCATAGAGTGCATGATGAACTATCTTTCTGCACACCCCAACGTGAAGAAAGAGCAGCTTTTTATCGCAGATTACAACGACAATGGCAATTTTATTGAGGCTAAGAATGCTTTTTACCTTCAAAGCAGGGCCATTAAAAGCCCCATGGGCGAAAACCTTACCGGCTTTTCAACGAGAAAAGCTGCAGAAAAGGCAACAGATCTAAAAGGAGATCAAATCTTCGACTGGGATCAGCTGCAAGAAAAGTTCAGCGGCCCCGCAACCGGCTTGATGTTACATGACCATTCGCGCCCCGATGCCCATGCCCCTATTGGTGTGATGGGAGATCACCTGCATCACCAGGGCAGCCTGATGTTCTCCTTTCGATACATGAACATGCAAATGCAGGGCCTGCAGCACGGCACCGAAGAATTGGATAATGCTGATGTTTTGGCGAAATATATGATGGCGCCCGAAGAAATGGACATGAACATGTACATGCTCGGCCTCATGTATGCTCCTTCCAGCAATTTGACCCTCATGCTCATGCAGAGCTACTTAAGCAAAGACATGGACATGCAAATGAAAATGCTGATGAGCGGAATGCCCGTCTACACCAGTTTTTCTACAGCATCTTCGGGTTGGGGTGATCTAAGCCTGCAAGCGCTCTACGGAATCTTCAGCATTGGGAATACATCCCTGCACTTAAATGCCGGACTCAGTCTGCCGCTGGGAAGCATTGACCGGCGTGATGATACTCCTATGGCCGATAATGCCAGACTGCCTTATCCTATGCAGCTTTCCAGCGGAACTTTTGACCTTCTCCTGGGTTCTACCTTTAAACAAACCTTTGAAGATGCCTCCTGGGGAGCGCAGTTTATGGCCACGCTTAGAACCGGGGAAAATGACAATGATTACAGGCTGGGAAATTCTTACAAGCTGAACACCTGGGCGGCTTATCGCCTGCTCACCAACCTGAGTTTATCAGGCAGAATTATGGGCTCAACAACAAACGGAATTAAAGGTGCAGATCCCGAACTAAATCCTATGATGTCCCCTACTGCCAATGCTTCATATTCCGGAGGAGAGCTGGTTAAAGCCTTTGCCGGGTTCAACATTGCTTTTTCGCAGACATCATTTCTGAAAGACCTGCGCCTTGGTGCCGAAGCCGGTTATCCTGTCTATGCCAATTACAACGGAATCCAGATGGATGAGGAACTTAGTTTCATCCTTGGCTTGAAATATTCAATACTATAGTTGTGAAACCTGACCTGAAATATCTTTTTTTACTCCTTTTACTTCCGGTAAAACTACTTTCTGCACAGGAACTTGAAGTGTGCAGCAGTTGTGAATTCCGCTCTCTTTCCGAGGCTGTTTCCGCAGTAGAACCTCACGGCACGATAAGGGTCAAAAAAGGCATTTTTAAGGAGCATAATATCGCCATTACCAAACCCTTGACCATTCTGGGAGAAAAAGGTGCCGTCATTGACGGGGAAGACAAGGGCGAGATCATTACCATACAGGCAGACAGCGTCACTATTGACGGTTTGAAGATCATCAACGTTGGCACCAGCTATACTTCAGATTTTGCTGCTGTTAGAGTGGTAAAAAGCCGGGATTTTCTGCTTCAAAACCTTCAGCTGGAACGGCTCTTCTTCGGAATTTACCTCGAAAAAGCCAACCACGGAAAGGTGCTCAAAAATGACATTTTTGGAGATGCAGAAAACGAGTACAATTCGGGCAACGGAATTCAGCTTTGGTACTGCAACAATATAGAGGTTGCGGGAAATTCCGTAGAAAATGTGAGAGACGGGATCTACCTGGAATTCAGTGACAAGATCAATATTCACG
This sequence comes from Salinimicrobium sp., assembly GCA_049687495.1. GTDB lineage: Bacteria > Bacteroidota > Bacteroidia > Flavobacteriales > Flavobacteriaceae > Salinimicrobium. Next base: position 8,476 of record JBAVJB010000005.1, read on the forward strand.
ACAATTTGAGCCGCAACAATTTACGCTACGGCCTGCACTTTATGTTCTCTAACAATGATGTGTATAACAACAATGTTTTTGAAAACAATGGCGCCGGCGTGGCCGTGATGTTCTCAAAGTTCATCGAGATGCGCGGCAATATCTTTAAAGAGAACTGGGGAACCGCTTCTTTTGGCCTGTTGCTGAAGGAGATCAACGACGCCGAGATCAGCAATAATGTATTCGATGAAAATACCATCGGGATCAATATCGAAGGCTCCAACAGGATCAATTATCACGATAACGACTTTAGGAGCAACGGCTGGGCGATCAAGGTACGCGGCGCCTGCTATGAGAACAGCTTCAAAAACAACAATTTCCTGAATAATTCTTTTGATGTTTCCTACAACAGCAAACTCAACGATAACAAGTTTGAGAACAACTATTGGAGCAATTATACGGGCTACGATCTCAACCACGACGGAATTGGTGACGTACCATACCGCCCGGTAAAGCTGTTTTCCTATATCGTGAACCGTACTCCAGAAACCATTATCCTGTTGAGAAGCCTCTTCATTGACATTATAGATTTTTCAGAAAAGGTCTCCCCGGTTTTCACGCCCGATAACCTGGTAGACGAACATCCAAAAATGAAACCTGTAGCTCATGATACAGATAAATGATTTACATAAAAAATTCGGTAAGAACGAGGTCCTGAAGGGTGTAAGCCTGGAGATCGGCGACGGCGGAATTTTCGCCGTACTCGGCCCTAACGGCTCCGGCAAGACTACCCTTATCAAATCCATTTTAGGAATGGTCATTCCCGATAAAGGAGAGATCAATTTGAACGGCCGCAACATCAAGGGCGACTGGAAATACCGCAACGAGATCGATTACCTGCCACAGATCGCCACTTTTCCGGGCAATCTTAAGGTGCAGGAGCTTATCGCAATGATACGTGACCTGCGGGCCCGAAAAACCGAAAAGGATAAAGAATTGATCGAGCTGTTCAGGCTACAGCCTTTCCTCGATAAAAAGCTGGGCAATCTTTCGGGAGGGACAAAACAAAAGGTGAACCTGGTGCTGACTTTCATGTTCGACAGTCCGCTCATCATCCTGGACGAACCCACAACAGGTCTTGATCCTATTTCGCATTTGCGCTTAAAAGATCTGCTGAAATCTGAAAAGGAAAAGGGAAAGACCATCCTTATCACTTCTCACATCATGAATTTTGTTGAAGAGATCTCAGATGAGATCGTTTTCCTGCTGGAAGGCGAGATCTATTTCAAAGGCAGCATTTCCCAGCTGAAGGAGAAAACTGCCCAACCCGATTTTGAACACGCTATTGCATCTGTCTTAACCTCAAGTTATGCTTAAGATCCTAAAATACAGTTTTTTCGACCTCATGCGCAGCCGCTGGAGCTACGTTTACCTGCTGTTCTACCTGCTGCTGGGCATCGTACTGCTTTTCCTGAACAATGACCTCTCAAAAGCCGTGATCACTTTAATGAATGTGATCATCGTGCTGGTACCGCTCATCGGGACTATTTTCGGTGTCATGTACTACTATAATTCGCGTGAGTTTACAGAATTGCTGCTGGCTCAGCCGGTAAAAAGAAGCTCGATCTTCCTGGGACAATATCTGGGGGTGGCGCTTTCCCTTTGCATGAGCCTAATCCTCGGCCTGGGAATTCCGTTTGTTTTCTACGGACTCTTTAGATCACCGGCCATTTATGATTTCATTCTGCTGCTGGTCACGGGCACCTTTTTGACACTCATTTTTACTGCTCTGGCCTTTAATATTGCGCTGTACAATGAAAATAAGATCAAAGGATTTAGCTATGCCATCCTGTTGTGGCTCTTCCTTGCCGTGATCTATGACGGGATTTTCCTGATGTCTTTGATGTACTTTGAGGATTATCCGCTGGACAAATTTTCTTTAGTGGCCACCATGTTCAATCCTGTAGATCTGTCCAGGATTCTTATTTTACTGAAGCTGGACATTTCGGCTTTGATGGGCTACACCGGTGCGGTATACAAACAATTCTTTGGCACTGCCACAGGACTTGTGGTCTCCTTGCTTGTGCTTACCTTATGGGTAGTGCTGCCGGTTTTCAACCTGAACAGAAGGTCTTCAAAAAAGGACTTTTAACCCTCCTTTATTTTTGGGGTTAACAGAGCTTAAAAGTTCAATCACACCTTCCGTATAATTTATTCAAATGCCTCAACTCCTCTGTGTTTTGAGGCATTTCTTCTGAAGTGATCCTCCAGGTCCAGTTGCCCTCGGTGCTTCCCGGCACGTTCATCAAAGCCTCTTCCCCCAGCCCCACAATATCCTGAAGCGGGATCACCGCCAGATTGGATACCGACTGTAACGCCAGCCTGTGAAACACCTGGTGGACGTTTTGAGCCGAAATAGATCGACCCACGTACTCCTTAAGATGTTCCTTTTCTGCCTTGCCCGAATTCTTGAACCAGCCCAAGGTGGTGTTATTGTCGTGAGTACCGGTATAGACTACGCTGTTGCGAGTGTGGTTATACGGCAGGTATGGATTTTCAGGATTGTCATCTCCAAAAGCGAATTGCAGCACCTTCATACATGGAAAATTGAATTTTTCCAGCAGGTCGTACACCGGCTGGTCCAGAGATCCCAGGTCTTCGGCCACAAAAGGCATTTCGGGAAACTCTTTTTGAAGCAACTTGAAAAATTCATTCCCGGGAGTTTTGGTCCAGGTGCCATGAATAGCGGTCTTCTCTCCTGCCGGCACTTCCCAGTAAGCAGAAAATGCTCTAAAATGATCCAGCCGCACCACGTCGAACAGCAGCAGGTTTTGCCGCAATCGTGTAACCCACCAGTCAAAATGTTTGTTCTTCAGCTCCTTCCAGTTATAAACAGGAGTTCCCCACAATTGCCCGGTTTTACTGAAAAGGTCGGGCGGCACTCCCGAAACGTGCGTAGGCTGCTTCTCTTCATTCAGCTTGAAATATTCTGGATTTGCCCAGCAGTCGGCGCTGTCGTGATTGATATAGAAAGGAATATCGCCAAAAAGTTTGATGTCCTTTTCGTGGGCAGCTTCAGAAAGCTTTTTCCACTGAGAAAAGAAAAGGAACTGAATGAATTTTTCCTTCTGGATCTTCTCCTGCAGCTCCTGCTCTGCCTTTCGTAGCGCCATGGGATCGCGGTCCCGCAGCTCTGCCGGCCAGTCTACCCAGTTCGCATAGTCATAATTTTCCCTAAGCGCCAGGTAAAGGCAGTAATTATCCAGCCAAAAGGCGTGCCTGCTCTCAAATTCCTGGTATTCCATACCTTCGAAACCTCTTTTTTTAAAGGTTTCAAAAGCAGCGTCAAACAGCTTGTTCTTGTATGCTACTACGGTGTCAAAAATGACTTTTTTGGCACTCATTTCTTTTGGCTGCGGAAATTCCTTCAGCTCCAGGAAGCCCTCCTCCTCAAGAAGCTCGGGGCTTATCAACAGCGTATTTCCCGCAAAAGCCGAATGACTGCTGTAAGGTGAATGGCTGTAGATCCCGTCGGTGGGAGTTAAGGGAAGCAGCTGCCACCAGGAGTGCCCGCTTTCCTTCAAAAAATCGAGAAAATTATGTGCTTCGGGTCCAAGGTCTCCTATCCCAAAGGGGCCGGGTAAGGAGGTGATATGTAGTAAGATTCCGCTGCTTCTTTCAGTCTTCATGCTGCATCAATGTTTGTGAGCAAGGCCACAGGAAAATGCTTAAAAAGCTGTCCCGGATGAAAAGCCTCCTCATTTTCAAATTTTTCGCCGGTAAAGATATTCTTCCATTGCTTCGGAAAGCCTTTGGGAAGAGAAAACAATTGCTGTGCCTCAACTTCAGGCTTCGGTTCCAGCTGCTCATTAAAGAAGTTGGTGACCGTAGCCGGCGCAAAAATTAGGGCGTAATTTTCCCCTTTTTGACGCGCATAGGCTACAACTCCTTCAGCATATTCTGCAGCAAGTTTGAGAGGAACATAACTGCCTTCTTCAAAAAGCTGTTTTTGCCGCATCCTGAATTTCAGCGCCTTGTACAGGCAATACATATTGATCTTTCCATTGGTAAATTCCTTCTTTAGCTGCTTCAGCTTAACCTCCAGCTCATCTTTAGAATAAGAAGTCATTTCCTGCAGATATTTCTTCCGCAGCGCATAATCTACCGGCCGGCGATTGTCGGGATCGACATAGCTGAAGTCCCAGAGCTCGGTGCCCTGGTAGATATCAGGAATGCCCGGGGCAGTGATCTTCAGCAGGCATTGGGACAAAGATTTTGCGGCGCCATAGGCATTGATCTTGTTATGGAACTCCCGGAAAGATTTCCTGAATTTGTCATTTTTGAGCAGGCTCTCCACGTACTCAAAAACGGCATTTTCATAAGCTTCATCGGGCTTTGCCCAGGAAGAATGCTGCTTGGCCTCTCGCAGCATCTTTTGAAGAAAGCCGCGTGTTCTTTTTAGAAGCTTTTCCATAGAAAAATCCTGTGAAGGCCAGTGCCCCACGATCATTTGAAAAATGAAATATTCTTCGTTGGCATCGGGAATTTTTTCGTCTTTTCGAAAGTCGGCAGAAATCTCCTTCCATTCTTCCACTTTTTGAAACCACTCCTCTCCCAGCTCACTTAGCACGTTGATGCGCATACGGGCGTCTTCCCCCCGCTTGGTGTCATGCGTGGCCGTCGCATTGACCGACAGCGGAAAATCGCTTTGCCGCAGCTGCATCCTTTGATGAAAACCCGCTACCGTAAGGCCAAAATTCTCGGGAGAGTCGCCCACCTCATTGTGTGAAATAAGGCGGTTAAAGATGTAAAAAGTCGTATCCTCCACGCCTTTTGCAGCCAAAGGCCCGGTGAACTGCTGGCAGCGCTGGAGAAAATACAGCATGTCTCCTTTATCACGCTTCGCCTTGCCCAGGAACAGCGCCTTCCAGGTGTTCAATTCCTGCTCATGATCTTCATAAAATTCGAGCGCCGACCGGTACGCAGTCTTAACAATATTTTCCTGCCTCCTGTTCAAGGGAAAACTCTCGGGATAGATCCTGTATACGGGAAACCCCGCCAAGAGTGCTCCCAGCGCCTGTTTGTATTTTTCATTTTTCTGCTGATCTGCCAACAAGTCGAGTTCTGTAGAAAGCTCCCAAAGGTTAGCATATTCGCCGCCCATCCTTTCCTGCAGAATGAAAAGTTTCTGTTTATAGACCAGCTCAGCATAAGCTGAATTCTGCGGATTGATCTCCTGGTATTTCTCTGTGAACAGCTGCTCGTTCTTTTCTTCGGTAAGGACCTGGTTCACTTCAGCAAGAAAACCGTAACCGCTGGTGCCCTCGACCGGCCAGTGATTTGGAAGTTTCTCGTCCCATTCCAGAATTTTCTCGATGATGATGTAAAAATCGGGACCCAAAGTCTCTCTAAGGTTCTTTACATAAGTCAAAGGATCGAAAAGTCCGTCGATATGATCTATTCTAAGGCCGTTGATCAAATTCTGCTCGCACAGCTGAAAGATGAACCGGTGGTAATTTTCAAACACTTCCCGGTCTTCCATACTTAAACAAATAAGATCGTTGATGGTAAAAAAGCGCCTGTAATTGATCTTTTTTTCGGTGGCTTTCCAGTGCGCCGGCAGGAAAAACTGTCGCTTCAACAGCGCCCGCAGTTCTTCTTTGGAATCATCTATCTGCTCTAACCGCTTTTCTGTCTTTTGCTCCAGGTCGGCATCGCGATCCACTTCACGCAGGAAAAAGTTTTTCAGCTCCATCCAGGCACTCGCGTCACCCTTAAAAGCCTTGAATCTTTTATGCCACTCCGGAAATTCCGAAGGCGTTAAAACATCGGCATAAGATCTCGCGGCCGCAAAATACTGCTGATCATAATACCTGAAAATAAAGCCTCGGCTGGACAATAAAAGCTGAAATTCACCTTTTTGAAGCACCTCCTCCAAAGGGTCTCCCAGGAATGGCGCCATGAGCTTAGGGTCTTCATCATTCCAATCGACATCAAAAAAATTGAAATACACAGAGCGCGGGCCCAACTCAAATACGTCCTGCAGCCAGGTGTTCTGCCCGTCAAACGCCATGTGGTTGGGCACAATATCCTGCAGCCAGCCCATGCCCTTTTGCTGCAGCTTCCGGCTGATCTTTTTGAACCTGTCCAACCTTCCTATCTGCTTGTTGATCCTCAGCGGGTCGGTAATATCGTAACCATGGCTGCTGCCCTTGCGCGCCTGGAAAAAAGGTGCGGAATAAATGGTGGAAATCCCCAGCTCGTCCAGGTAATCAATGATCTCTTCCAGGTCCTCAAAATCAAAGTCAGGGGAAAGCTGAAGCCGGTATGTAGCTACAGGATTTTTCATTTCACCACGATATTTACAGATTCCTCCAGGGAGTGAAAAGCCTCCACCCATTCTAAAGCCTCTTCATTGCCGGCCTCGCTCCTTTCAAGCATATCTGCATAACAGTCTTCTTTTATTCTAAAAGTGATGTTCTGTGCCTCCCATTTTTCAGGATTTAGTGCCGATTTTTCTATCAGGTCCAGCAATTCGTCGATGTAGAGCAGTAGTTTGGTATCTTCGGGATCATCTTCCAGCTGAAACATAAGTTCTGTAAGCCGTTGGTCAGCAAGAAAATTCAGCGTGACCAGGTCCAGTTGTACTTTGATGGCTTCAGCAGAACGCAGCTGTTTTTCCACTCTTCTTATGCTAAAGTCAGTTTTCTTAAATTCTTTGATCAGCCTGTTGTTCACTGCCATTTCTACAGGCATTTTTAGCCTGCCCGGCACCATCATATTGATCTCCTGAAAGGTCTTCAGCAAAGGATAGGTGTTTTCATACAGTTGCTGCATCGCGCCTTCGGTATCGCGTAAATTCCTTTCCATGACCAGTTCCATAATATGGTGCTGCTCGTCGCGGAAGAGGTGCCAGAAGGAGTAGTTGTGAGTTCCAAAATAAGTATCCATCAAATTAAAGATCTCATAGACATTGCCTTTTTCAAAGAACATGGAGATCTTGCTGTGCAGCTCATCTAAAGCCTCGGGGCTAATGAACGGCCGCACGCCGCCAAATAGGTGATGGTCGCCCATGTGCAGCACCGCGTAGGAAATGTCCACTTTTTCCCAGGTAATATCTGACCTGAATTCAGTGCGGCCCACGACCAACTTCTGTTTTCCTGCTTCATAATAATGACTAGTCTTTACCGTAGCACTAAAGTTGTAAAGGCTGATCTCTTCGGGAAATTCTTCAAAAAGTGAGGAAATCGCGTAGTGGGCACCAATCCTTATCATATCCAGCTCCATAGGTTTTACACTTTCCTGGTAAGCCGTGTATGCCGTCTGGTATTTTGGTAGATTGCTCGGAATCTCTCTGAGGGATTCAATAAAGTCGGGCTCATATTCTTCGCCGCTTATCTCCTCTGCAAGTTGTACTGCACGGGTCGCATAGAAAATATCCTGCATAGATTCTATTCCTGTCACCTCGTCAAAGAACCAGCCGCAACTGGTGTACATGAGCATGGCGTGGTATTGCATCTCCAGCAGTTTGAGGAGCTTTATTTGATCCTTTTCGTTGATCTTCTCTCCAAAATTATCGTCCAGGAATTTCTTTACGTTCTCATTTTTACGATCCAACACTACCTGAATGTAGCGGTTGCGCACCTCCCATGGTTTTGAGGTGTACGGTTTCATCTCTTTCTCGTAAAGCTTAACAAGCTTCTCCCTAAGGCTGTCGAACGCCTTTCTTAAAGGCGCCCGCCATTTCTGGTTCCAGTCGGGATGGCCACCGGTATTACAGCCACAGTCACTGCGCCAGCGCTCCACACCGTGATAACAGCTCCAGGAAGTATCTTCCATGATCTCGACCTCGTATTCAGGCGGAAATTTTTCCAGGAATTCCCCGTAGATGGTGAGGTTGAAATCTTCGTCTTCTTCAATGGAATGCAGGCAGTATGAAAGCGCCATTTCGCCCAGTTTATGGTGGTGGCCGTAGCTCTCCCCGTCGGTAGCGATATGCACCAGCTCCAGTTCATCGGTTTCTGAAAACAGGCCTTCCAGCCTGTCGGCAAATCGTTTTCCGTCGTTAAGCAAGCCTTCAAAAGCCACTCCCTGTGAAGCGGGGCCGTCATAAAAGAACAAATTGATCTCCTTGCCCGAAGGCAGCTTGCAAAGATAAGGCCGGCGGGTATCTATTTTCGCATCGGTCGCGTCTTCCCATTCCTTGTCTCCTATCTTACGTACGCGTTTGGCCTGGTAAGGTGAAAGTATGGTGAATTTAATTCCGTGTTTAGCAAGAATCTCAAGAGTAGCTGTGTTTACAGCGGTTTCTCCCAGCCACATTCCTTCAGGAAAACGTTTGTAACGCGATTTAAAATCTTCTATTCCCCAGATCACCTGGGTTTCTTTATCCCGGTCATTGGCAAGCGGCATGATAAGATGGTTGTAGGCCTGGGCCAGTGCCGAGCCATGTCCCGAAAAAGCTTCCATACTATCTTTGTCGGCTTGTAAGATGGCGTCATAAGTTTCGGGCGTCTCGTTTTCCATCCAGGCAAGAAGCGTGGGGCCTATGTTAAAGGAGATCCACCCGTAATTGTTCATAATGGCCTCAATACGGCCTTTTTCATCAAGTATCCTGGAGGCGGAGTTCCTTCGGTAACATTCGGCGTTGATCCTGTGGTTCCAGTCGTGGTAAGGGTAAGCAGACTCCTGCATCTCCACCTTGTTTAGCCAGGGGTTCTCCCTTGGCGGCTGGTAAAAGTGGCCGTGAACACATATATATTTTCTACTCATAGCTAGTCAATGTTTTTAATGGTTGGTTTTTGAAGCCTCTGTAAAAGATAAGCAATAAAATGCTGTTGAAAAATGCCATTTTAGGTCTTGTAGACCAGGAATGACTCCTTCGGTACGTTTACTTGAGCTTCAAAAATGAGATTTTCGGGCTGCATTTCGCCGCCCCATTTTTTATCTGCGGAAGCAAAAAGGAGCTTTGGCTGTATGTCTTTGGAAATTGCTTCGGAAAGATCTGCACTTCCGAAGTTAAAGAAGCCCACCAGGTCTTCCTCCTCGCCAGCGGCTGTAGCTTTTAGCAGCATTTTCTCCTCATCAAATTCGGTTTTTACTTCTGAAGTCCTAAATAGGTCAAAATTTCCCTCCTTCCGAAGCCTTAGCAGCTCTTTATAGTACTCAAAAATGAGGTTTTGACGCTCATTTTTTCTGAAGTCCCAGTTCAGCCTGGAAGCCTCAAAAGTTTCCCGCGACTGCGGATCGGGAAAAGCTTTATCGCTGTGGCCTTCGTGGAAGAAGTATTCAAATTCCCTTTTTCGGCCCTCCTGCACGGCTTTGACGAGATCTTTATCACCGTGGCTCACGAAGTACTGAAAAGGATTTTGTTCGGCGAACTCCTCGCCCATGAACAGCATGGGAACAAAGCCTGAAGTAAGCATAATGCCGGCGGCAAGCTTTTGTTTTTCAAAAGAAACCAATTGGGACAAACGTTCGCCCAACAACCGGTTTCCCACCTGGTCATGGTTTTGAATACAGACCACAAAATGGCTTTTTGGAAGCCCTTTCGGGCTGTTCCCAACGCTCTTTTTCCGAAAGTTGGAATAGATCCCGTCATAGATAAAGGCCTGCCGGAAAGCTTTGGCCAAAAATTCCATTTTTCCGTAGTCCTTATAATAACCTGCATCTTCACCCGTGAGCAGCGTGTGCACCGCGTGGTGAAAATCATCCACCCACTGCCCTTCCAGGCCGTAACCACCCTTTTCATAGGGTTTGATGATCCTTATGTCGTTGAGATCACTTTCGGCAATGAGCACAAGCCTCCTGCCAATTTTTTCTTCGAGTAGGTCGACTTCTTCGCTGAGTTCCTTCAAAAAATGCCGGGCGCCCCTGTCAATGATCTCGTGGATCGCATCCAGGCGCAGCCCGTCAAAATGAAATTCCTCCAGCCACATGAGGGCGTTTTGAACGAAATGATTCCGCACCTGGTCAGAATACTCATCGTCGAAATTGATGGCGCTGCCCCAGGGCGTATGGTATTTATCGGTAAAATACGGGCCGTATTGAGAGATGTAATTTCCTTCGGGGCCAAGATGGTTGTAAACCACATCCAGAAGCACAGAAAAATTGCGCCTGTGGCATTCATCGATGAGCTTTTTCAAACCTGCGATCCCGCCGTAGCTGTCCTGCGCGGCAAAAGGATACACCCCGTCGTAACCCCAGTTCCTGTCACCGGGAAACTGCGCCAGAGGCATTAGCTCCAGGGTGTTTACCCCCAACTCCTCCAGGTGATCAAGCTTCTCAATTATAGCTTCAAAAGTGCCTTTTTTAGTGAAGGTTCCCACGTGTAGCTCATAGATGATCATGTCATCGAGTTCCCTGCCTTTCCAGGTTCTATCCTGCCACTTAAAGGAATTAGGATCTGTAAGTTGTGACCAGGAATGCACGCCTTCGGGCTGGGCTTTGGATGCAGGATCTGGAAAGTCATCTTCCCCGTCTAACCTGAATTTATAAAGATCTCCGGGTTTTACGTCCTTTGTTTCGGTTTCCCAGTAGCCTTCCTCATCTTTAGTTAGAGAGATTGGTTGGTCACGGCCTTTGATGATTACTTCTACAGATT
>JBAVJB010000006.1:0-8750 GCA_049687495.1 Salinimicrobium sp.
AAATGTAGTTTAGCGAATTTTGTTTTTTTGAGAAACAAGAGGCAAGAACCAAGAGAAAAGACTAAAAATTCCCGTATAGTTCTTTCAACCGGAATTGTCATTCCGACAGAGTATTTGCTTCGGCAGAAAGCAGATGCCATGAAGAATCTGTTCTTGATAACAAAACAACAAATCATAAACAAAAAACCAGTTTTGACCTCCGGCGGGCTCTACCTCACCTTATACAGGTTGGTGACCAAAACCCCTTCAAAACCGGGAGATTGAACAGATAATAAGTGTTTTTCTTCTTTGACCTTAAATTTGAACGGAGGTGCGTAAAGGTTTACGCCACTTTGCTTCTTTAGCCTGATGCCCTGACCCGAGATAATATCCTTATTGGGTTCAAAATCTCCGTCCGGTAGATGCTCGGTTAGAAGTACATACTTAAAATCGTGTATTTTTTCTACCACCCATTTTATTTCCGCATTCGACAGATGTTGCAACACCTGCCTCAGGATCGCGATATCTCCCGAAGGCAGTTCATCCTTTGCAATTCTAAAGCATGAAATTCCAGATTATCTGCTTTGAATTGTTTGAATCAACAATAAATAACCTTTTGTCTAACATTCCTTTAGATCGGCTGTCCGATAAAGAAGATCGATACATCCTGTAGAAGGTGAAGTAAATTTCTTCAAAAATTGAACTATCACGTCTTTTGTTAGCATCTGATAAAGTGCTCCTTCTAGGATGATCGCATAAACCAAGATGCTGTAGTTTACCCTGGCAGGCCATCATTCCTGTTGTCACCTCTCTGATTGAACGACAGTTATGAAAACTACAATACAGCATAGTCACCAAATGATCATAAGTTTTAAACCTCTTGATGTAATGATCACGTTTTTTGGAATGAAATTTAACAGCTGAGAGAATATAGGCTGTCCGATATAATTTGCATTTTTGCTCATGGTATCTTTGGTTTGTGGTAAAGCAAAAGTACCATTTTAGCGGGCTGATTTTTTCAGCTCGCTTTTTTATCGGACAACAATGATTTAAAATTCGAGGTTAATGTCTTGCTCGCGGAAAATGTGAGGATCATCATTTTTTTCTGCATAGGAGAACTTTAATATTGCACTTTAAAATTTCCCCTTATGAGAGAACAGTTGGCTCAAGGTCTTGAAAATTCCCTGACCTATCAGGAATATATGGACCTCATGGAAGACCTGGTGCTTGCCCAAAGCACTACCGGAGAGATCAATAAAGAGCGTGTGGATTTTACCGCTTTAAATTACAAGCGTTCCCGGCGGCTGAATAAAAAGTTGCAGCTTGCCGAATCTGAGGTGTCCATTTTCAACCGACTGCAAACGAAGCAGGTATGGCTGCTGATCACCGAATCCTGGTGTGGGGACGCGGCACAAACCTTACCTGTCCTCAACAAGCTGGCAGAGGCATCAGAAAATATTGAACTCAGAGTTGTTCTAAGAGACGAGCATCCTGAGTTGATGGATCATTTCCTTACCAACGGCACCCGATCCATTCCGAAGCTGATCATTTTAAATCCTGATCTTGAGGTGATGACCACCTGGGGTCCACGAACAGCTGCAGCTACTAAACTGGTGACCGACTATAAGGAGAAATTCGGGAAGATCGATGCCGAGTTTAAGACTCAGCTTCAAATGTGGTACAATAAGGATAAAGGGGAAAGCATCATCAATGAACTTGCAACAGTAGTCCAGGATCTTGAAAAACAGGAAGAGGCTTTACTTAGTGCTCAGTGACAGGGCTCAGTCTCAGTCCTCGGATCCGTGGCTAAAATTTATCCATAGTTAGAGAACATCCGTACATCCGTGGCTTTTTAAGTATTCGGATCTCCTTCCCCTTTAGGGGGACAGGGGTCGTAAAGGATCATGAATAATTTTGGATTTTTGCACACAAAGCAAAATAAGATAAAAGAAGTGCACGAAGAGTTGCGGATTCCAAGAGAAGGAAAGCCTAAAAATCAAAAGAAGTGAAGAACATCCTTACATCTGTGGCTTTTTAAGTTTTCGGATCTCCTTCCCCTTTAGGGGTACAGGGGTAGGGAAGGATCATGAATAATTTTGGATTTTTGCACACAAAGCAGAATAAGATAAAAGAGTTGCGGATTCCAAGAGAAGGAAAGCCTAAAAATCAAAAGAAGGGAAGATCATCCGTGCATCGGTGGCTAAGAATTTCAACCTTTTACTTCTAACTTCGCACTTCTAATTTCGTACTTCTAACTTCGTACTTCTAACTTCGTACTTCTAACTTCGTACTTGGGACGTCAGTTTTTGTCCTGCCTGCTGCTTATATTTATGCTGTAAAACAATAGTATGAGCAAAAAGATCCTTTACCTCGACATGGACGGTGTGGTGGCCGATTTTGAAAAGCGCATTGGAGAGCTGGAGCCGAAGCTGCAGAATTTTAAGGAACATCAGGATCAGGAGGCGTTGTCAGATTGGATCGACCAGATCTGTTATGCCAATCCCGACATTTACCACGACCTGCCACCTATAGAAGGCGCTATAGAAGCCGTAGAAAAGCTCTCAGACATTTATGAGATCTTCTTTTTGTCGACAGCTATGTGGAGCCTGCCGCAATCCTTTACCGGTAAACGTATCTGGATCGAAAACCACTTTGGCGATCTCGGTCGCAAACGGCTCATCCTTTCCCATAGAAAAGACCTTCTAAAAGGGCATTTTTTGGTGGATGATCGCACTAAAAATGGGGCCGCCGAATTTGAAGGGGAACACATCCACTTCGGCACAAAACGATTTCCTGACTGGGATACGGTTTACAACTATCTCACAAGCGGCAGCTGAGACTTTCCTTTTCTTCGGAAATTATACCACGTTTATTCTGAAAAGCCCACGATCTCCCCGTTATGTAAGGACCAGGAATGCCTGAAATCTGTGCTGATGACTCCACATTCTGAAGGCTGTCGGCCCAGTACCGTTCCTGTTGCCTTGACCTTATTCTTTTCGATTTCCGTGAAATTAAGATCTTGAAATTGCAGGCTCTGCCATTGATTCTTCATGATGGCAGGAAAGCTAATGTGGTATCGCTCATTGAGTGGACTACTAACTTCAGCCCAATGGATCTTTTGTGTGAGCATGGCAACTTCAGCAGGGCCTGTACCCCTTGTCTGTAGCAGATCATAAACCCTGGCCACGGTCTCCCTGTCATTGTTCATTTGTGCCTGTAATGCATAGCTGCTAAAAGCCAATGACAGGATCAATAAAAAGTACATCTTGAAATTCTCCATCGCTTCTTCATTTTCATTCTACATTTTCGGGAGCATTGGTCAATGGTTTGATCCATTGAGAAAGTTGGTTTGCTTAGCGTAAGTTAGTGACTTTAAGACAGATAAAATATTATTACCTGACAATTAACGTGATGCCAGGGTAAATTTCGAAACTCTGAGATGGAAATCCCCCGGTGAACTGCCGGTTATAATACCTCTCAAAAATGCCATTTTTAAGAGGTATTATAAATTGCCATTACTCCTGATCAAAGTTCCTTCTTAATTTTTAGGCCTAAACCGAAATCTGAAGACCAGGATTTCGAAAATTGAATTAGATCTTTCTAAGATCCGGTTCAACAAGACATAAAAAATTCCGCTCCAAATGAAGCGGAATTCCTGATTGATGAACAGCACTGCAGCAGTCTACTGCAGCTCGATATCGCCGGTGACTGTGTTCAGTCTTCGGCGGTTTGCAGTTTCCGAAGAGTCAAAAATGATCTCCTGTCCCACAAACTGGTCTTTTCTATTTACGTCCAGATCGGCACTGGCAAAGATATGGCCCACGACCGTAGAGGCTTTAAAAGAAGTGTTTTTTCAGCAAAGCCGTTCAAGGAGGTCAGTTTTACTATCTTTAGCCGGCTCAATAAAAACCATTTATGAAAAATCTATTCCGTTTAAGCTTGTGTTTTAGTCTGATATTCACATCTTTTTCTGCCTCCGTGATGGCTCAATCTGTGTCCGGAACAGTGGTCGATAATTCCAGTAAGGAAAATATTGCCTTTGCCACGGTTCAAATCGGTGAAAGTCATGGGGTGGTTACGAATCAGGAAGGGGATTTTAGTATCAACATCAGCAATTTTTTTGAAAATGATTCGCTTGTTTTCTCGAGTATGGGGTATGAACGCAAGAGCATCAGTTTAAAAGATTATGAAGGAGGTGTGGTTTACCTGCAGGAAAATTTAAATGAACTGAAGGAAGTAGTTTTGGTCGATAAAAACCTCACCGGAAAAGAAATTATGTTACGAGTAAATCAAAACCGCTATCAAAACTACGACAGTTCTTTAGCCGGGTTTACGGTATTTCACCGTTCAGAAAACAAGAATACGCCGGGAAAAGTAGCCTTCAGGATCAAAAAGGCCGATTTTATAGATAGAACTAACCTGCGGGAATTCAATAAAAGTATAGACAGTATAGCAAAAAGTGCAAAGGGGGTAACCAGCAGTTTTTACGACGCTTACTTGGCAGAAGTTGTGCGAAATGAAAAGGGCCACTTCAAAACCAGAATTAAAAAAGCCACCGAACTTGTAAATGAAGAAAAAAGCAATTCTATGGAGGTGCTATTGAGCGATGTTGCGGAACAAGTCGGGAAAAAACTAAGAACCTCTAATACTTTTAAAGTAAGAACAGGAATAATTCCTGTAGGAGATTCCATAGATCTTTCTGAAAGTTTTAAAGAGCCAAATGATTCTTTAAAAACTAATTATGTGCAAGGGCAAATTTCGCATGTCTTAAAAGACAGCCTTTTTGACGCCCGGGGAGGTATGACTATAGCAATTGGCGGCGGAAGTGAAACGGGACTTGTTTTTGATTATGTGACAAATGTTGATGATTACGAGTACACAGTGGATGATCTCACGAGTTTCAATGGAGATTTGGTTTACCGCATCTCATTCAAGCCCGATAGCGGGTTTTTTGGCGGCGGCGGAAAATACACTGGAAAAATATTTGTTTCTGCCGACTCCTATGCTGTTTTGAAGACGGAATACAGACTGGCTAAAGGGGAGCATGGTGCCAAATTCAACTTGAAATTTTTGCTGGGCGTAAAATTTGTTGAAAATGAAAGAAAAGGAATGATCATTTTTGAGAAAAAAGAAGACGGAAAATACGCTCCAAAATATGTACAATCTTCCGGAAAAAGTTATGCCTATGCCAAAAGATCTTTTGTATTGAAGGAAAACGGGAAAAGTAGAAGCGAGCGCATGAAACTGAAATTTGATTTCACAATGGAGTTTGACACCGCTTACAACAGTGAATTCCTCTTGATAGATTCAAAATCCATTTCTGCAAAAGATTATTCGGAATTCAAAGGGAATAAAGGAGTGCTGGTAGAGAAAACCACTACCTACAATCCTCAAGACTGGAAAGAATATAACGTCCTTGCCCCCACAGAAGCCATTCGAACTTATGAGTTTTAGTAATGGCAGGCGAGAGATCATTTAAACACTTTTTTTGAGGGTCTATTCTCTGTTCAGGTTCTCAAGTGCATCTACATAAATGGAGTTACTCGAGTATCTTGAAAGGTACAAAGTCTTGGCAGGTTTTTTCTTCAAAAGCCTTTTCTTCCTAAAGGCCGCTCCGGAACCTGAATTCAAATACCTTTCAAAATCACACGCCTTCTTCTTGTCGGGAAATAATGAGAGATCAACCAGTTCCACCGGGAGCTTATCTTTGGTGAAATGAACTTCACCGTTCCTGTGTTTTTTCAATCTTTTTTCAAGGTCTTCTGTGAAGCCGGTGTAGTGTTGACCGTTTGCACATTTCAGGATATATACAGCAAAAGGTAAATCCATAAGAAACCTGTTTTATTCCAGAGGAGAGAGGTGGACTTGTCCACCGAAGCCCTCAAACGTTTCATTATTTTGGAAGTGACTTCAAATAAAAAGCCATCCGTCGCTTCTGAAAACCAAAAGCTCTGGAGGGCGTAGGTGGAGTCGGAGGGGTTGACTTCGTCTTCCCCAATTGAATCCCATACTGCAAATGCAGCTAAGCTTTTACTGTCCCTGCGGTCCAGGCGGATAAAACACAAAATCCCGCTCAAACTAATGTTTGGCGGGATTTCTCTGTTTCAATCCGCAGCTTAGCTGCGCTTGATTGTGGAGTCGGAGGGAACGACCAAAATTCGAGATGTGCCCATTTCTAAAGGGTTTTCAGAGGAGGGGGCAAAATTGGTCCCGAATTGGTCACACTTTAACATTTGCTTATAAGCAAGGTCTAAAACTACTTCATTTGGATTCTTTTGATGATCAATATATTGGAAAATATTAAAAGGATAATTTTATAGATTTACCGAAGCACCATTGGCAGAAAAAATTGGTCCGATAAATTATGAGCAAACTAATCCGAATATCTTTAAGAAAATCGGCTTCCGTAGCCCGTAGATTAAAAAGAAATGACCTGAAGCACTGGCGCAAATTCGGTTTTGAATTCCTTTCTATTTTTATTGCTGTAGTTTCTGCGTTTGCCTTAAACAACTGGAACGAGAACAGAAAAGCGAATGAATCTGAGGCAAAGATTTTGATCGAAATTGCTAATGGTCTAGAAAAAGATTTAGAAGACTTTCAACAAAATAAATTAGGACACAAACACGGGGTAAATGCCTGCCATTTTTTTAAGGATGCACTTGCGGGACAAAAGGTGGAACAGGATTCTTTGATGTTCTATTATAATTCTTTAACCAGGGACTATATATCTATTCAAAATACCGCCGGCTACGAGACCTTAAAATCGAGAGGCTTGGAGCTTATAGAAAATGACGCTTTAAGATTAGAAGTTATTTCTCTTTATGAATATGACTATGAAATTTTGCGGAAACTTGAAGAAGAATATGCTGAAATGCAGTTTCAAAAAGGTTATTTTAAAGAGATTAATGAAGGTTTTGCACCTCATTTTGAATTTGATGATGAAGGTAAAATCTCCAGAATGGAATGGCCTTTAAATATGCCGGCGGAAAACAAAAAGTTATTGTTGACCTATATTTCTAAAATAGAGCGCAACAGGAAATACATCATTACATATTACACAGAGATAGAAGAAAAAGTATCGAAGGTTCACAAGGACATTGATAGTGAAATAGAAATCAAGGGATAGACCGACTTATGTAGAATTTTAAAATAAAAAGGATTAGTCTTTGATCGACTAATCCTTTTTATTTCTAAGGAAAATTCCTATTCTATTCTGGTATTCTAAAATAGAAAAGCATATTGAATTTTGAGGCCGAAGGCGAGGGTCTTTACCTCATCCACATATGGAGTGGCTTTAGAATTGCTTTCAGAAGTGATGAGGCTATTTTTTATGAAGTTCGCAGGAGCTTCCTTGTTATACATAATTAGGTTTTCCTGACTTTCTTCCGGTTGAATATTTTTTAAGCCATAGTCTGCAAACAAACCCATATAAAATGCCTGATCATTTTTTAGCATAAATTTAACTCCTGTTTCCAGGTTGAGCACCAAGTTTGTTTGAAGCCCGAGTTTTGAGTTTGGGGCCTCCACACTACCAAAATCTCCAAACCCAGCAAATTCCGGATTGCTAAGTTCTACATCATACTGCTGATAATATCCGCTGGTTGTTAAAGAAGACACATTAGTATTGTATTCTGACTCCACTACAAAACCAACTTTTGCACCAGCAGCGGCATAAAATCGGGTAATATTCCCAGTTTCGTATTGAAATTTGAATGGCAAATTTAGGAAATAGGCATTCTGATTTTCCTGTAAATTTTCGAGGGTGTACCGGAACTCAAACTCTTCTCCCTCCGTGTCTGCAGTGGGATATCTATCTCCTAGGGAAGTAAGGTAAGCTGAGCCCTCTATATGCTGGAGTTCGGCACCTGTGCCTATACTCCAGTTGTGGGAAAGGTAATAGGAATATCCCGCTCCAAAACTAAAGCCGTTTTCCATGTCGCTTTTATCCTGTAGAACTTCATAATCGAATTTAGAAAATGCTCCCGTGGCATAAAAAGAAACTTCATTTCTGGATTGTCCGTAGGAACTACTTATGGTACCGCAAATAAGAATGACTAGTAAAATTTGCCAATCACATTGAATTCTGGAACTATTATTATTGATTTTCATTATTTTTTATTTGATAAATTAATTTTTTGCCATCAATCATTAGTAAACAATAAACTTCAAAGATTTACTGTGTGTCTTTGTTTTACAATCAAGAATATATACTCCTGATTGAATGTTGAATGGCAATTCAATTGTAGTGCTTTTGCTGTTTGACCTGATCTTTTTAAGGAGTACACCATTTAGATCGTGGATAGAAAGCTGCATCGTTTGCAGTTCTTCTTTGGGAAAGTCAGCGAAAAGTTCTAATTGCTCTCCTAATTTTATAGGATTACGAGCCAAAACTACCGTATAAGAATCTCTAAGTTGAATAATTGTAGAACAAGTTCTAAGTACTTCTCCCTCTTCAGTGATCATTTCTACATAATAACTGCTTTCCGAATCCAATTGGTCACTGGCATTATCACCCTCAGAGAAATATTGGTTAGTCCCAACAAGAAATCCGTTTTTAAACCACTTGTAGCTTGTGAATTTATAGCCTCCATTGGTTTCAGGATTGTTGTTTACCAGCAGCACATTATTGAATTTTTGAACAACAATATCATCAAAACTGAAAGGCTTTTCGACCTTAATATTATAAGCCCGAGTAGTGCTACCGTCTTCTGAAGTTACCGTGACTGTCTCTTTATAAATTCCGGGAGCAGGGGTAGCGATTGTAAACAATT
>JBAVJB010000007.1:0-1692 GCA_049687495.1 Salinimicrobium sp.
ACTTTTGCGTGCATCACTGCCACAGTCTGGTGGGATAAAAAGATGCTTGAATGGTCCTGGAGTGACCTGGGTCTTGGAAAACCACGAAACTGGTGGCAACCTCTCCTTGTCGCTGCCGCTTTCTATGGATCGGTCACGCTGTTTATAAAATATGTAGCGCCTTATATCATTGAACTGGGAGGGCGGCCGGGCAGGGCTCATCTGCAGGACCTTGCCGGAAATCTCCCAATGCTCGTCACCGGATTATTTGTAGTATGGGTGACCGCCGCTTTTTTGGAGGAACTTATCTTCAGGGCATATCTTATCAATGTTCTGGATAAATTATTCGGAAGTACAAAATTATCAGCCGCAGCTGCTGTCCTGGTTAGTGCAGTGATCTTTGGACTCTCACATGCTTACCAGGGATTAACCGGAATTCTGCTGACAGGTAGCCTGGGATTACTCGCCGGGATCTTCTTTCTGCTCAACGGCCGCAGAATATGGCCGCTCATTTTAATCCACGGGCTTATTGACACTATCTCGTTCATTCATATATATAACATGTAAACTAAACAGCTCTCTGGAAGTCCATCGGAATTCAAAAAGAGAGATTTCAAAAATGACATTTTTGACACTCCTTATAGTAAAATTAAATCCGAAAGCGCATACCTGCAATAGGCACTTAATACTTATTCATCCTTTGAAAATCCTACTTCAGCAGTTAATTTTCAGGGTTCATCACATTGTACTTCAGTAAACTGCAACAAGTGATTAGCTTGCAGACAATTCAGGGTTACAAAATGTAACAATTGAATTTTGCCCTGTCTATTGAAGAACAGCAAAAACTAAAAAAATGAAAAATTCAGCATTTTTACTCGTATTTCTTTTTCTGGGCCTAACCGGCTTTACACAGGAGAAGTTAACTTCCGAAGAGAAACAGCAAAACATAGCATCCTTGGCAAAACTGATGGATTCCATTTACGTTTTTCCCGAAAAGGCTAAAGAGGCCAGCACTTTGGTGCAACAGCAACAGGCAAACGGCGCTTATGACAAAATCGAAACTCCTTATCATTTTGCAGAGGCGGTGACTAAAGATCTGCGCTCGGTGACCCATGACCTGCACATCAATATTCACTATGATCCTGCGGGGATCGCAAAAAAGAAAAGGCAGGAAAAAGGCGAGGAAGCAGGAATGACACAGGCGGAACGCCTGGCGATGGAAAATTATGGATTTGAAGAGGTGAAGATCCTGCCGGGAAATGTGGGCTATCTTGACCTGAGATTCTTTTACTCGCCTAAAGAAGCAGCCGAAACCGCCATTGCGACCATGAATTTCCTTTCGAATACAGATGCTATTATCTTCGACCTGCGCAGGAATGGCGGTGGAGATCCTGAGATGATACAGCTGCTGCAGTCTTACCTTTTTGAGCAGGAGCCGGTGCACCTGAACAATTTCTACTTTAGGCCTACAGATGAGCACACCCAAACCTGGACGCTGCCTTACGTGCCCGGCAAGCGTAACCCTAATGCCCATGTGTATGTGCTTACCAGTAACCGAACTTTTTCAGCCGGCGAGGAATTCACCTATGACCTCAAGAACCTGGAACGCGCGACTATTGTGGGCGAAAATACCGGGGGTGGCGCCAATCCCGGAAGAACCTATAACATGAGTGACCAGTTCAGTATTTTTATCCCCAGCGGAAGGGCCATCAA
>JBAVJB010000008.1:0-26634 GCA_049687495.1 Salinimicrobium sp.
AGTTGGGCTTCATGAACCACCATCCAGGCGATGCTGTAATTTTTGCCCACGTCTTCAAATCCTGTGATATTTAGTTTGATCTCGTTGGTCTTGATGTACTCCTTCAGGTGAAGCGCATGATGTTCGGCGGTGCGGGCCGCATCTGGGCCTCTAAAATCCCAAATGATCTTGATTTTTCTGTCTTCCTGTTGATCTTTCATTGTACTATGTATTTCTTCGGAATATTTCCTCTCAAAAATGTCATTTTTGACACCTTTTCCCAATTATACTTTTTTTTCTGTTTCTTCGTTAACTGAATCAGTTGTTAAAGCTGGTATAATTTTTATTTTTGCCTTCAGAAAAAGGAAATTTGACACAAAGTAAAGGAATAATCGTTGCATCCCTGCTATGGATCCTGGCCGCCGGCTGCAATTTTTTAGATCAACCCGAGGAAAAGGAAGTGATCGCAAGGGTAAACGATTCTTATCTTTATAAAGAAGACGTGGCTTCCCTTATTTCTGCAAACACCTCTCCCGAAGACAGCGCGCTGCTCGTCTCCAATTACATCAAGCGCTGGGCCACCCAAAAACTGCTAATAGACAGGGCTAAGGTCAATTTAAGTACCGAACAGCAGCAGGATATGGACAAGCTGGTGAAGAACTACCAGAACGAGCTTTATGCCAAGGCCTATACCGATGCTATTGTGGCAAGGGAACTGGATACCGCGATAAGCGAAGAAGCTGCCGAAGAATATTATGCCGAGAACGGGGAGAATTTCATTTTAAATGAAGACCTGGTGAAGCTGCGCTATATCAACCTTTCCAAAGAAAATTCAGATTTTGATAAGATCAGGACCCAATTCCGCCGCTTTGACGAAGAGGACAAACAGGCTTTGCTGGACATGGCCATCCAGTTTAACTCATATTCGTTGAATGATTCGGTTTGGGTGAAGACCAAGCAGGTTTACGATAAAATAAGGCCACTTACCCCGCAGGATAAACCTGAATTCTTAAAAAATAAGAATTTTATGCAACTCGAAGATTCATTAGGAGTATATTTGATCTCTGTTGAAGACGTTAAAATGCGTGGAGAACAGGCTCCTCTGGAATATTCTTTGCCGGGCGTAAAGCAGATCCTGCTCAACAAAAGAAAGCTGGAGCTCATCAAGAAATTAGAAAAAGACATTACTCAAGATGCAATTAAAAATGACAAGTTTGAAATCTATAATTAATTCTGCAGCCATTTTGCTGTTTGCTGCCGTAGCCGGAAACCTACAAGCCCAGGAAGTGGTGGTGACCGACAGTACTGCCATTGCAGAGGTGCAACCAAAACAAGATACCGTCAAAACCTCACAAAGGTTTAAAGTTGATGGCGTTGCCGCCGTGGTTGGAAACTACGTGGTGCTGGACAGCGACATCGATAAAATGTATATGGAGATGCAAAGCCAGGGCGCTTCTATAAAAGACGTGACCCCTTGCCAGCTTGCAGGCCGTTTGATGGAAAACAAGCTTTATGCCCATCACGCCATTCAGGATAGTTTGATCGTGAGCGATGCCGAAGTGAATGCAACTGTTGACCAGCAGCTGGCATACATGTCGCAGGAGCTGGGTTCCATGGAAAAAGTGTTGCAGTTCTACAAAAAAGATAACGAAGCCGAATTTCGTTCAGAGCTTTTTGAGATCAACAAGCAAAACCAGCTGGCTGCCAAAATGCAGCAAAGTATTGTTGACCAGGTGGAGGTAACTCCCGAAGAGGTTCGTGAGTTCTTTACCAGCATCCCCGAGGATGAGCGTCCGGTATTTGGAGATGAGGTTGAGCTGGCGCAGATCGTTGTAAAGCCTGAAATTCCGCAGGAAGAAAAGGACGAGATCATCAACAGACTAAAAGAAATGAGAGAGGACATCGTGGAGAACGGTGCCAGCTTTAATACGAAAGCAGTTTTGTATTCTCAGGATCCCGGTTCAAAATCTTCCGGGGGGAAAATTTCCCTTACCAGGAAAGATCCTTTTGTAAAAGAATTTAAGGATGCAGCTTTCAGTCTGCAAGAGGGAGAAGTGAGCCAGCCTTTTGAGACGATTTTCGGTTTTCATATTTTGACAGTAGACAAGATCAGAGGTCAGCAGGTAGATGTGAGGCACATCCTTTTGATTCCTGATGTTACTGAAGAGACCAAAGAAGCTGCATGGCAGGAGATCAGCAAGGTGCGTGAGAAGATCGCGAACGACGAATTGACTTTTGCTGAAGCGGCCAAAGAAGTTTCTGATGAAGAGGAAACCCGCGAAAGCGGCGGACAGTTGATCAATCCTACCACAGGCGATACGCGTTTTGAACTTACCAAGATCGACCCGCTGTTGTATGAGCAGGTGGTAAATCTAAAAGAAGGAGAAGTTTCACAGGTGTTGACAGATCAGGACAATACCGGAAGGCCTTTTTACAAGATCATCACCGTTACTCAAAGATATCCTGAGCACAAAGCGAATTACGCGCAGGACTACAACAAGATCAAGGATCTTGCTTTGCGCGACAAGCAGTTAAAAGCTATTGAAAAATGGCAAAAAGAGAAGATCGAAGAAACTTATATTAAAGTAAACGGAAAATTCCGAAATTGTGAATTCTCAAGTAACTGGCTAAAGCAATAAAAAACTATGTCTGACGTAGAAGCGGTAAAGAATCTGGTCACCCGGCACCAACAATTGCAAAAGGAAATAGCCAAGCGCATTGTTGGACAGCAGGAGGTGGTGAACCAGATCCTTCTCTCCGTTTTTTCGGGAGGACATTCGCTTCTTATAGGCGTGCCGGGACTGGCAAAGACCCTCATGGTGAATACCATTGCCCAGGCGCTGGGGCTGAACTTTAAAAGAATTCAGTTCACGCCCGATCTTATGCCGAGTGACATCCTGGGTTCCGAAATTCTCGATGAGAACCGGCAGTTTAAATTCATTAAAGGACCTGTTTTTGGCAACATCATTCTTGCCGACGAGATCAACCGGACTCCGCCTAAAACGCAGGCGGCGCTGCTGGAGGCTATGCAGGAAAGGGCCGTTACCGTTGCGGGACAGCATTATAAACTTGACCTTCCATATTTTGTACTGGCAACTCAAAACCCGATAGAGCAGGAGGGAACTTATCCGTTACCCGAGGCGCAGCTGGACAGGTTCATGTTTGCCATCAAACTGGAATATCCCTCTTTTCAAGAGGAGGTCGAGGTAGTGAAGAGCACGACTTCAGATGAGGAAGTGACCATAGCACCGCTTTTTACCGCCCGTGAGATCGTAGATTTTCAGCATTTGATAAGAAGGATCCCTGTGGCTGACAATGTGGTGGAATATGCGGTGGACCTGGTGGGTAAAACAAGGCCTGCGGGGGACAGGGCGACAGAGCTGGTAAAGGAATTTGTTGACTGGGGTGCCGGTCCAAGAGCTTCTCAAAACCTCATTTTAGGCGCCAAGGCAAATGCAGCCGTACACGGCAAATATTCACCTGATATTGAGGATGTGCAGGCGGTAGCCTACGGAATTCTGCGTCACCGTGTGATAAAGAACTACAAGGCAGAAGCTGAGGGTATCTCTGAAGAACAGATCATAAAGAGCCTTTTTTAAGAGGTCTCTAAAATGCCATTTTTGACAGCCATTATTTTCGGGCCATTCTTGCCACAATCTATTTTCACGTTTTTTTTCTTTTCACATAAAAACTCCAGCTTTTTTTCGGCTCCCGGAGATTTTCTGCTGTTATTCAAAAAGGGGATTTTTCGGTAATCTCAAATTCCGGAGTTCAAATTGTCATTTTCTTATTCTGAAGGTGAAAATATGTGGTGTAGTTAAAATTCAATTAAATTTATTGGGAATTGTTAAATTATCTGCATTTAATTTTCAGGTTTAGTTATAACTTTTAATTTCGGTGTAGTTTTCGTAATTTTGCAGGACTTTCAGAAATTAAAAATAACTAGAATATGGCTTACGATATTGATATGATCAGGAAGGTTTACAGCCAGATGCCTGAGCGGATAAATGCAGCCCGTGAAGCGGTTGGGAAACCTTTGACACTTTCAGAAAAGATCCTTTACTCTCACCTGTGGGACGGAACTCCTAACCAGAAGTTCGCCCGCGGTAAAGATTATGTTGAATTTTCTCCGGACAGAATTGCCTGTCAGGATGCGACCGCCCAGATGGCATTGTTGCAGTTCATGCAAGCAGGAAAGAAGAATGTGGCTGTACCAACAACGGTGCACTGTGACCATCTTATTCAGGCAAAACTTGGAGCGCAATTCGACTTGCCAAGCGCAAAAAAATCAAGTGACGAGGTATTTGACTTTTTGGAATCTGTTTCCAATAAATACGGGATCGGTTTCTGGAAACCGGGTGCAGGTATTATTCACCAGGTAGTGCTTGAGAACTATGCCTTCCCAGGCGGAATGATGATTGGTACTGACTCACACACCGTGAATGCCGGCGGACTTGGTATGGTGGCGATTGGTGTTGGTGGTGCAGATGCTGTTGACGTGATGGCAGGAATGCCATGGGAGCTGAAAATGCCAAAATTGATAGGAGTTAAGTTAACCGGAAAACTTTCCGGCTGGACTGCTCCAAAAGATGTGATCTTAAAAGTTGCGGGTATCCTTACTGTTAAAGGTGGAACCGGAGCTATTATTGAATATTTCGGAGAAGGCGCCAAATCTATGTCGGCTACCGGAAAAGGAACTATTTGTAACATGGGTGCCGAGGTTGGAGCAACTACTTCAACTTTTGGTTATGACGACTCCATGGAGCGTTACCTGCGTGCAACCAACCGTGCAGATGTTGCCGATGCAGCGAACGAGGTTAGAGAATATCTTACCGGGGACGACGAGGTATACGCAAATCCTGAGCAGTATTTTGATGAGGTGATCGAGATCGATCTTTCTGAATTGAAGCCTCACCTTAACGGGCCTTTTACTCCCGACTTAGCTACTCCTATTTCTGAAATGGGTAAGAAAGCGAGAGAAAATGACTGGCCAATCAACGTTGATTGGGGATTGATAGGGTCTTGTACCAACTCTTCTTATGAAGACCTTACCCGTGCGGCTTCTATTGCCAAGCAGGCGGTTGATAAGAATGTTAAAGCAAAATCTGATTTCGGTATTAACCCGGGCTCAGAAACCATTAGATATACTGCAGAAAGAGACGGTTTGCTTCAGATCTTTGAAGACCTTGATGCCACCATCTTTACCAATGCCTGTGGGCCATGTATTGGCCAGTGGGATAGAAGTGACCGAAAAGGCGAAGAGAAGAACACGATCGTGCATTCCTTTAACCGTAACTTCTCTAAAAGGGCAGATGGTAACCCAAATACGCACGCCTTTGTAGGTTCTCCTGAAATGGTCGCTGCAATTGCCATTTCAGGAAGGTTGGATTTCGATCCTACTACAGATGAGCTTTTGAACGAGGATGGAGAATACGTGAAACTGGATGAGCCAACAGGAATCGAGCTTCCGCCAAAAGGGTTTGACGTGGAAGATCCCGGTTATCTTGCGCCAACCGAAGACGGAGCTTCAGTAGAGGTAAAGGTAAACCCAAATTCAGAAAGACTGGAATTGCTTACGCCTTTCAAACCCTGGGACGGTAAAAACCTTATGGGTGCTAAGCTGTTGATCAAGGCGTGGGGTAAATGTACTACTGACCATATTTCTATGGCAGGGCCGTGGTTGCGCTTTAGAGGCCACCTGGACAACATTTCCAACAACTGTTTGATCGGGGCGGTAAACGCGTTCAATAAGAAAACAAACTTTGTTAAGAACCAGCTTAACGGCGAGTATGACGGGGTGCCAAACGTACAGCGTGAATATAAAGCTGCAGGAATTCCAACAGTAGTTGTGGGAGACCATAACTATGGAGAAGGTTCTTCTAGAGAGCATGCGGCAATGGAGCCAAGACATCTTGGGGTAAAAGTGGTGCTTGTGAAATCATTTGCAAGGATCCATGAGACCAACCTTAAGAAGCAAGGTATGCTTGGTATCACTTTCGCAAATGAAGATGATTACGATCTAATTCAGGAAGACGATACCTTCAACTTTATTGACCTTGAAGATTTTGCACCGGATAAGCAGATAACCATCGAAGTAGTTCATGCCGACGGATCAAAAGATACCATTAAAGCAAACCATACTTACAACCAGCCTCAAATCGAGTGGTACAAAGAAGGCTCGGCCTTAAATCTTATCAAGAAGCAGAACGCTGCTTAAATAAAACGGCAACGTATACGTTCAAAAAACTCCCGGATTTCCGGGAGTTTTCTGTTTTCTGACGTTTTTTCTTAATCTGCTGTTGTCCAATCAAAGATATCTAAGACTTTTCGCTAGTATTTAATTCTTTAATGTTAATTTGTGACATACTCTAAGGTTAAATTGCCTGGTTATGAATGCGTTACGCCTCTTTTTGAAGAGGTTTACTAACAGCTTCTTTTCAGGATTTTTGTAAGAGTCATGATCAAATTCCGGTGCCAATTTTTCCAGGTGTTTAACCGATTTTTAGCACAACCTTAACAACACTTGTAGATTCTTATTATTTATAGTTATATGCTTCCATTCGTTAGGTTTATTGGTCGACCTTTGACCTTGAAGTACAAAAAGCGTGATTTAAACGCCAATTAAACACCAATGAAAAATAGAACTGAAATAGGGAAAAGGATCAAAGAACTGAGGAAGAAGCACAACTTTTCCCAAGCTTTTATTGCTGAAAAACTCTTTATTTCACAGGCCGCTTACTCGCTGATTGAGAATTCTCAAAATGGGATCGTTGTTGATCACATCATCAAGCTCAGTAAGATTTACAATGTCACTACAGACTTTCTGTTGAAGGGTGATACCTTACTTGTGAAGATGTCGCCTGATAACGGATTTTTGCCGCTTATTAGGGTTGATGCCCAGGCCGGTTTTCTTAAAAGTTTTCACAAAGAACAAGTGCGCCCGGATCTTGAATGGTACAAAATTCCCGGTTTTAATGGAAGCGGTGACCAAAGGCTTTTTGAAGTCGAGGGGAAAAGTATGTTGCCTACGGTATTGCCGGGTGATATAGTTGTATGTCAGTCACAAGGAGTCAATGATGCGCTGGAAGGATCTGTCGTGGTGGTAGTGACAAAAGAAAATGTCTTTATCAAGAGGCTTTTTTACGATGAGAGGAATCCGGAATTCTTATTGTTGAAAAGTGATAATCCCCAAAATGGAGAAGAAAGTCGTAAGGTGTCCAGGGCAGATATTAATGAATTGATGCTTATCCAGGGTAAGATCACAAATGTCCTTACCCCGCGACATGAGGAGATCGCTTCGAATAGTAAGATCAAGGCTTTGGAAGATGCGATTGAACTGCTCAAAGCGGAATTGAAAAGGGTTAGTGAGCAACTCGAAAATATAACGAAATAAAAAAAGCAGTTCACATGAACTGCTTTTCTTATAGTAGATGAGATACTTCGGAATTTTACTTCCGAAGTATGCTATCAAGTAATTTTTGCCCCCCAGTAAAAATTACTTTTATCTCATCTATTATGGTAAAGATTCCAACTTTCTTCTTTGTTTAAGTAAAACCTCAACAGTGGAAGAAGGTATATTCTGGTTATATAATATCTCGTAATATAATTTAATGTTTTTCTTCTCTTTTTCGTAGCAGGCTTTATAATCTGCGTCATTGAATGTATTTCTCGCCAGGTAATCCAGTTTAAGAAAAACGGGCAGGATGTTTAGAACAGCCGAGCCAACTTTTGTGACCTGCAGGGAATTCTTGATCTTGAACAGAACCTTTCTTATTTCCAGTTTTGTCTTCTCTCTGATCTCGATGAGTCTTGCAATATTATCAGCTTTCTCCTTTTCTTCCTTAGGCAGATCATAATATAGTACATAATACATCTGTAAAAGATCATCGTTAGATAGATCGAGCCGTAGGAGTTGAGAGTAGAGCTGGAACTGCATGATGTTAAATTTATAATTTCATGTTATAAAAATATAAATAAAA
This sequence comes from Salinimicrobium sp., assembly GCA_049687495.1. Taxonomy (GTDB): domain Bacteria; phylum Bacteroidota; class Bacteroidia; order Flavobacteriales; family Flavobacteriaceae; genus Salinimicrobium. Next base: position 7,959 of record JBAVJB010000008.1, read on the forward strand.
ACATCTTCATCGCCGCCTATATATTTGATTAACAGAAATTTATCTTTGACGTAGGAGGGATTGTAGGAAAAGTGAAAGAAATTAACAGGAGTAAGAATTTTCTTCCAAAAAAGAAGAGGTGGGAAAATTGTAAGGAGTAATAGGGAAAGGCTGCTCGGGGACCGGGAGTCCCATATTGCGGGATCAACTTAGGCAATAAAAAAACCCTGGAAAATCCAATTTGAATTTGCAGGGTCTCGTGTGCCCAGAGCGGGAGTCGAACCCGCACGCCCTAATGGACACATGGCCCTCAACCATGCCTGTCTACCAGTTCCAGCACCTGGGCAAAATGTTGTTCTCTAACCAGAGCCTCAAGAAAGGACTAAAAAACTACTTAGAAAATAACAGAGGATAAAAAAGTGATCTGGCTGGGGCTCGAACCCAGGACCCTCTCCTTAAAAGGGAGATGCTCTACCAACTGAGCTACCAGATCTTGTTTAAGAACAATTGAAACCTGATGTTTCTTTAGTGATCTGGCTGGGGCTTCCTTCGACTCCGCCTTTCGGTTTCGCTCAGGATCAAACTTCTCGCCCAACAAGATCAGAACTTTTTTTGTGATCTGGCTGGGGCTCGAACCCAGGACCCTCTCCTTAAAAGGGAGATGCTCTACCAACTGAGCTACCAGATCTTGCATTTGTGCTTTTGCTAATGCGGGTGCAAATATACTATCATTAATTTATTTTTCAAGAACAAATTGACATAAATTTGCCCAAGAATTTAAAGGGGCAGCAGAACCCGCTAAAAATCAAGCTTTCAAGTATGAAAATTATTTTATCAGGATATATGGGATCGGGAAAAACTGCAGTGGGAGAACTGTTGGAGGCCAGGCTGCAGCTTCCTTTTCTTGACCTTGACCGGGAAATAAGCAGGCAAGAAAACAAAAGCATTCAGGAGATCTTTGATCAAAAGGGGGAGATCTACTTCCGCAGAAAAGAAACCGAAGTGCTGAAGCAGCTTTTAAATTCAGAAGAAAGTTTCATCCTTTCTCTTGGAGGCGGCACTCCGTGCTACGGAAAAAACCTGCAGCTCATCAAAGAAAATTCAGAAACAAAAATGTTCTACCTCAAGGCAGGTTTGGAAACGCTTAGAGATCGGCTTTTTGAGGAGCGGGCTCAGCGGCCGCTGATTGCTCACCTGGATACTCCGGAATTACTGGAAGACTTCATTAGAAAACACCTTTTTGAAAGGGCATTTTACTACAATCAAAGCGAGTTTATCATACAAACCGATGATTCCTCACCCAAAGAGGTTGCGACGGACATTGTGGAACGTTTAAATTAGTTCTACCCGCTCATTTCCCGGTTCGAAATGCACCTTCACCGTTTCATGAATAGAGGTGGAGAGAGAAATGCCTTTAAAATCGGCTTTTACCGGGTACTTCTTATGGCTCCTGTCTACCAGGACCGCAGTTTTGAACTGCTTTAACGGCACGTCCAGAAAATGCCTTACGCCATAGATGAGGGTAGTGCCCGAGTTGAGCACATCATCAACCAGAACAATGGCCCGGTTGGTATATTCTTCGGGAGTTAAAGAAGTAGAGATCTCCTGCAGCTGATCTTTTTTGTTGATATGAACCTCGCACAGCCGGGTTTCAAGATCAGAGATCTTGTCGAGTTCCTCCTTCAGTCTCACAGCAAGTTCAAATCCGCTTTTTGAGATCCCGGCGAGAATTAAAGAAGATTCTTCAAAATTGCTTTCGTAGATCTGGTAGGCGATCCTTTTGATCTTATGGTTGATCTGGACATGGTCCAGGATCAAGACTGAAGTTTTGTTCATGACAAATTCGTTTTGTTCAAATTTAGCAAAAGAAAGTTTTCATAATGGCTATTCGGGCTTCTCATCTTCTTCGGGAGATTCAAACCAGTCATCCAGTTCCCTGCGGTCTTTCTTGGTAGGCCGGCCGGTTCCCTTTTTTCGGTAGTAGTCACGGGAATATTTGAGCAGTTCGAGTTTTTCAAATTCTTCTTTAGGCGTAACATCATTAATATAAAGATTGACAAGTTTAGCACCCACTCGACTTGGAGGCAGGTCAAGCACTTCGATCTGGTAATTGATCTGGTTCTTTCTAACCGTAAGTTTATCTGATGGATACACCTCCCGCGACGGCTTTACCACAGCCTCATCGATCCTCACTTTTCCCTGCTTGCAAGCTTCAGTAGCAATGCTCCTGGTTTTAAAGTATCGCACACACCATAAAAACTTATCTATTCTCATACTTTTTGCCGTAAAACTCGTTATAACTTAAGCAAAAATACAAGAATATTGTATCTTGCGGCCCTAAATTACCTTTTGATGAAATTGAGAAAATTTTCGCTTGCCTGCCTTCTTTTTACGGCAGTTTTTGTTTCCTGTAATAAAGACGATGATAATCCAGATCCAGATCCTGTAGAAGTAAGAGACCGTGCAGTGCAGGAGGTGGCAGACCAGGAAGCGCTCCTTGAATATCTTCAAACCCACTTTTATAACTACGAAGATTTCGAAAATCCTTCAGAAGGTTTTGATTACAGCATTCAGCTGGACACTATTGATGAAGCAAATGCAGATAAGACGCCTTTGATCGATTCTGACTTGCTGCAGACAAAAACTTATACCTTTCAAGACGTAGAATATAAGATCTATATTCTGAAAGTGAGAGAAGGGGAAAAAAGCCAGCCGAAGTTCACAGATTCTACTTTTGTTTCTTACCGTGGCGAATTGCTTGACCAGTCTATGTTTGACAGTTCAGACAACCCGATGTGGTTTGACCTTGTGAGAACAATTCCCGGTTTTGGACAGACGATGACCGAATTTAAAGGAGCTTCAGGCTTCCAGGTCAATTCTGACAACACCGTGACCTTTAATAATGACTACGGAGTTGGCGCTATGTTCGTGCCTTCAGGCCTTGCTTATTTCCAGAACGCGCCATCCGGTATTCCTCCTTACAGCCCGCTGGTGTTCACCTTTAAGCTTTACGGCGTAAATGAAGCCGACCATGACGGCGACGGAATTCCTTCTTACATGGAGGACCTTAACAATAATAAGATCATTTCAGATGATAATACAGACGATGATATGTTTGCAAATTATCTTGATCCTGATGATGACGGCGATTTTATTCCTACTCGTGAAGAGATCATTATCAATGAAGACGGAACCCTGGAGTTTCCTGATAAAGACAATGATGGAACTCCGGATTACCTTGACCCGGATAATTAATCATCCTTGAATAGAGGAATAAAAAGAGCCGCTTCAAAAATGGCATTTTTGAAGCGGCTCTTTTTTTGTTCTTAAGACAACTACAGGTTTAACGAAAGGCTGAAGATGATCTGGCTGGGCCTTGCATCAACACGTTGCAATCCTTCGGGATTATCAAGGTCGAGCACAGTAGCCTCATTGTCCTTTAATCCGCGTTCGTAACGTACATCAACGCCAAAACCGCCAAATTGCACGCCTGCGCCAAACTGTGCGCCAACAGTGAACTCATTTTCAACATCTCCAAGACTCACGCCCTCAAAATTATTCTCAAGGATGTATTGAAGGCTTGGTCCTGCAAAAACGTTGACAGGCCCAATAATGTCGATCCCTACCATAAGGGGCAGGTCAAGTTTCTGGATCTTGTAATCTGCATTGCTGTCGTTATATTCATAGGAGCTTTTGGTCGTGGTGTAGAGCAGCTCGGGTTTGATAAAAAAACCGCCCATTTCTGCCCTGTAATAAAGGCCCGCGTGATATCCGGCCTTGCTGTCACCACCTTTTATGGCGTCTTCGCCGGCGCTGGTTACGTCGCTGTATTGAATTTCGCCATTATCGGCATAATTGAGACCGCCGGTCACTCCAAAGCCGCTCTGGGCATAGGTTGCTGCGGAAAATAGCATCAGAAAAACAATGATTCCTTTTTTCATAAGTAGATTATTTTGGTTCTTCAAAGAAAACGAAATTGTGGGAAATATATTAGCAAAAAAAGAAGACCCCTGAAAAATGTCATTTTTCAGGGGTCTCAAAAATGAGCTTTTTTGAACTTATTTTCTCTTCATTACTTTTTCAACAGCTTTTACGATAGCTTCGGCATTAAGCCCGTATTTTTCCATGAGCTGCTCCGGAGTTCCGCTTTCCCCGAAGGTGTCCATAGTAGCGACGAATTCCTGTGGAGTTGGATCGTATTGTGCAAGGGTTCTTGCCACACTTTCTCCAAGCCCGCCAAGGAAGTTGTGCTCTTCGGCGGTTACCACGCATTTGGTTTTCTTGATCGAGTTAAGGATCGCATCTTCGTCAAGCGGTTTAATGGTGTGAATGTCGATCACTTCAGCTTTAATGCCTCTTTCTTCCAATTGCCCGGCAGCTAAAAGTGCCTGCCATACCAGGTGTCCCGTGGCAATAATGGTCACATCATCACCTTCGGTAAGCATATTGGCTTTCCCGATAACGAAATCCTGATCTTCCGCAGTGAAATTTGCCACTTTTGGCCTTCCGAAGCGAAGATACACCGGCCCGTCATGCTCGGCGATCGCAATGGTCGCTGCTTTGGTCTGGTTGTAATCGCAAGGGTTGATCACTGTCATGCCCGGCAACATCTTCATCATCCCGATGTCTTCCAGGATCTGGTGAGTTGCGCCGTCTTCGCCAAGAGTTAGCCCTGCGTGAGAGGCACAAATCTTCACATTTTTGCCCGAGTAGGCGATGGACTGGCGGATCTGGTCATAAACTCTTCCGGTAGAAAAGTTGGCGAAAGTTCCGGTAAAAGGAATTTTCCCTCCAATGGTCATTCCTGCTGCGATACCCATCATGTTGGCCTCGGCGATACCTACCTGGAAAAATCTTTCCGGATGATTCTTTTGAAAATCTCCCATTTTTAAAGAGCCGGTAAGATCGGCGCAAAGGGCGACCACGTTAGGATTGCTTTTTCCCAGTTCGGTAAGGCCGTCACCAAATCCCGAACGGGTATCTTTATTTCCTGTACTTGTATATTTTTTCATGAGTTGCTTTTGTAGCTTCCGCAAAAGCGGAAAATTTAAGATTTTGACGTACTAGTAATCTCCCAAAGTTTCGGGGTTTTGAGCAAGGGCTTTCTCAAGTTGCTCGTCATTTGGAGCAACACCGTGCCACTTGTGAGTGTGCATCATAAAGTCTACGCCATGGCCCATTACAGTGGTCATAAGAATACAAACCGGTTTCCCTTTACCGGTGCGGCTTTTAGCTTCCTTAAGCCCTTCAAGAACTTCAGTAATATTGTTACCGTCCTTTATCTCTAACACATCCCATCCAAAAGCTTCAAATTTTGCAGTTAAGTTACCCATAGGAAGTACATCATCTGTACTGCCGTCAATTTGTTGGTGGTTCCTGTCAACCGTAGCGATAAGGTTGTCAACTTTCTTCGCGGCCGCGTACATGATGGCTTCCCAGTTCTGGCCTTCCTGCAGCTCGCCGTCTCCGTGAAGAGAGAAAACCAGGTGGTCATCCCCGTTAAGTTTTTTAGTATTGGCAGCTCCAATGGCGACAGACATTCCCTGTCCCAAGGAACCTGAAGCAATACGCACTCCCGGCAAACCTTCGTGAGTTGTTGGGTGCCCCTGAAGACGGGAATTGATAAGCCTGAAGGTGCTCAATTCTTCTACAGGAAAATAGCCGCTTCTTGCGAGTACGCTGTAGAAAACCGGGGAGATGTGGCCATTAGAAAGGAAGAAGAGGTCTTCCCCAATTCCGTCCATATCAAAACCTTCTTTCCTGTCCATTACTTCCTGGTAAAGGACAGTGAAAAACTCGGCACAGCCCAAAGAGCCTCCGGGGTGTCCCGAATTCACTTTATGAACCTGCCTTAAAATGTCCCTTCTTACCTGAGTGACAAAATCTTCTAGTTGTTGTGTGTTTGGCATTTGTGTTTGATTAAATGTGTTGCAAAAATACTATTTTATCAATGCTTTGAAAATCAACACGACCCCATTCTTTTTAAAAGTTGTAAAGAATTTAATGTTGAAAGGCAAAGATTGTTTGGAAATGGTAAAAACGAGCCACGAAACCATGAAAATTCTTGTCAAGGATTATTCTTATCCGAACGGTTTTATTTCAGTTCATGACTTCGTACTTCTAAGTTCTAACTTCGTACTTAAATTGGTTATCTTTGCGCCCATTAAAATCTTCTATGAAATTTGAACTAGCAGTTAAAGATCCCGGCAGCAGTGCACGGGCGGGAGTTATAACTACAGACCACGGAACAATTGAAACCCCCATCTTTATGCCGGTGGGAACGGTGGCCTCGGTAAAAGGAATAAGCCAGAAAGAACTTAAGGAAGAAGTGAATCCCGATATTATTTTGGGAAATACTTACCACCTGTACCTTAGGCCGCAAACCGATATTCTTAAAAAAGCCGGAGGACTGCACAAGTTTATGAACTGGGACAGGAATATACTTACCGACAGTGGTGGTTATCAAGTATACTCTCTTGCCGACAGAAGAAAGATCAAAGAAGAAGGAGTAAGGTTCAAATCCCATATTGACGGTTCTTATCATAATTTCACTCCCGAAAATGTGATGGAGATCCAGCGTTTGATCGGGGCTGATATTATTATGGCCTTTGATGAATGCACGCCTTATCCCTGCGATTATAATTACGCGAAAAATTCCATGCACCGTACCCACAGGTGGCTTGACAGGTGTATTTCGCATCTTGATAAAACCCCTCCGGAATATGGTTATTCCCAGGCGCTTTTTCCAATTGTGCAGGGAAGTACTTATAAAGATCTGAGGGAGCAGTCTGCGGAATATATCGCTAAGGCCGGAGCTGAAGGAAACGCCATCGGCGGACTTTCGGTAGGAGAGCCGGCAGAAGAAATGTACGCAATGACCGAGGTGGTGACAAACATCCTTCCCGAGGATAAACCGCGTTACCTTATGGGCGTAGGCACACCAATAAATATTCTTGAAAACATTGCTCTCGGGGTCGATATGTTCGACTGCGTAATGCCTACCCGGAATGCCAGAAACGGAATGCTTTTTACGGCTCATGGCACCATAAATATCAGGAACAAGAAGTGGGAAGATGATTTTTCTCCTATAGATGAATCGGGGGTAACCTATGTGGATACTTTTTACACAAAAGCTTACCTGCGCCACCTTTTTACTGTAAATGAAATGCTGGGAAAACAGATTGCGACCATGCACAACCTGGGATTTTACCTGTGGTTGGTTCGTGAGGCCAGAAAACATATCTTAGCAGGGGATTTTGCCTCCTGGAAGAATAAAATGGTGCAACAAATGGACAAACGCCTCTAACTTGAAGATCCTAGACTGGTACATACTTAAGCGTTACCTGGGCACTTTTTTCCTGTTGCTCCTGCTTTTCATTCCCATTGGCATCACCGTGAACCTTGCCGAAAAGATCGACAAGATCCTGGAGAATGAGGTGCCGTTCATGGAGGTAGTTTCCTATTATATAGATTTTACGATCTACTTTGCTAACCTGCTGTTCCCGCTTTTCCTTTTTCTTTCGGTGATCTGGTTTACGAGCAAGCTGGCACAAAACACCGAAATTATCGCATTTTTGAGCAGTGGGGTTTCCTTCTGGCGTTTCCTGCGGCCTTACGTTATTGGTGCGACCATAGTTTGCCTTGGCGCCCTGGTCCTGGGAATGTACCTTGCGCCCAGTGCCAGTAAAGGTTTCAATGAATTTAAATATACTTACTTCAAAAGAGGGAGCGAAGTACAGGAGACCAGCGATGTCTACAGGCAGATCAACGATGACGAGTATATCTACGCCTCACATTTCCAGCCAAGGACAAATTCTGCCAGGAATTTCACTTTGGAACATTTTAACGGGAACAAACTTGAGTACAAGATAAGCGCGTCCCGGCTTCAGCTGAATGAGGATTCCACTTATACCCTTACCAACTACAACAAAAGGATCATTGGAGAGAACGGTGACCAATTGATCACCGAGATCAACAAGGATACTGTGCTGCCTTTTGAATTTGATGAATTGACGCCTGTTTCTTATATGGCCGAAACCCTCAACTATAACGAGCTTAATAATTTTATCGAGCAGGAGAAAAGGCGTGGTTCGGGCAACATCAACCGTTATATGGTAGTAGCATACAAACGCTGGAGTTTGCCGGTTTCGGCTTACATCCTCACCATTATTGCGGTGGCTGTTTCCTCCATTAAAAGAAGGGGAGGAATGGGAGTGAACCTCGCGCTGGGGATCACCCTCGCTTTCATCTTCATTTTTATGGACAAGGTCTTTGGTACTATTGCCGAACAATCAACTTTTTCGCCGCTAATCGCGGTCTGGTTTCCCAATATCATCTTCGGAATTTTAGCTGTTTACCTGCTCTATAATGCCAAACGATAAGCTGCGCAGCTACCTGCATTTCCACGTGATCGTGTTCATTTGGGGCTTTACGGCCGTACTTGGCGCGCTAATTTCGCTGGAGGCCGTACCGCTGGTTTGGTACCGCATGCTCATGGCAAGCGGTTTTATCTTCGTCTGGATAAAATGGAAGAAAAAAGACCTGAAGCTTGGTGCCAAAAGAGTTTGGGTGATGTTGATCGCCGGGGTGGTGATCGCGCTGCACTGGCTTACCTTCTTTGGCGCCATAAAAGTCTCTAATGTTTCTATCACGCTTGCTTTGCTTTCAACGGGTGCTTTTTTCACCTCTATTATGGAGCCTATTTTCTATAAAAGGAAACTCATTTGGTATGAAGTGCTCTTCGGGCTCATCGTGATCCTGGGGCTCTACATCATTTTCCAGGTGGAAACAGAATATTTGCTGGGCATTGGCCTTGCGTTGCTTTCGGCCTTTCTTTCGGCGGTGTTTTCCTTGATCAACGGAAAGCTGGCGCAACGGGAAGATGCTTCTGTGATCTCATTTTACGAACTGCTCACCGGTGCAGGGGCAATAACACTTTACCTGCTGCTGTTGTCTTTCTTCGGAAATACTTCGGAAGGATTTTCGGCAGAATTCTTTAATGTTTCTGCTGCAGACTGGGGTTATCTATTCGTGCTGGCTTCGGTTTGTACTGCTTATGCTTTTATAGCTTCCGTAGCAGTGATGAGACATTTGAGCCCTTATACGATCATGTTGACCATTAACCTTGAGCCGGTTTACGGTATCCTGCTGGCGTTCTGGATCTTTGGCAGCGATGAAAAGATGAGCCCGGGCTTTTATTACGGGGCTATTATCATCCTCACAACCGTCATCCTCAACGGCATACTTAAAACGAGGAGAAAAATTAAAAGACAAAGGAAAAGCTCCTTTTAAAGTTCTTATATTTGTAAGCTGATTTTAATAAAACCGCATAACTCCCTATGGAATATTTAGATTTTGAATTACCTATAAAAGAGTTGGAAGAACAGTATCAAAAGGCCTGTGCTATTGGTGAAGAGAGCGATGTCGATGTTTCGGCAACCTGCAAGCAGATCGAAAAGAGGCTGAACGAGACTAAAAAAGAGATTTACAAGAATTTGACTGCCTGGCAGCGCGTACAGCTCTCAAGGCATCCAAATAGGCCATATACCCTTGACTATATCAACGCCATCTGCGGAAAATCTTTCCTTGAGCTGCATGGTGACCGAAATGTAAAAGACGACAAAGCCATGATTGGCGGTCTTGGAAAGATCGGCGACCAAAGTTATATGTTCATTGGCCAGCAGAAGGGATATAACACCAAGACCCGCCAATACCGGAATTTTGGGATGGCAAATCCTGAAGGCTACCGTAAGGCCCTGAGGCTGATGAAGTCTGCTGAAAAATTTGGTGTCCCTGTGGTGACTTTCGTGGATACTCCGGGAGCTTACCCGGGACTGGAAGCCGAAGAACGCGGACAGGGAGAGGCAATCGCCCGAAATATTCTTGAAATGACAAGGCTTAAAGTGCCTATCATAGTAGTGATCATTGGTGAAGGAGCCAGTGGTGGTGCATTGGGAATTGGAGTGGGAGACAAGGTGTTGATGCTGGAGAATACCTGGTATTCTGTGATCTCGCCGGAGTCCTGTTCTTCTATTTTGTGGAGAAGCTGGGAGTATAAGGAAAAGGCAGCCGAAGCTTTAAAACTTACGGCCAAAGACATGAAAAAACAGAAGTTGATCGATGAGATCGTGAAAGAACCGGTTGGTGGTGCACACAGCGATCGAAACAAAACTTTTGATACTGTCAAAAATGCCATTTCTGAAGCCTATGATGAATTTAAAAACTTATCACCAGAAGAACTCGTGAAGAACCGAATGGAAAAATATTCGGGCATGGGTGTCTTTAAAGGATAAGAGCTTTAAGAATAACTGCTGATTATAATCCGAAGCGGGAGCTTCGGATTTTTTTGGCCTTATCAACAAAAAAATAAAGTTTTCAACAGTTAAATTGTTCATAACCTGTGAACTAAGACGAAGGGTTTTCAGGAAGGTTCTAAGTTCAATTTTTCTACATTCGCTACATGGAAAAAGCCAGGTCCCCAAAAAATTACAATTACAGCTCCGGCAATGTTATCAACCTTGAAAAAGGAAAAATTCCGCCGCAAGCTGTTGATTTAGAAGAAGTTGTGTTAGGTGCGATGATGATCGACAAAAAAGGTGTTGATGAGGTCATCGATATTTTACAGCCCGACGTGTTTTACAAAACCGCTCACCAGTACATCTTTGAAGCCATTTTTAAGCTCTTCGAAAATTCTGAACCTGTTGACTTATTAACTGTTTCTAACCAGCTTAAGCAGGATCAGAAGCTGGAGCAGGCGGGAGGCGATTTTTACCTGGTGCAGCTCACTCAAAAAGTTTCTTCTTCGGCACATATTGAGTTTCACGCGCGTATCATCCTTCAAAAGCACATTCAGCGTAGCCTTATTAAGATCTCAAACGAAATTATCGAGGAATCTTACGATGAGACCACAGATGTTTTTGACCTATTAGATATGGCCGAATCCAGGCTTTACGAGGTGACGCAGGGGAATATAAAACGTTCTTCGGAAACTGCGCAGGAGCTGGTGATGCAGGCGAAAAAGAAGATCGAGGAGATCTCGAATAAATCAGGGCTTTCGGGTATTCCTTCGGGATTTGAGAAACTGGATACCCTTACCTCGGGTTGGCAGCCCAGTGATTTGATCATTGTAGCCGCACGTCCGGGTATGGGTAAAACGGCGTTGACCCTGTCTATGGCGAGGAACATTGCTGTAGGACAAAATATTCCGGTAGCCTTTTTCTCATTGGAGATGTCTTCGGTACAGTTGATCACCCGTTTGATCTCTTCAGAAACAGGATTGTCTTCAGAAAAACTTCGTACCGGGAACCTGGAAAAACACGAGTGGGAGCAGCTTAACGTAAAAGTGAAAGGCCTTGAAAAAGCGCCGCTTTTCATCGATGATACCCCGTCGCTTTCTATTTTTGACCTGCGTGCAAAAGCAAGACGATTGGCCTCTCAACACGGGATAAGGTTGATCGTGATCGATTACCTGCAGTTGATGACCGCCGGCGGAAGCCAGAAAGGCGGAAACCGTGAGCAGGAGATCTCTACCATTTCCCGAAACCTAAAGGCGCTTGCCAAAGAACTTAACGTTCCGGTGATCGCGCTGTCACAGCTGTCGCGTGCAGTGGAAACCAGGGGTGGTTCAAAAAGGCCACTTTTGAGTGACCTTAGGGAATCCGGGGCGATCGAGCAGGATGCCGATATCGTTTCCTTCATCTATCGACCAGAGTACTATAAGATCGAGGAATGGGATGATGAAGAAAGAACTCCTACAGACGGACAGGCGGAATTTATTGTGGCCAAGCACAGGAATGGTGGTTTAGAGAATATTAGGTTGAAATTCATAGGGCATTTAGGTAAATTTGATAACTTAGATGACTTTGATTCCCCTTCTGAATTCTACTCCAAGATGAATGATGATGAATCTGGGGACGGAGGGTTCAATACCGGCCACTTACCAAGCGCCGATGAGGCTTTTGGAAGTTCGATGAATGATTTTAATGATGATAATGACGTGCCTTTCTAATCGCATTTTCAAAAACCTGCAACGAACAGGTTCAATATGTACTGCAAAAAAAACATCAGGAACCGGGACTGAAAATTCTTTCAACCCCGGTTTTTTATTGGTCTCAAAAAAGGCATTTTTGAGCCTGCTTCTTTTATTGTTTTCTTTTTCCGGGTTTGCATCCCAGATCCTGATTCCCATGGATGCCGAAACTCAGCAAAACCATCTCAAAGCATACGGAATAACTTATTGGGAGCTGGCTAAAGGCATCAAAGTGCAGTGGCTGCTCAATTACCGGGGCGGCTCATTTCTCATACCCGATTCTGAAGCGCTTCGAAAGGAGTGCCAGATCAGAGGGGTTTCTTTCGAAGTTTTGAGCGACAGTAAGACCGAAGAGATTCTGCAGGAGATAAGCAGTCCTTCCCGAAACATGGAAGCCGTCCTGCTTGAAAAGGCACCCAGGATCGCGGTTTACAGTCCACAGGGCAACAGCCCCTGGGATGATGCCGTGACTATGGTGCTCACTTATGCCGAAATTCCGTATGAAACTATTTATGACGAGGAGGTGCTCAATGATGCTTTGCTACTGTTTGACTGGCTGCATTTGCACCACGAGGATTTTACGGGTCAATATGGAAAGTTTTACCGCAGCTACCGCACCGCACCCTGGTATATCGAGGATAAAAAAAATGCGGAATCTTTGGCCGCCAATTTGGGTTACGACAAGGTCTCTGAAGAGAAACTGGCTGTGGCACTTAAAATAAGAGACTATGTGGTGGGTGGAGGCTTTATGTTTGCCATGTGCAGCGCTACCGATAGTTTTGATATTGCTCTTGCTGCTGAAGATGTTGATATTGCCGAAGCCATGTTTGATGGTGATCCTAGTGATGCCGACTATCAGAAAAAGATCGACTACAGCAAAACTTTTGCTTTTACAGATTTTATCCTGGAAAGAGATCCTATGGTTTACGAATTCTCCTCTATAGATATGACCGCCAAAAGAAGAATTCCCATGGACGCCGATTACTTTACCCTCATGGAATATTCTGCCAAATGGGACCCTATCCCGACCATGCTCACTCAAAATCACACCATGTTGGTTAAAGGTTTTATGGGGCAGACCACTTCTTACGATCCTGCAACTATTAAACCAACCGTTTTGGTGATGGGGGAGAGCAAGATCAACGGGGAAGCCCGTTACATCCACGGAATCAAAGGCAACGGTTTTTTTACCTTTTACGGAGGTCATGACCCTGAAGATTATCAGCATATGGTAGGCGACCCTAAGACCGAATTGGAATTGCATCCTAATTCTCCCGGTTACAGGTTAATTTTGAACAACGTGCTATTCCCGGCGGCGAAAAAGAAAAAGCAAAAAACCTAAGGAGGCATGGTTTCTATTTTCTTGTAAAGAGGGATCACAGTCCGTCTCTGCCACCAATCTTATATTTACTTTCTGCACATATGAAAATCGACTCCCACGTACATTTCTGGAAATATGATCCCCAAACCTACTCCTGGATTCCCGATGATATGGCGCGCATCAGGAAAGATTTCTTACCTGAAGATATTGAGCAGCTGCTTAAAAAGAATTATTTCGACGGCTGTATAGCCGTACAGGCAGACCAAAGCGAAGAGGAGACTGTGAAGTTGCTTGAGATCGCCAACACTTTTGACCTTGTAAAAGGAGTTGTAGGTTGGGTAGACCTTTCTGCTGAAAATGCCAAAAACCGCCTGGAATTATATTCAAGAGATCCCTTTTTCAAAGGAGTGAGGCATACCGTCTGGGACGAACAAGGGGAATTTATGACTGCTTCTGATTTTCAAAACGGAATTGCAGCCCTGCATGATTTCGGTTTGATCTATGAAATTCTTGCCTTTGATTACCAGCTTGCTGCGGCTGTAGAACTGGCAAAGAAATTCCCGGAACAAAAATTTGTGCTGGACCATATGGGCAAACCAAGAGTTTCTGATGACGTTTCCGCGGAGTGGAAGGAGAATATTCTGAAGCTAGGGGAGCTGCCAAATGTGTTTTGTAAAATCTCGGGGTTGTTTACGCAGCCTGAGAAATTTAATTGGAAAACGGTCGATTTTCCCCTTTTTTTAGAGGTAGTACAGCAGGCATTCGGTGAGGATCGCCTGATGTTTGGCTCAGACTGGCCCGTGAGTACCGCTGCCGTTTCTTATGAGGAGACCGTCGAGCAAATAAGAAGTTATTTCCCTGAAGCAAGTCTTCAGAAGATTTTAGGAGAAAATGCTGCAGCTTTTTATAATTTGTGAGGTGTCAAAAATGTTATTTATGAGCACTTTTTTTCAAAAGGAAATACAATTAAAGGCCCGCTCCCGCGGCTTTCACCTGATCACTGACGAGATACTGCAGCAGTTGCCGGAGCTAAAGGATTTCAAAACGGGAATTTTGCAGGTTTTTATCAAGCATACCTCCGCCAGTCTGACGATAAACGAGAACGCCGATCCTACGGTAAGGGAAGATTTCGAAAGCCACTTCAACAAAATGGTACCCGAGAATCAGCCGTATTATAAGCACACCTTAGAAGGCCCCGACGACATGCCGGCGCATATCAAAGCTTCTTTACTGGACATTTCTTTGCAATTTCCGGTCACCAACGGCAGACTCAACCTTGGAACCTGGCAGGGGATTTATCTTTGCGAGCACCGCAATCATGGCGGCAGCAGAAAACTCGTTTTGACGATGATGGGGGAGAAGTGAATCTATTCAAGATTCAAGCAAAATTTAAGATTCAAGGTTCTTTGGTTAAAAAGCGTTTAGAACGACACCTAAAGTTTAACCTACTTTCGCCAAGGTTTCAGCAGATGAGTGACTTCATTTTTATGTTTTAGTCCGTGCATCCGTGGCAAAAATTTCCGCAAGACATTTCCGATAAGACCTTTCTGTGAAGCTTGATTTGCCATTAAAACGTCCTTTTTTCCGTAGGAGAGAAAAAAAATATTAGTGCATTAGTGGCAAAAAAGAAAATCTCTATAAAAACAAAGATCCCGCTCTTTCGAACGGGATCTTCTATAAGTGAGATAAAATTTTTATTTATTTTACTTTGTTGACGATAGCTTCGAACGCCTCTGGGTGGTTCATAGCCAAATCTGCAAGTACCTTACGGTTCAATTCGATTCCACTGGCTTTTACTTTCCCCATGAACTGAGAATAAGACATTCCGTGCATACGTGCTCCTGCGTTGATACGCATGATCCAAAGGGAACGGAAGTTTCTTTTCTTGGCTTTACGGTCTCTGTAAGCATATAGCATTGCTTTGTCAACCGCGTTTTTAGCTACTGTCCAAACGTTTTTACGACGTCCAAAGTAACCTTTTGCTTGCTTAAGAACCTTTTTTCTTCTGGCTCTCTTCGCAACTGAATTTACTGATCTTGGCATAATTTGAAATTTTTTTGTAGCAGGCGGTCTTATTTGACACTTTTAACTGAGAGTTCTAAATTCGTACTTCTCAGTTGCCCAACTCCAGGGTTATTAAATTTGATAAACCATCAAAGGTTCAATTACTTCAAACGTAATTGAAGTTTGATATTCTTCTCGTCTGCCTCATGCACCAAAGTGCTGTGAGTCAGGGCAAGCTTTTGTTTTTTAGTCTTCTTTGTCAAGATGTGACTTTTAAACGCATGCTTTCTTTTGATCTTTCCGGTACCGGTAAGCTTGAAACGCTTCTTAGCACTGGATTTTGTCTTCATTTTAGGCATTGTGTCCTTCTTTTTACTTATCTCACTTATTATTGTAAAACCAAAAGTGCTTTTTCTAAAGCACTCTGGCTGTTATTTAGACTTCTTAGGAGAAATGAACATGGTCATTCGCTTTCCTTCAAGCTTAGGCATTTGCTCTACCTTTCCAAGTTCTTCTAAATCCTGTGCCAGGCGAAGCAAAAGGATCTCTCCCTGCTCCTTGAACACGATAGACCTACCTTTGAAAAATACGTATGCCTTTAATTTAGCACCTTCCTTAAGGAATTTTTCACCGTGCTTTTTCTTAAATTCATAATCGTGATCATCGGTATTTGGACCAAAACGGATCTCTTTTACAATTACCTTGGTGGCTTTTGCCTTTAAGGCTTTGTCGCGCTTTTTCTGCTCATAGAGGAACTTTTTATAATCCATCACCTTTGCAACAGGTGGCTTGGCGTTTGGAGAGATCTCCACCAGGTCAAGCTCCTGTTCTTCAGCAATGGCTAAAGCTTTTTTGAGTGGGTAAACCCCCATCTCAACGTTGTCTCCTACAAGGCGAACTTCTTCCGCGCGAATTTTACCGTTTATTCTGTGCGGATCTTCCTTGATTTCTCTAAGCGGTCTTCTTGATCTTTTTCTTCGTATTGCTATGGCTCAAAAATTTTAGTTAAACTTCGAATTGTTTTAAAGTACTATTTACTTCTTTCTTTATTATTTGGGCAAAGTCTTCCACCGACATGCTGCCGAGGTCGCCTTCCCCGTGTTTACGTACAGAAACCGTTCCATTTTCTGCCTCCTGTTCTCCAACGATCAGCATATAAGGGATCTTGCTTACTTCAGCTTCCCGAATCTTCTTTCCAATGGTTTCACTTCGGTTGTCTGTAAGGGCGCGAATTTCGTGATTTTCCAGTAAAGTTAAAACTTTTTTGCTGTAATTTTCATATTTCTCACTGAGAGAGAGAATAATAGCCTGCTCCGGCATCAACCAAAGCGGGAAATTACCCCCTGTATGCTCTAAAAGAATGGCTACAAAGCGTTCCATACTTCCAAAAGGTGCGCGGTGGATCATCACCGGGCGGTGCATTTCATTATCACTTCCTTTATATGTAAGGTCGAATCTTTCCGGCAGGTTGTAATCCACCTGAATAGTTCCAAGCTGCCATTGTCTTCCAAGAGCATCCTTCACCATGAAATCCAGTTTAGGACCGTAGAAGGCGGCTTCCCCTGTTTCTACGACATAGTTAAGCCCTTTTTCTTTAGCCGCATTGATAATGGCATTTTCAGCTTTTTCCCAGTTTTCGTCAGATCCTATGTACTTCTCCTTCTTCTCAGGGTCTCTTAAAGACACCTGTGCGGTAAAGTTTTCGAATCCAAGGGAGTTGAATACATATAAGGTAAGGTCAATTACTTTTTTGAATTCGTCATCTAACTGGTCCGGAGTACAGAAAATATGGGCATCATCCTGAGTAAAGCCCCGAACACGGGTCAGTCCGTGAAGCTCCCCACTTTGTTCGTAACGGTAAACGGTTCCAAATTCAGCAAAACGCTTCGGAAGATCCTTATAGCTCCAGTGTCCATTATTATAGATCTCGCAGTGATGCGGACAGTTCATCGGCTTCAGCAAAAACTCTTCTCCTTCATTTGGAGTTTTGATCGGCTGAAAGCTGTCTTCCCCGTATTTCGCATAGTGGCCCGAAGTAACATATAGTTCCTTTTGCCCAATATGCGGAGTCACTACCATTTCATAGCCTGCTTTCTTCTGCGCTTTTTTCAGGAAGTTCTCCAGGCGCTCTCTTAAAGCAGCACCCTTCGGAAGCCACAATGGCAGTCCCTGGCCAACTTTTTGAGAGAAAGTGAATAATTCAAGTTCCCTGCCTAATTTCCTGTGGTCTCTTTTCTTCGCTTCCTCAAGAAGCTCCAAATATTCTTTCAGGTCTTTCTGCTTCGGAAATGATATTCCGTAGACCCTTGTCAACTGCGGATTTTTCTCATCACCTCTCCAGTAGGCGCCGGCAACACTCATCAGCTTAACAGCTTTAATAGGTGCTGTGTTGGGGAGGTGGCCTCCGCGGCAAAGATCGGTGAAGGTGTCGTGGTCGCAAAAAGTGATTGTTCCGTCCTCCAGGTTCTCGATGAGTTCCACCTTGAACGGGTTGTTTTCACGTCTATAGTAACCAAGCGCCTCCTCTTTAGGAACAGAACGCATGTTGAAGTCGTGCTTGCCGCGGGCGATCTCCAGCATTCGGTCTTCAATTTTTTTAAAGTCGTTTTCAGAAATTTTGTGGTCGCCAAAATCGACGTCGTAATAGAACCCGTTCTCGATCGCCGGTCCTATAGTAAGTTTGGCGCCGGGATAGAGATCCTGAATGGCCTGCGCCATGACGTGAGAAGAAGAGTGCCAAAAAGCCTTTTTCCCCTCGTCATTATTCCAGGTGAATAAAGTCAGGCTGCCGTCTGTATATAAAGGAGTGGTGACTTCAACCGTATCGCTGTTGAATTTTGCAGATAGCACATTCCTGGCCAGGCCTTCACTAATGCTTTTGGCGACCTCCAGGGGAGTAGTGCCTTTTTCAAACTCTTTTATACTGCCGTCTGGCAAAGTAATCTTTATCATAATTCTGGATTAAGCTGCAAAGATAATAGGATAATGGGTGCTTTACAATACTATTATATATATGTATAACTTTTTCTTGGGCGTTCTTCTCCCGCAAAGGCGTGAGAAGTCGCGTGTTCCGCTGTATTTTTAAAGCGCCTTATATGCAAGCGCTTTAAAAGATGCCGCTTCACCCGCTAACGCAGGGAGTGGAAACTCTTCCAAAGTTTGGAACTTTGGAAGAGTTAGGAAGGATCTCGTTTAACTCTGCACCCCTTCAGGGTTCCAAACCCTGACGGGGTTAAAAACAAACCTCTCGAAAAACAACATTTTTGGAACCCTTTCGAAGTCCCTACCTTCAGGCGGGGATGGAAAAGGAAAAAACCGAAAATAGGATTTGAATTTAATGCCTC
>JBAVJB010000009.1:0-7196 GCA_049687495.1 Salinimicrobium sp.
GAGCTCATGCTTCAAAAAGGAATAGACATGTTCCTGAGATATCTTCCGGCCGCCGAGATCCTCGACTTTTCTGAAGATGAGGCTATTTTTGCTGATGAGGAAGAGGAATAATTGCTAAAAATTCCAAATTCCAAGCACCAATAGGATTGCGGGTTCAAAATTGAAGATTCAAAATTTTAGCCACTGATGCACTGATTTTTCTGATGTAGTTTTCAGGTGAAGCCTGAAAGGCTTCAATAATTCAGCCAAGGGCAGCGCCCCTGGCTCAAGAATCAACCCTGATTTACAAGCCTGAAGGACTTGAATAATTAGGTGTCAAAAATGTCATTTTTGAGAGGTATTAAACCAGCTCGTCCAGGGATCTAAAAGAATATCCCCGTTGGGAATAATGTTCCAGAACGCGGGGCAAGGCATATTTCATATTCCTTTCGGCTTTGAGGCTGTCGTGAAAAACAATAAGGCTACCCGGAACCGTATATTTCAGCACGTTTTGCAAGCATTTTTCGGGGGTGATTTCCCGGTTGTAATCCTCACTCACAATATCCCACATCACGATCTTGTATCCCTGCCTGCACAGCTTTTTTGCCTGCCTGTTCCTGATCTTTCCGTAAGGTGGCCTGAAAAAGGCATTTTTGAGCGCTCTCTGGGGAGCGTATTCCTGCATGAGCTGTTGGGCCTTGGAGGTATTCTGTAAATAATCTTTTGTTGAGGTCTTCCAGCCGTTGAGATGGTTGTAGGTGTGATTACCCACGGAATGACCTTCAGCAATTAACCTTTTGAAAATGTCTGGATGTGCTGCGAGGTTATCTCCAATGCAAAAGAAGCTGGCTTTGGCGTCATATTTCTTCAGCTGCTGTAAAACCCACGGAGTTACCTCGTGAATTGGTCCATCATCGAACGTGAGGTAAATGATCTTTGCTTCGCGCCCACCGTCCCAAATGCGCCGCGGATACAACATTTTTATAAGCTTCGGGATCTTCACCTTCATAATCCAAAGATAAAAAAAGGCCCGCTGAGCGCGGGCCGAATTTTATAATGAATCTACTGCTTCTTCAGGAATTATTCCCTCCTCAGGTTCCAGATCTTCGGGTACCTCGGGATTTCCGTAGAAATGCCTGAATTTCATCAAATAGTTGTTGAACTTATCGGCTTCTTCCCGGGCTTTGCTCTCATCGTCGTGAAGGATCAAAATGTCCACGAGGCTGCGGTAACGCTCAATATCTGTAATGATCTCACTGCCCCAGCTGTACTGCCTGTCAAGGTCAAGCGTGCTGTAATACTCCAGGTTCTCCTGGTATTTTTTAGCCACCTTGTTCCACAGGTCTCTTGCTTTCTCCTTTTTACCCACTTCGTAATAACCGCTGATGAAGGGTTCCAAAAGTGTGTAATATTCGAAGTAATCTACCGGCATTTTTTCCATGCCCAGGTCGAGAACATTTTCAGCTTTTTTCAGTTTCCCTTCCTGTATAAGTTTCTCTACAAGTCGGGCAAGGTTGCTGCGGTAGGTGATGGCATTCTTGCGGGTTTCGGTATCGTGGTAGATATCTGGATCGCCGGAATTGCCCCAGTACCAGTTCATGACAATGTCATACATTTTGTCTGCATCAATGCGGCCCATGTCGAAAGGCGAGCGGGCGTCTACCGGAGTGCGGATAGGCACCAGCCTGTAGGCAACGCCGTCGAGCTGCAGGTAATCTTTCATCCACAGGTAATCGTCATCTCCAAAGCTGCCACCGGTAAAGTAAATTGGCCTTTCCCAGTTGTTGTTGGCGATGATGTCCAGCATCAACAGCCTGTTCTTATAAATAATATCGCCCTTGAGCTCGATGACGATATCATCTGCGACCTCGTCTGCATTCTCAGGTTTAACCGTGCCGTTGGCTAGCACTTCCTGTTTATCAACAGGTATTCTTACAAATTTTGTTGGGAAGGTGCTCACGCTTTGCCCGCTCATCAGCTCGGCTTTGGTGCGCGGGTCATCACTGCCAATCCACTTGAGCCAGGCTTTGATGTTCATGGTATCCTTTGTCACCGGCTGAAACCATACCGCGTCATTGGTACCATAGCTATATTGCTTGTGCACCAGCTGCCCCGGAATTGGAGCGCTCTCGTGCGCCTGCCGCTTCATCTGATCGATATACCAGTCGGTTGCGAAAAGCGAGGTGTTCACGATCCTTACATCTGTCCTGTAACCCTCCACTTCCTGTGCATACCAAAGGGCAAAAGTATCGTTGTCCCCAATGGTGAACAGGATCGCGTTGGGGTCGAGGCTGTCCAGGTACATTTTGGCCATAGCCAGAGCCGTATAGCGGTCACTCCTGTCGTGGTCGTCCCAGTTTTCTGAAGCCATCAAAGTTGGCACCGCAAGTAAAGAAGCCGCAATCACAACAGGTGCAGCGATCTTTGGTTTAAGGTAATCCTTCAGAATATCAAAAAGAGCGTATACCCCGAAGCCTATCCAGATCGCGAAAACGTAGAAGGAACCTACAAGGGCGTAATCCCGCTCACGCGGCTCGAAAGGCCGCTCGTTGAGGTAGATCTTCAAGGCTATTCCCGTGAAAAGGAAAAATACCAAAAGCACCCAAAAGTTCTTCTTGTCTTTGCTGAACTGGAAAACCAGCCCTAAAAGGCCTAGCAATAAAGGCAGGAAATAATAGGTGTTTCGAGCAGGATTGTTCTTAACATCCGACGGCAGGTTGTCCTGCGAGCCAAGCCTGGCTTCGTCAATAAAATCGATCCCACTAAGCCAGTTCCCGTGCAGGTCGTTGTATTTCCCCTGAACGTCATCCTGCTTGCCCACAAAATTCCACATAAAATAGCGCCAGTACATGTAGCCCAACTGGAATTCCAGGAAGTACTGAACGTTGGAGGAGAAGGAAGGTTTTTCCACGACCAGGTATTCCCTGAACTGTCTAAGGAAATTATCGTACTGCTCATTGTCGATCTCGCCGCGGTTGAACTTGTTCTTAAATTCATTCACCGCCGCGATAAGCTGGTCTTCTCCCTGGTATTCGGGTTTTATGGTAAAGTCCAGCGGGCCGGTGAAATCCAGGTAATTGGCAGCATGTTCTGTACTCCACATCCTTGGCAGGATAGCTTTGTGGGCATCATCTGTATTCTGCTTTGCATTTGCATAATCATTAACGACCACATATTTGCCGGCCTCCTCGTCTTTTTCATACTTCGGCTTATCGTCAATGTAAGGGTTGTTCTCATCTAACCCGCTGTACATCTCGGTAAACTGCGGTCCGTAGAAGAGGTGAGTTTCGGGATATTGCTCCCGGTTGTAGTAAGCCAGCAGTTCGCGGGCGTTGTTAGGGTTGTTTTCGTTGATCACCGTATCGGCGTTCGCTCGAATAGGCAACATCAGCCAGCTCGAGAAACCAATAAGGATGAACAGGATGCACAGCAGCAAGGTGTTGAGCTGGTAGTACTGTTTGCTGCGAGTATATTTTATTCCGAAGTAAAAAGCCGCGATGATCACCAGGGCCATGAAAATGGTTCCCGAATTGAACGGCAGGCCAAGGGAATTCACGAAAAATACTTCTGTAGCCGAAAACAGGCTTAGGCTGTACGGCAGCAGCATTTTGAAGATGAACATCAATACCGCCACTACTACCAGGTTGGCAATAATGAAGTTTTTGACGGTGATCTTTGAAAAGTTCTTAAAGTAATAAAGGAAGCCTATAGCGGGGATGGTGAGCAAGCCCATGAAGTGCACCCCAAAAGAGAGCCCGACGATAAAGGAAATGAGGATCACCCAGCGGTTACCCCGAGCTTCGAACATGTCCCGTTCCCAAAGCAGCCCCAGGTAAAAAAGTATGGACATGAGGCAGGTTGCCATGGCATAAACTTCGGCTTCAACAGCGTTGAACCAGAAGCTGTCTGTAAAGGAAAAAGCAAGGGATCCTACCAAAGCGCTGCCTAAAACTGCCATTTTTCGGCCTGCTGAAATTTCTTCTCTGGGCCCGGAGATCTTCAGCACCAAAAGAGAAATGGACCAGAACATGAAAAGTATGGTAAAGGCACTGGCAAAAACCGACATGAGGTTGACCATGTACGCGATCTGGCCTGGGTCTTTTGCAAAGACCGAGAAAAAGGCGCCCATCATTTGATACAGCGGCGCTCCCGGCGGGTGACCAACTTCAAGTTTGGAAGATGTTGAGATGTATTCGCCCGCGTCCCAAAAACTAACGGTAGGTTCAACGGTGGACCAATATGTGGTAAGGGCAATAAGGAAAACCAACCAGCCCAGAATTTTATTCCACCTGGTGAAGTTAAGATCTGACATATATAGAGCTAATTAACTGTGGCGAATTTAAGAATAATTAGGTTATTGAAGCTAAAACGCAGTTTAAAAGGAAATATTTCGGCAATTAATGCCGACAGTTTTGCCTAAAAAATATTTTTTGAGGCCGATCATTGTAGGCTGCTTATAATTTTCTGAAAAACAAGAGGTTCAAAAAGGGCATTTTTGGGGTAGAAAAATTTTTCAAAGAATTTCGAAAAATTGTTTGTTCAAGAGAAAGTTTGTTTTAAATTTGCATCCGCATTACAGCAATGGCCTATGGTGTAACTGGCAACACGTCTGGTTTTGGTCCAGAAGAGTCTAGGTTCGAGCCCTAGTAGGCCAACTGCTTAAAAACCCAAACTAAAAGGTTTGGGTTTTTTTATTTTATAATATTTGTGGGCGAGAAGTTTACCCCGAGCAGCCGACGCAGGAGGCCTGTCGAGGGAAGCCCTGGTAGGCCAACTACTTAAAAGCCCAAACTTTTCACTTTGGGCTTTTTTTATGGGGTAAAATTGAGACCAGGATTTTATCAACTCACAGCCAAGGTCTTCAGAAATAAAAGCAATTAGTGTATTCGTGGTTGTGCACGAAAGCAATTCCAAATCCCAGTCTTCAATCCCCAATTCCGAATAAAAAAAGCCCCTTTCGGAGCTTTATATTAAATAACCTTAGACTGTTCAAGCTTATGCCACCTTTGCGAAGCTGTAATAATTAAGTGCGCTTTGGTAAAAGTTAAGGCTTCTCTTGTCTTTTTTGATGCAGGAGGAAAGGAACCTGTCCAGGTCCTGGCATTCAAAGTTAACCATTGTGTAATCGTGGTCAGAGATAGGGATCTCTGCACTTATCATTTTATTCTCGTAATCGATCTCTACTTTACGTGCGCCAAAGTACATTTTGATGATGCCTTTGTGCAAAGAGGAGTAAGTTGAATTTTCGTCACAACCGGAACAGCTGCTGTGGATAAAGTTTTTAAATTCTTCAATAATTTCGGAGGGTTGAAATGCAGTCATAGGGCCTATCTTTTTATGGTTAATTTTTCTTTTAATACCGCCTAAATTAAGCTTAGAGCTGTTAAAAGAGTTTTAATTAAATGTTGATTAGTACAGAATTAACATGGCGTCTTGAGGTTTGTGAAAATTTTAGGAGGTTATCGAGAAACTGGAGCCAAATTTCTGAAAGCATTTTAACAGAAAATGAGCAATATTTCCCCTTTTTGAAACCCTGGCCAAAGCCTGTGGTGGCGCGTTAATGAAGCCATAAAGGAATAAATGCTTATCTTCAAAAAAAATAACTTTGGGAAAAAACAAAAAGACCTTCGTAATTATCATTTCTGTACTGGCTTTGCTGGTCATTTTATTTTTTGTTGCAAAGGCCGTTATCACCAACAGGGTAGAAAACCGGCTTCATGAGGTATTGGGTGAGTCATCAAATTATGAGGAGCTGGATGTGAGTTTGTTGCAGCGAGAGATTAGTTTAAAGGGCCTTAACTATAATAAAAGAGGTAACACAGTGCATGCCGAAAGGATCTCGATGAGTGGCATAGGCTTTTTCAAATACCTCACCGGCGATCAATTGCATATTGACAGTTTCACTTTTGAAGATCCGGAGATCATTATTAGCCGGGCAGACAGTACAGCCAAAAAGAGTTCGGAGAAGGAATTCAGTCAGAACATTTCAATCGGAAAAATAAAAGCCACCAACGGTACTTTTAAACTGCGGAAGGAAGGCACAAAGGGAAATGAAGTTTACTTCAGGTTTCCCAAGCTGCAGATCTCTAAAGTTGAAATTGATTCGAGCAGCCTGCAGCAAAGCATTCCTTTTAAATATAAGTCTTACCTGGTCAAAGGAGACAGTCTTCGGCTCAACCTGAACGCGGAACATTTCGTCGCGGCAAGCCGGGTCAATATAGATAACGGAAAAACTTCGGTCAAAGACTTCCGCATTATTCCCTATTATGACAAGAACGAGTTTGACAGGAACATTCCTTACGAGAAAGACAGGGTTTCCCTGCGGGTGGAGAATGTAAATCTTGACAGCCTTAGCTTTGAATTTAAGGATGGGTCGCTGTACCTGCACAACCCGAACATGGCCGTGAGCGGCGCAAATCTTCAGGTCTACAGGAACAAATCTTTGCCCGATGATCCCAGCAGGCGAGAGTTGTACAGTCAATTGCTTCGTAAGGCGCCTGTAAAACTTGATTTTGCGAAGGTGACGGTAAAGAACAGCCACATTGGCTACGAGGAGAAGATGAAGGAGCAAAGGCCGCCGGCTTCCGTAGTTTTTGATATCAGGAAGGCAGACATTGAGAATATCACCAATATCGGCCTGGATCGAAAAGATCTTCCGCGGACGAAAGTTCACGTTGAAGCCACTTTCCAGGAGGTGGCGCCGCTAAGTGTGGACTGGTCCTTCGATACGGCGAATCCCAATGACAGGTTTAAAATTTCAGGAAAATTCGGGGCAGTTCCCGGGGATGCACTTAACTCGCTGCTGCGCCCGGCCATGAGTATGGAGGCTAAAGGCACGATCAAGGATACCTGGTTCAACTTTTCGGGGAATGACGAAAGACTGACGGGCGAGGTTCGGCTAAATTATGACCAGTTCAAATTTGTGTGGCTGGAGAAGGGCAAAAGAGAGAAAAAGGGGCTTTTTACTGCCATAGCAAATCTTTTTGTCGACAATGACGGGATCTCCGGAGATGATGTTACCAAGGAGGTAAGTGTGGAGCGCGATGTACATATTTCCTTTTGGGCCTATGTGTGGAGCGGCCTTAGATCTGGGGTTAGGGAAACTTTCTCGCAGCTCTAATTTTTCTTCGGAAAGATTCCAAAGTAAATGGAAATTATCCTATTTTTGGGAAAATTTCCACATGAACTACGAGAGGATCAAGGAGAAGCTGAACATT
>JBAVJB010000010.1:0-3498 GCA_049687495.1 Salinimicrobium sp.
TAGGCACGGCTACTCCGCCGTCGCTGCCCACCCTGTACAGGTTGCCCATATAACCAAAGATGATGGTCTTCCCGTCCGGAGAAATGCCGGGATATCTCAACCAGTGCGCATTTTCCTGTGCACTAATTGTAACAGTAAAAAAGGCAATCAAAATTGCCGTTAGGATTTTTTTCATGTCAAACTATTAATCGTGGTTAACTGCATTAAATATAAAGAAAACATCACGACTGCTGAAGATTTGTGTTACCGCTTGGGCGAAATAGACTGATCTTCATCGATTTTTTCTGAATTTCATTCCATGTCCTTCAAACGGAATAGCATTTTTAAATGCTTTTTAATATCTTGAAAGGGAAGTCAAAGGCAAAATCTCCCCCCAAAAAAGCCCTTTTTGAAGCTGCAATAAGCTCTGCAGAAACAATTATAGTTTTTACTGATAATAACCGTTGATAATCAACAATTTAATTATAGTATCTTAAGCATATCAATTAAAACTTTTCCAAAATGGCAAATTCAAACAAATCTAATTCTCAGCATCCAGACAATCATAAGGTCTGGGAAGTAAACGAATCCAGCAGGTGCCCTTTCTTAGGTGGTGCTTTAAAATTTACCGCCGGCACAGGAACCTCTAACCGGGACTGGTGGCCCAATCAACTCAACCTGAGCATTCTTAGACAGCACTCAAATCTTTCAGATCCCATGGGCGAAGATTTTGATTATGCTGAAGAATTTAAGAGCCTTGACCTGAAAGAGGTGAAAAAAGACATTTTTGCGCTCATGACAGATTCCCAGGACTGGTGGCCGGCAGATTATGGTCACTACGGCCCTTTGTTCATCAGGATGGCCTGGCACAGCGCAGGAACTTATAGGATAGCAGATGGCCGCGGTGGTGGCGGTTCCGGTTCACAGCGGTTTGCCCCACTTAACAGCTGGCCCGATAACGCTAACCTTGATAAAGCACGCCTGCTGCTTTGGCCTATCAAGCAGAAATACGGAAGAAAAATTTCCTGGGCAGATCTTTTGATACTTGCCGGGAACTGCGCTTTGGAATCTATGGGGCTACAAACCTTTGGTTTCGGCGGTGGCCGTGAAGACATCTGGGAACCCGAAGATGATATTTACTGGGGTTCTGAAGGTGAATGGCTGGGCAACAAAGAACGCTTCATGGGCGAAAAGCTCGAGAGTCCGCTTGGAGCCACTCACATGGGATTGATCTATGTTAATCCTGAAGGACCAAACGGCAACCCAGATCCTGTGGCCGCAGGAGAGCACATCAGGGAAACCTTTGGTCGCATGGCGATGAATGATTATGAAACCGTGGCTTTAATCGCCGGGGGACACACCTTCGGAAAGACCCACGGGGCAGGTGACCCCGAAAAATATGTGGGTGCAGAACCCGCCGGCTCTTCCATAGAAGAAATGGGTCTGGGCTGGAAGAACAGCCTTGGAAATGGTTCCGGAGAAAATACCATCACCAGCGGAATCGAAGGCGCGTGGACCAATACTCCGACAAAATGGAGCAACAAGTTCTTTGAAAACCTTTTCAGCTATGAATGGGAATGCCACAAGGGTCCCGGTGGTGCTTATCAATGGAAACCAAAAGACAATGCAGGTGCCAACACAGTACCCGATGCCCACGACCCAAATAAAAAGCACGCGCCATTCATGCTGACCACAGACATTGCTCTTCGCGAAGATCCCGCCTATGAAAAGATCTCAAGGCATTTCTATGAGCATCCCGATGAGTTGGCCGATGCTTTTTCCCGCGCCTGGTACAAGCTCACCCACCGCGATATGGGTCCAAAAAGTCGATATTTAGGCCCTGAAGTTCCCAAGGAAGACCTAATCTGGCAGGATCCCATTCCCGAAGTGGATTATGAATTGATCAACAAGGAAGACGTTGCCGAACTCAAGAAAAAGATATTAGATTCCGGACTTTCGGTCTCACAAATGGTGAGCACTGCCTGGGCATCGGCTTCCACATTTAGGAATTCCGATAAACGCGGAGGTGCCAACGGCGGTAGGATACGGCTGGAACCTCAGAAATACTGGGAGGTAAATAATCCGCCGCAATTGAACACAGTGCTCAACAAGCTTAAGAATATAAAAGAGGAGTTCGAAAAAGCTCAAAGCGGAAATAAAAAAGTTTCCATAGCAGACCTTATCGTACTAGCAGGTTGCGTAGGTATAGACAAAGCCGCAAAAGATGCCGGAAAAAAGGTCGATGTGCCATTCAATCCCGGCCGTGCCGATGCTTCCCAGGAAGAGACCGATCTTGAAAATTTCTCCATCCTTGAACCGGTTGCCGATGCTTTCAGGAATTACCTGAGCGAGCGCAATGATTTTTCAGCCTCGGCTGAAGAAATGATGGTAGACAGGGCACAGCTTATGTCCCTCACTGCTCCGGAAATGGCCGTTCTGCTCGCCGGTATGCGCGTGCTGGACACAAATTATGACAACTCCAAACACGGAGTCTTCACCAAACGACCGGGACAGCTTACAAATGATTTCTTTGTGAACCTGCTGGACATGGATACCACCTGGAAAGCGGTCTCAGATGACCAGCACCTGTTCGAAGGCAGAAGCCGAAAAACAGGAGAGGTAAAATGGACCGGCAGCAGGACAGATCTTATCTTTGGCTCAAATTCTGAACTACGCGCTTTGGCAGAAGTTTACGCCTCAAAAGACGGCGAGGAAAAATTTCTCAAAGATTTTGTGAAGGCCTGGCATAAGGTGATGAATCTGGACAGGTTTGATCTGAAGTAGAAAATAATTTCATTTTATAAAAGGGATGGCCAAACAGCCATCCCTTTTTTGTTTTATTAGGCGCTGAGTCAGGAGACTCCGCGCAGCGACACTGTGCAGCGGAGTGGAAATATTGGCCTGAAGATCTATAACATTTATTTTGAATGAATCTATGAATTACCTCCGCATTCAGGAGTAAAATTGGCCTAAAGGCCTACTTGATATGAAACTAAAAAACCTCCGGATAAATCCGGAGGCAATTCATATTTCTTAAATGAATCCATGAATTACCTCCGCCTTTAGGCGGAGGTTCAACATCTTACTTAAAAGGGCTTTAGCCCAATTTTTCAATACCTCTCAAAAATGTCATTTCTTGGACCTCTTCAAGATGGACTTTTCAGAAGCTATTATGCAGCCAAAGCACAAGCTCTGCTTCAAAAATACGGGTAAGAATGATCAAGGCGGCGCCAATCCCGACAAAGAGCCAGGAATACCGTTCGTTTTTCACCTGGAAGCCTGAAATAACAGCTAACCCCAGAAACGGCAACATCAAAACCAGATTAGGAAGCAACCAGTAGCCTTTGAAGATAAAGATGAACTTCATCAGGATATAGAACAGGCTGTAAAACAGAATGATCTTGGTAAGGATGATCAGATTTCTGCGCGACATTACTGGTAATTTTGAGGGATTTGTCGCTTGCGGTAAGCTTTTTCAAAGGCAGCTCCTAATTCCAGCAACTTATCCTCCTCAAAAGG
>JBAVJB010000011.1:0-2726 GCA_049687495.1 Salinimicrobium sp.
GGGGTAATGCCGCTGGAAATTTTAGTAGACACCAAGCGTGAAAAAGGCGTGATGAAGCTATCTACGCTTAAAAAGATGGATCAATTGCAGGAGCTGTTGGCCGAAGAAGACGAGCTTTCCAAGCCTATTTCGGTGGTGAACCTGGTGAAGTATGCCAAGCAGGCCTATTACAACGGCAACCCCGAATATTACCAGTTGCCCACTTC
The DNA here is from genome assembly GCA_049687495.1 of Salinimicrobium sp. Classification (GTDB taxonomy): domain Bacteria; phylum Bacteroidota; class Bacteroidia; order Flavobacteriales; family Flavobacteriaceae; genus Salinimicrobium. Next base: position 207 of record JBAVJB010000011.1, read on the forward strand.
ACAGGAGCAGAATTTCATCCTGCCTTATGCCAAAGATCTGGGCGGCGACGGAAATAACATTTTGAAGAGCTATGTTGACAGCACCGGCCAGTATGCCCGTATGACCACTTTCATGAAAGATATTGGCACCGAGGAAATGCAGCGGATCGAAGAAAACCTGTGGCCGCGCATCAACAAGATCCTTCCCGAAGACAGGTACAACGTGCAGATGACGGGAAAAGCATTGATATTTCAAAAAGGAACCACTTATCTCATCAAGAACCTGGTGATCTCTCTTAGCCTTGCCATTCTGCTCATCGCGCTCATTATGGCGTGGATGTTCAGGTCATGGCGTATGATCCTGGTCTCCCTGGTGCCCAACCTGTTGCCTTTGCTGGTGACCGGCGGCTTAATGGGCTATCTTGGAGTACCCATAAAACCTTCGACGATCCTTGTTTTTAGCATCGCGTTCGGGATCTCGGTAGATGACACCATTCACTTCCTGGCCAAGTACAGGCAGGAGCTAAAAGCAAACAACTGGAAGATAAAAAGATCTGTTTACGCAGCCCTAAGGGAGACGGGCGTGAGCATGTTCTATACGTCAATTGTGCTGTTCTTCGGATTTTCGGTATTCATGATCAGTAGTTTTGGAGGCACCGTGGCTTTAGGAGGTTTGGTTTCGGCTACATTGCTGTTCGCAATGTTGTCAAACCTTTTGCTGCTTCCGTCAATGTTGCTGTCTCTTGAAAAAGAGATCGCCAACAAAGAAGTTCTTAAAGAGCCAGCAATCGATATTATTCCCGAGGAGGACGAGGTTTACGAGAAAAAAAAGAGAAGGAAAAGTAAAAAGTAAGAGGTTCCAAAAATGACATTTTTGGAACCCCTTGGAAAGTCTGCTTTTAAGCGGCGGCACTTGCCAAGCTAATACGGAAAAATTATCTTTGTTTCCCAAATTCAGAAAAAATGATAAAAGCTAAAGTTGCTGAACTTTTAGACAGCACTCAATATCTTCAGGAAGTACAGGTAAAAGGATGGGTTCGCTCTTTCCGAAGCAACCGATTCATTGCGCTCAATGACGGTTCTACCATCAACAACCTGCAGTGTGTTGTGGACTATGAGAAAATGGATGAAGCCCTGCTGAAGCGAATTACTGTTGGCGCGGCCATTAAAGTGACCGGAACCCTGCAGGAAAGCCTTGGAAGCGGCCAGAAAGTAGAAGTTCAGGCAACCGCAGTAGAAATTTTAGGAGATGCAGATCCCGAAGAGGTGAAATTCACTATCCTTTCCCCAAAAAGGCACTCCCTGGAAAAGCTTCGCGAGCAGGCACACCTTAGAGTTCGCACGAACACTTTTGGTGCTGTGATGAGACTTCGGTCAAAACTGGCTTTTGCAGTGCACAGCTATTTTCAGCAGAATAACTTCCACTACGTGAACACCCCGATCATTACAGGAAGTGATGCCGAAGGTGCCGGTGAAATGTTCAGGGTGACAAGCTTTGACCTCAAGAATCCTCCAAAAAAGGAAGACGGCAGCATCGACTATAAAGAAGATTTCTTCGGAAAGGAAACCAATTTGACAGTTTCGGGGCAGCTTGAAGCTGAAACCTATGCGCTTGGTCTTGGGCAGGTATATACTTTTGGACCTACTTTTAGGGCTGAAAATTCCAACACTTCCCGCCACCTGGCCGAATTCTGGATGGTGGAACCGGAGATCGCTTTTTGCGACCTGGACAAGAACATGGATATTGCCGAAGAATTTATAAAGTATGTGCTAAAATACATTTTAGACAACTGTAAGGATGACCTGGATTTTCTGGAGCAAAGGCTGGCAAATGAAGACAAGGCCAAGCCTGAAGCAGAACGCAGCCCAATGCCGCTTAGCGAAAAACTGAAGTTTGTCATCGACAACAACTTCAAGCGCGTGAGCTATACCGAGGCTATCGAGATCCTGAAGAACTCGAAGCCAAACAAAAAGAAGAAATTCAATTATGTGATCGAAGAATGGGGTGCCGACCTGCAGAGTGAGCACGAGCGTTACCTGGTAGAAAAGCACTTCAAGTGCCCGGTGATCATTTTTGATTATCCTGCCAACATTAAGGCTTTCTACATGCGCTTAAACGAGGACGGAAAAACCGTTCGCGCCATGGACATCCTCTTCCCGGGAATTGGGGAGATCGTTGGTGGTTCTCAAAGAGAAGAACGCCTGGATGTACTTCAGAAAAAGATGAAAGATCTCGATATCGACGAGAAGGAATTGTGGTGGTATTTAGACACCCGAAAATTCGGTACCTGTGTGCACAGCGGGTTTGGTCTTGGATTTGAAAGGCTGGTACAATTCGCTACCGGTATGGGAAATATCAGGGACGTAATTCCTTTCCCAAGGACGCCTTTGAACGCTGAATTTTAACCAAAACACCCTTTCCTAAAGTACTCATAAAACAATCTGCATTCTTTTACGTTTGTAGATTGTTTTCTTATTTTTATGGAAAGCCCTATAACAGTATGCTCAAGCAGCAATTAAATTTAAAATTATCTCAAAAGC
>JBAVJB010000012.1:0-7086 GCA_049687495.1 Salinimicrobium sp.
CATTTTTGAGACCTTTTATTGAACTTTGAGGCATCAGGGGGTTGGGCTAAAGCCCTTGATGTTTTGTGTTCCTAATCCTCCGCCTGAAGGCGGAGGCAATTCATTTATGCCTTAGAAGATGTCAAAGAATTGGAATTGTCCCGGGGCTTAAGCCCGGAAAAGAATAATGCTCAAAAATGTCATTTTTGAAGCCCTTCCAAAAGGGATATAAAGTTTTGAAATACATTTTGAATTGCTCCGGGCTTCAGCCCGGAAATCAAAAAGTTTCTCTCTCAAAAGGGCTTTAGCCTAATTTTTCATTAAATTCATTATCAGGAATTTAATTCTTTTCCAATGCCTCACATTCAGGTTTATATCCACTTTGTTTGGAGCACAAAAAACAGAGTTCCGTCTCTTAATTCTCCTAAGCTTCGGAAAAAGGTGTGGCAGCATATCTTTGAGAATGCAAAATCAAAGGGAATTTTTGTGGATTTTGTTAATGGGTATTCAGATCACTGCCATTGCCTGATCTCTCTTGGAACAGAACAATCCTTGAAAAATATAATGCAGCTGATCAAAGGAGAATCCTCATATTGGATTAACAAGAATCAATTAACCTCTAGAAAATTTGAATGGCAGGATGATTATTATGCCTCATCAGTTTCTCCTTCAAAACTTAATGTTGTGAGGGAATACATAAAGAACCAGGAAGAACATCATCATAAAAAGTCTTTTCAGGAGGAATATGAGGAGTTGATCCAACAATTTGACTTCAAAAAGATTTCAGAGTAGAATTGGGCTAAAGCCCTTGAGGTTCTGATTTATTTAATCCTCCGCCTGAAGGCAGAGGCAATTCAGCGGAGGCAATTCATCAAAGGCAATTAAATTATACCTTAAAAGATGTCAAAGTGTAGGAATTGCTCCGGGCTTAAGCCCGGAGGAAAAGAACATCTAAAAATGTCATTTTTGACACCTCATTAAATTTCAGAGTTCTCCCAATCCACAACCACCTTGATCCCATCTACAGAATGTCCCAGGGCTAACCGGAAATCTTCCGCAGAAAGACGCTGAGTGATCAACTTTTTTATCACCTCTGGCCATTTTTCCTTGCTGCGGGCGAGGTCTGAAACCGCCATGTCAAAATGCTGTGGCCCGGCGTTAACGCTTCCAAGTATTATCTGATTTTTAAGAACGATCTGCCGCATAAGATCGGGGCCATTGATGCTTACCGGCCTGTTTCCACCGGGAATACCTGTGGCCACATAGATCCCGTTGATACCAAGAGCGTCTATTAATTCAAACTGAAGTTTTGCAATTCCTGCAGCTTCGAAGATAAAATCCATCTCCCCTATTTTGATGTCGATGTTAGTGACCTGTACGTCACGCCCGTCAATGTACACCCCGCCAATTTCCTTAAGGATCTGCGGCCGCAGCGAATCTTCATCCACCACATCGAGGCCGTAAACCTCGGCACCTCGCAACCGAAGCGCAAAAGCGGCCAGCAAACCAATAGCACCAATTCCTGCGACAAGCACTTTTTTGCCGTGCAGCCATTTACTCACATCATCAAACTCCTGCAGCCGTTCCTTTTGCACCTTCAAGGCTTCATCAATGGCTTTTGCTGCTACCGACATAGGTTCGGTCAAAACTCCTATATCTTTGATGTCTTCAGGCACTTTTATAAAGTTCTCTTCCAGGTCCACCACAAATTGTGACTGGAAACCATCGAGTTCCTTGATCCCGCGCTCCTTATAATCGCCCGTGTAGCACATATCGCTACGGCCGTTAAGACAGGCGTCACATTTTCCGCAGCCACGGCGAACGGTGAACAGCCCAAAATCACCTTTCTTGACATTTTTAACCTCATCACCTACTTCCACAACTTCTCCAAACATTTCGTGGCCCACCACCAGTCTTTTCTTACCTAATGGTGCATCTGCGCGGCCACCGCTGGCCTCTTCTCTGTCGGTGCCGCAAATTCCCACCTGCCTCACCTTCAGCTTAACAGCTTTTGAATTGTTCATTTTTGGCTCCTCTACATCAATAAGAGAAATATCTGTTGTTCCGGGAATTAAGGAGATCGCTTTCATTTCTTAAGCATTTATGTCTTTGTTTCTACTGTCATTCAATTGTTTGTCAAGGCTGTGCGCCGCACTAATAAGGCCCAGGTGCGTAAATGCCTGCGGAAAATTCCCCAGGTGTTCTCCCCTAAAGCCCAACTGTTCAGCATAAAGCCCCACGTGATTTGCATATCCAAGCATTTTTTCAAAATAGAACCTGGCTTTTTCAAGCTGTCCCGCCCGGGACAAACACTCCACATACCAAAAACTACACATGGAAAAAGTACCTTCGTGGCTCACAAAACCATCAAAAGCGGCAACATCGGGCTTATAGCGGTACACTAAAGAATCGGAAACCAGCTCTTTTTCGATCCTGTCAAGTGTGGAAAGCCAGCGTGGATCTTTCGGACTGATGAACCTTACCAGCGGCATGAGCAAAGTCGAGGCATCGACAGTTTCGGCGCCGGGATATTGCATGAAAGATTGTTTTTCTTCATCCCAGTATTCGTCGAAAATGCTGTCGAAGACCTTGTCCCTTTCGGCTGTCCATTTTCCGTTAAGCGGAAAGGACCGGTTCTCGGCGATTTTAATGGCCCGGTCAAATGCCACCCAAACCAGTAAGCGGGAGTACAGGAATTTCCTCCTGCCGCCACGCACTTCCCAGATTCCTTCATCGGGTTGATCCCAGTTATCCACCAGCCAGTCCAACTGATTTTCCAGATTTTTCCAGAAATCATAGCTAATAGGCTCCCCGTACTTGTTGTACTGGTAAACCGCGTCCAGAAGTTCCCCGTAGATGTCCAGCTGCAGCTGCCCGTAAGCATCGTTCCCTATTCGAACAGGTGTGGAATGCTTGTAGCCTTCGAAATCTTCCAGCACTTTTTCCACCAGCTTCCGCTTTCCGTCTACGGCATACATGATCCCCAGCCTGTTCTGGTTCTTGATATCCTCACACTGCTTCTCTACCCACTGCATAAAAGCCCCCGCCTCCCTGGTATAGCCAAGCAGAATGAGCGCGTACATAGAAAATGAAGCATCGCGTATCCAGGTATAGCGGTAGTCGAAATTGCGGGAGCCGCCAATACTCTCTGGCAGGCTAAAGGTTCCCGCCGCGATGATGGAGCCATGGTTGTAAGAGGTGAGAAGCTTAAGCACCAGCGATGACCGATTGACCATTTCACGCCAGCGCCCGCCGTAATGAGACTGGTCGATCCAGTTTTTCCAGTAATTCACCGTATCGTACAGGCTTTTGGTTACAAAACCTTCCAGATCACAGTCTCTCGTAGATTCTTTACTGATGTGCTCCAGCAGGAAATCTGCAGTTTCCCCTGGACCAAGAGTAAATTGTGCAAAAACGTCGTCGCCTTCCACCTTCAGCGGGATCGAACTTACCAGGCGCAGCCTCGTATTTTCCTCTTCTTCGCTGGAAAAAATGAGCTCTTTTTCTGAAACTCTTTCAATGCTATGCGGGCTGCGACCGTAGTCAAACCTGGGCAGGCATTTCATCTCGTAGCATACTTCCCCTCTCACCGTGGTCACGCGCCTTATTAGCTCTTTACCGCAGTAAAGTTCTTCCACCGGCATGAAATCTGTGATCTCGCCCACCCCTTCTTCGGAAAGGAAGCGTGTAAGCAGCACATTGGTATCCGGCAGGTAGAGCTGCCTGTTCTTTTTGTTCTTGAAAACCGGCTCTATCTGGAATTTTCCCCCGCGATCGGCATCCAGCAGTGCAGCGAAAATGGAAGGCGAATCAAAATCGGGGAAGCACATAAAATCTATACTGCCGTCAAGTCCCACGAGGGCAATGGTATTGAGATCCCCAATGATCCCGTAGTTTTCGATGGGCTGGTAACGGTGCTTCTCCGCCTGGTTGTTCATTTTGATCGTATTTTGCGTTAGAAGAATGTGCTTTCCTTCTAAGTTAACAAAAGATGACCAAAAAATGTAACCTGTTAAAAAGCTGAATGTTAGCTGAAAATGAATTTATCTACCTGATTTACAAAACTTTGCAATAATTTTTAGCCAATAAAATTTAAGTATAACTTAACAGAAGCTGCTGCTCTTGCTGCGGAAAGAATGGCCGAAAATTCACTTTTTGAGAGGTATGACTTCTTCTGAAGTTGCCAGGTAAACATGCTCTGCCTCCCGAGGATCGAGAATGTATTTTCCCGTAAACTCTCCAAAGGCCGGAAGTATCATTTGGCCGTAAGACTGAAAGAAACAGGGTAATTTTAGCGTCTGCCTTGCTCTTCCTGAAATCTTTACCCCTGGATGCAGGTGTCCCGAAAAGTTGAATAGATCGGCTCTTTTTTCCGGGTGGTGCGTGAGGAAAAATTCATCCAGCACAAGCTCGGGAACACTCTTCACGCCCAAAGCTTCATACTTTAAAGGAGAGATGATGTCGTGGTTACCCTCAATTAGAATGACTTCCGCAGAAATATTTTCAATCCAGGCCTCAAAAAGCTGCCACTCCTTGTTCAGTACGCTGTGGAAAAGATCTCCTAAAAATGCAATTTTTGAAGGCTCAAAAAAGCCGACAACTTCAGAAAGTTTTCTGAAGTTTCCGTTCACCGCCTGCTGCGGCACCGCGCTGCCGTGTTTACGAAAGTGAGACACCTTTCCCAGATGCACATCGCTGATCAACAGCAGGTCCTGCTCTTCCCAGAACATGGCGCCGGTAGGATGCAGAATGAAATGCTGCCGGTGAATTTGAACAGAAAGGGTTTTTGACACTTTTGAAGGTTTGGGCCGGCAAAGTTACTAAACCTTTTCCCACTGTGCCATCATGCGTTTGATTCGATCCTCCAGTTTTTCTGAAGACAGCTTTTCCCGCATACGGTCTGTAATGATAGGGAAGGAAAACGGGGTGGGTTTTTCGCATTTTTTCCAGACCATTTCCTGGTGTGCGATCCTCTCCAACGCCAGCCGCAGCCGCCCCTCTTCCAGCTGATGTTCAAAGGTCTCCCTGAAGGCCTGCCTAAACAACAAATTATCGGGTTCATAATCCCTGAACACGCTAAACAGCAGCTGTGAATTGGATTGCAGGTGCTTAGTCTTGATCATCTTGTTGGGAAATCCTGTGAAGACAAGTCCGGAGATCACCGCAATATCACGAAACTTCCGCCTGGCCATTTCGGTCGCATTGAGGCTTTTCTGCAGGTCGTCCATCAGGTATTCCGAAGAAAAAAGGTCGTTGTCAAAAACCTGCTGCATGTCTATAGGCTGATCTGAAAGCAGTTCAAAGCCGTAATCGTTGAAAGCGAGGGAAAAAGTAATGGGAGAAAGCAGGCTGATGCGGTATGCCAGCAGGCTCGCAAGGGCTTCATGCACAAACCGGCCTTCAAAAGGGTAAAAAATGGCGTGGTGGCCTTCCCGGGTTTTAAAAGTTTCGATTAAAAATTCGCCTTTTTCGGGTATGATAGATTCCTTTTTCTGTCTTTTGAAAATGTTGGAAAGCGCTTTTAGTTCGGTGGATTTTCGGCCTTTTTCGGCAGCGGCATTCATCTCCTCCCGCAGCAGGTCGCTCATCTGGGCAGAAAAGGTCATTCGCCCGCCGGCCCAGCTGGGAAAACGGGAATTCTTCTTTTTTGAGCGCTTCACGATCACCTGCATGTTCTTGATTTGGTAAAGTTCGAGGTTCCTTCCGGCAAAAGTGAACACATCGCCCGGGCTAAGTTTAGAGATAAACCATTCTTCAATTGTACCTATATAACCGCCGCCAAGATATTTGACAGACAGTACTGCATCGCTAACAATGGTGCCTATCTGCAGCCGGTGGCGCATGGCAATGGCACGATTGTTCACTTTGAACTTCCCGTCCTCCTCTATCTCGATCTTTTTGTATTCATCATAAGCCTGCAGCGTCTGACTTCCCCGGGTCACAAAATTGAGGATCCATTTCCAATCTTCTTCAGAAAGGGCCTGGTAACAAAAAGTCGATCTTACCTCAGGGTAAATTTCCTTCGGAAAAAAACCGTCAGAAACGGCAAGAGTAGTAAGATACTGAATGAGCACGTCATAAGACAGCAAATACGGAACCCGGTCTTCAACCACCGTATTTTTAACGGCTTTTTGAAGCGCCGAAGCCTCAATGAGTTCCATAGCGTGGGTGGGCAAAAAATAGATGACGCTCTCCTCGCCCGGCCTGTGTCCACTTCGGCCCGCCCGCTGGAGAAACCGCGCTACGCCTTTGGGTCCGCCAATCTGAATGATGGTTTCTACCGGCGCAAAATCGACTCCCAGGTCGAGGCTGGAAGTTGCCACCACCGCCTTAAGCTCCTCATCCCGTATCGCCTGCTCCACCCATAGCCGGGTCTCTTTGTTGATGCTGCCGTGGTGCATGGCCAGTTCCCCGGCAAACTCGGGGTACTTCTGCAGGATGCGCTGAAACCAGATCTCACATTGCGAGCGGGTATTTGTAAATAATAAGGTTGTTCTGCTTTGTTTGATGATCGGAATCACAGCATCCAACAGGTGCAGGCCAAGGTGACCGCGCCAGGGAAAGGTTTCCATTTCCTCCGGAATTACCGATTTGACCGTGATCTTCTTCGGAAGTTTTGCCCTTACTAATACAGAATTTTTGAAAGCCTCAGATTCCGGACCCAGCAATACTTCCCTTGCCTGCTGCAGGTTTCCAATGGTTGCTGAAATGCCCCAGATCTTCATTTTGGGAGCAATGGTTTTGAGCCTGCTAAGCCCCAGCTCCACCTGCACTCCTCGTTTTGTCCCCAGCAGCTCATGCCATTCATCAATAACAATGGCGTTAAGATCTTTGAAGGTTTTCTTGTAGCCTTTAGATGAAAGCAGCAGTTGCAGACTTTCAGGCGTGGTGATCAACAGGTCGGGCATTTGCTTTTTTTGAGCCGCCCTTATCTTTTGTGAAGTGTCCCCGGTTCTGATCCCAACGGTTAACGGCAGATCATTTTCTTCAACAAATCGCCTGGCCGCCTGTTCTATTTCTACGGAAAGCGCGCGCAGCGGAGTGATCCAGATCGCTTTTAGCCCCGGTTGATGTTTTTCTTTATAGCCGGGATTGTTCCTGATGTAG
>JBAVJB010000013.1:0-2278 GCA_049687495.1 Salinimicrobium sp.
GTTTTTTCTTAAAGACTATCCCTGGAGAAGCTCGCGTTGATCCCGATTTTTTGAATTTCTAACAAGATTGAAAAATTCCGGTCGGCGTTCCACAGCTATCTTTTCGGGTAGTCTTCTTTTTTTGAACTTTTTTCTTGTCTTCATCCTCATATAAGATATTGTTAAACAAGCTGTTATTGTCTTTAAATTTTGATAATTTGAAGAGAATCAAAAGCCAAAGAAATGTCAAAGCTTAACGTAACCCAAAAACTCATCAAAAGCCATTTGCTGAAGGGGGAAATGATTCCCGGAAAGGAGATAGGCATTAAGATAGACCAGGCCCTGCTGCAGGATGCTACGGGAACGCTTGTGCAACTCGAGCTGGAGGCAATGGGCCTTGACAGGGCAAAGACCGAAGTGGCCGTACAGTATGTCGACCACAACCTGTTGCAGACCGATTTTAAGAATGCCGATGATCATGCCTTTTTGCTTTCGGCTTCGCAGAAATTCGGGATCTGGTACAGCCGCCCGGGAAATGGTGTAAGCCACCCGGTACATATGGAGCGCTTTGGAAAACCCGGAAAGACCATGGTAGGATCTGACAGCCATACCCCGGCAGCAGGTTCTATTGGAATGCTCGCAATAGGAACCGGAGGTTTAGACGTGGCGGCAGCCATTGCCGGCCAGCCGTACTTCGTGAAAATGCCGCAGGTAATGGGGGTGAAGCTTACAGGAAATTTGCCGGACTGGGTGAGCGCCAAGGACGTGATCCTGGAAATGTTAAGGCGTTATGACGTAAAAGGCGGTGTGGGAAAAGTGATAGAGTACTACGGCGACGGACTTAAGAACTTGAGCGCCATGGATCGACATGTGATCGCCAATATGGGTGCCGAACTTGGTGCTACCAGCACGGTTTTCCCAAGCGATGAAGAGACAAAAAGATTCCTGAAGAGCCAGGGCAGGGAAGAGGACTGGACAGAACTGCTGGCCGATGAAGGCTGCAGTTATGACCTGGAAGACGAAATTATTCTTGATGATCTTATTCCTTTGATCGCACTGCCTACCAGCCCCGGTAACGTGGTGCCGGTAAGAGAGGTTGAAGGAAAAGAAATAGGGCAGGTGGTCATAGGGTCTTCTGCCAACCCCGGAATAAGGGACTTTTGGACTGCAGGCGCGATCGTGGCCGGTAAAGCCACACGGGAAGAGGTTTCTTTTGATATCAATCCAACTTCCCGACAAATGATACAGAACCTTATTGCCAATAAAGGATTTGAAAACTTAATTGCGGCGGGAGCCCGTTTCCACCAGTCCGGTTGTATGGGTTGTATAGGAATGGGACAGGCCCCGGCATCAGACACCATTAGCCTGCGCACCATGCCGCGGAACTTTCCAAGCCGTTCGGGAACCGAAGATGACAGGGTTCACCTGTGCAGCCCCGAGACAGCCGCTGCTTCGGCACTTACGGGAAAAATTACAGATCCGCGGGACCTGGAGAAACTCTATGACATGAAATATCCACGGTTTGAGTATCCCGAAAAAGAGATCATCAATACCATGATGCTGGTAAAACCTGCCGAAGATGGGGCAAAAGTGGAATTGAAGAAAGGACCCAACATCAAATCCCTGCCGTACATTGAACCACTCAAAGATGGTTACGAAGTGCCGGTGTTGCTCAAAATGGGAGACAATATTTCTACAGACGAGATATTAAGAGCGGGAGCAGAAGTGCTGCCTTTCCGTAGTAATTTGCCCGAGATCAGCAAATTTTCGTTTTCGGTTATTGATGATACTTTTCATGACCGCGCGCAGGAGGCCAAAATGAGTTACGGAGGCCACATCGTGGTAGCCAGGGACAACTATGCTCAAGGATCCAGCCGGGAACATGCTGCGCTGGCGCCCAAATATCTTGGCCAGGTAGCGGTGATCGCCAACTCCTACGCCAGGATTGCATGGCAGAACCTGGTGAACTTTGGAATACTTCCTTTGGAATTCATAGACATTGCCGATTATGACAAAATTGAACAGGGAGATGTGGTGTGTTTTGAGAACCTTAGGGAAGATGTTGCCAATAGGAAAAACATCAGGGTGATGATCGAGAAGAACGGCAATGGCAAAGAGGCCACTAAATTTGAGGTTAAACACAGTATGAGTGACCGGCAGATACAGGTGCTTCTAAAAGGCGGAATAATCAATGAGTTCAAGGAACGCCTAAGAAACCAGGAACTGGATGCTGTGAAGAAGAATACCGTTTCAGATAATGAAAGACAGCAAGTGAAATAGCACCAGAAAATTCCTATTT
>JBAVJB010000014.1:0-26215 GCA_049687495.1 Salinimicrobium sp.
AATAACAGTTTCATTAACAACTGTTTCAATTATTAGTCTATGTTTGTACTTTATTAATTATTATTTTTTTTACAATGGAAGGTACAGTTAAATTTTTCAATGAATCTAAAGGTTACGGATTCATCACCAACGACGAAACAGGGCGTGACATCTTTGTTCATGTGACAGGTCTTAACGGAGAGACTCTTAATCAAGGTGACAAAGTTGAATACAACGAAGTTGAAGGAAGAAAAGGATTGACCGCAGCTGATGTGCGCGTGATCCACGAATAATATTTCACCTATCAGTATCAAAAAGTCCTGCACGTGCTGCAGGACTTTTTTTGTGCCTATTTTTTTCTGAACATTTTTTCTGAAAGGCATTGACCTCTCAAAAAAGGCATTTTTGAATGCTTTTTATTCTGAAGCTTTCTCGCTGATCCTTCTTCCGCCTTACCTGAAAAACAAAAGGTTCCAAAAATGACATTTTTGAAACCTTTAAAAACTTGAATCCTGAATTCTGAAATTTAAATCCTACACCTCGTGCACTTCTTTAATGCCTTCCAGCATGGCAGAGGTCATTTGGTCAAGGTCAAATTTATGTTGCCAGCCCCAATCCTTCCGGGCGTGCGAATCATCAATGCTTGACGGCCATGAATCGGCGATGTTTTGCCTGAAATCGGGTGCATAGTCGATCTCAAATTCGGGAATATGTTTCCTGATGCTTTCAGCCAGCGTCTTAGGAGTAAAGTTAAGGGCTGAAAGATTATAGGAAGACCTGATCTTTATCGACTCCCCAGGAGCGTCCATTAATGAAATGGTAGCGCGAATAGCATCATCCATGAACATCATAGGCAATTCTGTATCCTCACTTAAAAATGAGGTATATTTCTGATTTTTCAGCGCTTCGTGATAGATCTCAACTGCATAATCTGTAGTTCCGCCACCGGGAAGGGTCTTATAACTGATAAGCCCCGGATAACGAATACTGCGCACATCTACTCCAAATTTATTGTGGTAATATTCACACCAGCGCTCCCCGGCCTGTTTGCTTATACCGTAGACCGTGGAAGGCTCCATGATCGTGGTTTGCGGGGTTTGTTGTTTTGGCGTTGAAGGTCCAAAAACAGCAATACTGGAGGGCCAGAAAACTTTAGAGATCTTCTTGTCCTTAGCCAGGTTGAGCACGTGGAACAGGGAGTTCATGTTCAATGCCCATCCTTTCATCGGGAATTTTTCGGCGGTTGCACTAAGCATAGCAGCCATAAGGTACACCTCGTCGATCTCGTAATGCATCACCAGGTCCTGGATCTGCTCAAAATCGGTAGCATCGGCGGTTTCAAACGGTCCTGAGACCATTAATTCCTCGCTTCCTTCCCTAATATCACTGGCGATCACGTTCTGTTTTCCGTATTTTTCGCGCAATGCAAGGGTAAGTTCGGTTCCAATTTGCCCGCAAGCGCCAATAATCAATATCTTTGGAGTCATAATTTCTGTTTTGGTGAAACAAAGATATTTAATTCAGCCATGATGCGAAATTGTGAAGCCGGGAAACTGCGACCAAATAGGTTCCAAAAATGGCATTTTTGAGCAGCTTCGGTTTAACACCTACTGAAAAATGAAAAAAATCTTGCTCCTCTGTTTCGTGCTTGTGCTTTTTTCCTGCCGGGAAGAAGCAAAACAGGCTACATCTCAAAATTCCACTTCAAAAAAGTCATTTTCCGAACAGCTAGAGGTGAACAGCAATAGAAGGGTGAATCTCTTGCCCGAAGCCCAGGCCGAGGTAAGCGAGTGGCTGGCTTATGCCACCGCCCAGGACGAGATCTCCAACCTTAGAGAACGCTCCGGTACCGAGATCATGGCCAACGCCAAAAACCTGGTGCAGATCATGGAAAGCCTGCGGACTACGCTGCCCGATACGCTTCAAACGCCGGCCGTCATCGCCCGCACCAATGTGCTGCTTACCAAGGCGAGGGTGCTGCAGCAGGTCTCTGCCAAGAAACATAAGAATGCCGATGAGGTGTTCGAGCTCGCCAACGACCTGTTACTGGAATTCGGAAATTTTAAGCTGCAACTCAACGAATTGTTCCTGAAAGCTCCAGCAGATTTTGAAAAAGAGCTGGACGAGCAGTTTGAAGAGGCGAGGCAGAACAGGCAACAGGAGCAGGAGGACACGCTGAATCTACTGCAGCCCACAGGCAGAGAATGATCAACTGAACAAGCGGTTGTCCAGCGGAAAAGCTTCTGTTTTAGAGATCTTTATTCTGCTGAAATCGGCATGTTTGGGATTGATCAGGTAATTGAAGTCTCCCGGTACTACTGCCGAAGGCACCCGTAAAACCGCTTTTTCCGCAGTTCTTACAAATTCATCTCCAAATTCCTGTGTCGCGAGATTATATGGAAAAACGTTCCACCGTTTAGGAAGTTGTTCGGTATCAAGATCTGCTATTTCGATCTCATCTGGCAGCTCGATCTCGACCATCATAAAATCTTCGGGCAAGGTAGCAACTGTGAGGTGCACTGCCACTTCAGCCAGGGCCAGCGCGCGGCTTTCTGCAGTATAGATGATTTGCGTTCCTCTCGAGTTCCATCTGCCGCCAACTATGGCAGCACCCTTCCCCGAAAGTTCTTCAGCATATTTTTTTCTTGACAAGCGGTAGACCTTCATCAAGCAAAAATTCCCTGGTCAATATGATGCAGCTCTTCAACCACCAGCTCCTTGCCGTAAGAATCTTTGAGCAGCTCGCGCGGCGGCAGGTTACCCAGGGCAAAATTTGGCGTTTGCAGCCAGAGATAGAATTTCTCCTGGCCTAAAATAGAATTGCCCAAAGAAGTTACCTCGGCGAGTTCAAGGATCTTCTCACTGTGCTGCGGCTTGAAAACATGATTTTTAAGTGCCTTGTAGCGCTGCAGGGTTTTAGTGGACAAACCAAGGAACTCTGCCCACTCTTCTTCCTGAAAAGGAGTTTTCTCTTTGATCAAGCTAAACAGCCGGTAAGGAATGCCTTTCCTTATGGAATGCACGATAAGCATTCTATTTGACAGGAATTCCTGGTAAGTAATAGCTTCCTCATTGACGTACAGGTTTTGATCTTCCTCAACTTTTTTGAGGTAAGACCGCACCGCCCTGTCTATTTTCATATTTGCTTCCACGCCTTAGAATTTTGTCTATAAATATAAGACATTTGTCCAAGACCTGCTACTTTTTTCTCACAACAAAACTTAAATTGAAGCTGTTGTTAATCCCCTTCGGGTTCTTTCTTAGCCAGCGGTTTATATGCCGGGCCTTCTATCACCTTTCCGTTCGTCTCAAAGCGGCTGCCGTGACAGGGGCAGTCCCAGCTTTTTTCGGCATCATTCCAATCAACAACACAGCCCAGGTGCGTACAAAAAGCCGAAACACAATCAACCTTTCCTGTTTCATCTTTGTAAACAGCGAATTTTGCAGTGCCCTTCTCCACCACTTTTCCCTCGCCGGGTTTGACATCTGCAAAAGCATCGGCTTCAGACCGTCCCGGGAATACCTCCAGGTACTGCTTCATCACATTGATGTTGCCCTTGATATATTCCTTTGCAGATTTTTGAGGCGTAAACCTCTTCAGCTCATAAGTTTTCGCCCAGGGATTTTCCCTGCCATTGAAAAGATCATTCAGGATCATGGCGCTCATCACCCCATAGGTGAGCCCGTCAGTTGAAAAACCGGTGGCTAAATAGATATTGTCATGGATGCTTTCTCCTATGTAAGGCAAACCGTCGGCAGGTTTGTAATGCTGGGCAGACCATCTGTACTTCACCTCCTCCACATCAAAGAAACGGCGTGCGTTCTCCTCCAGCTTCTTATAGAACTTCTCGTAATTGTCACTTTGGCCAACCTTATGGTGACCGCCCACCACCAGCACATAATTCCCGTCTTCAGCTTTATAGCTGCGCAGAGAATGGTGAAATTGTGCTTCGGTATCCCAAAAGATGCCTTCGGGAATATTTTCTGCGGAAGGTTTCAGCTTAGCCGCGATGGCGTATTCGCGGTACGGATAGATCGCTGTTTGCACGCCATATATGCCCTTTGGAGTATGTGTAGCCAGCACCACTTTATCGGCAGTCACTTTTCCGCCTTTGGTCAACAGCTGCTTTTTATCCCCTTTTTCAATGTCATACACTGTACTGTTCTCATAGATATGACAATCTTCCGAAGCAATCATTCTAGCCAGCCCCTTCACAAAAGCAGCAGGATTGAATTGCGCCTGCTCTTCCACCTTCATCGCCCGGCTCACCTTTACCGGCACCGGTAGCTCCTGCAGCTCTTCTATCTCCAACCCATAATCTGCTGCGGCTTTAATTTCTTTTTCGATGGTTTCATCCTTACTGTCCGTCTCGCTGAACAGGTACCACGGCACCCTCTTAAAAGAGCATTTAAGATCGTGCTCCTTTACCAGATCTGCCACCAGGTTCACGGCTGCAGTACGACTCTCGGCAACTATGCCCGCTGTCTTTTTATCCCATTTTGACTGGATGTGGTGCAGGCGTTTATCTACCATTGTGTAGAGATTTCCCGTAGAACTGCCGCTGGTGCCTTCCCCTACCCGGCCGCTCTCCAGGACAGCCACCTTCTTGCCCGACTTCGACAGCAGGTATGCAGTGGTTATCCCGGTTATTCCGCCGCCAACAATGGCCACATCAACTTCAATATCTCTTTCCAGTGCAGGAAATTCCCCTGCCGCGGCATGCGCGCTCCATATAGATTTCGTCATAATTCGGTCGGTTTTTCCCTAAATTAGAAAAAGAAGGCGGGAGCTGCAGATGCCTGTAAGTTAGTTTTTTGTTAATAATCAAAGCTTTACGTCTAGCGTTGTAACATTTTTTTCTGCCATACGTCTTAGTAAAAAACCATCTATGAACCGCCTTCTTCTTTTGCTCAGTTGCCTGCTGTTTTACCCTGCAAACCACCTTTTTTCACAGGAATTCCATGCCCGCGTCCTTGACGCCGGCAGTAAGGAACCTGTTCCCTATGCAAACGTGTTGTTCGCTGATAACCGCGGGGTAGTCACTAATGAAGAAGGCTACTTCAGTTTTACCACCGGGCAAACTCCCGAGCTTATTAAGATCTCTTCTATGGGTTATGAACTGCTGGAGCTCAAGCCGGAACAAATAAGCGAGACCTTATTCCTTATACCCGCAAGTATTGAACTTAAGGAGGTGTTCCTGTCCAACAAGAACCTTTCGGCTAAAGAGATTATCATAAAAGCTAAGGAAGAAGTGGAGAACAATTATGACCTCAACCTGAGCAAGAAACGTGTTTTCTTCAGGGAATCCAACATAAATTATGTGCGGAATTTTGACCTGCACGTGGATGAAAGTACCATCCCCGGGATTGACCAGCAGCTTATGGACAATATTGTGGCCGAAGTTCCGAAAATGTCAGACTCTTATAAAGAAGTGCTGGGTGATCTCTACGGAAATTATGACAGCCAGAAATTCAGGATCATCAAAGCCGCAAACTTGCACAACCCGCGAAGCACGCAGACTTTAGAAGAACTTACCGACAGGCTGAACAAGCTCTTCATGGACAACCTGAAGGACAAGTCTTACCTCAAGATCCGTTCGGGCATCATCGGGGTCAAAGTGCCTGCTGATGAATTAAAGGATGAACTGGTAAACACTTCCGAAGAAAAACCCAAAAAAGAAAAAACTCCCGAAGAGCTGAAAAAGGAAAAGATAGACGATGAAAAGAACCTGTGGAAGAATTCCAGCTCCAGCCTTAGTGGTATGCTGGGCAAGATGTTCTGGAGGGATAACCTCACTTTTAACCTTTTTGAGAAGACCAACCGCTACAAATATGAACTGGAGGGTTACGCATACATCGACAATTCCACGGTTTACGTGATAAGCTTTACGCCCAGATGGGGGCAGGATTTCGCCGGCAAGATCTACATCAATACTCTCGATTACGGGGTTCACCGCCTGGATTACCGCAATGTGAAGCCACTAAAGAATTTCAGGCTGTTCGGCATTAGCGCGACAGATGACGTCTACAACGGCAAAATGATCTTCGTGAAAAACGAAGACGGCAAATACAGGTTGAGCTACATGGAGCAGGAAAAAGGCGAGAGCTTTGGGCTGGACCGCCCGCTTACCATCATTGAAAAGAATAAGTTCGTGGCAGGCCGCCGCAAACAAAACGAGCTTGACCTTGACATCAAATTAAAGATGAGCCAGGTACAAAAGCTGCAGCTGGTGGTTTACGAAAACGAGCAGATGGACCGCGTCACCTATGAAAACCTTGCCAATCCCGGGCCCTATGAATACAAGACCTTTAGGCTGTACAATCCCGAATTCTGGGACGGCAACAATATCATGGAACCAAACGCGGCCATCAGGGAATTTACCGCACTGGAGGATTGATCTTGCGGCTTTTTCTTTTGACCAGGTTAAAGAGCAGGCCGCCCAGCGAAGCCGGAATGGGATAGATCACCAGGTGCTTCTACTGCAATCCCCTCTCAAAAATGACATTTTTGAGCAGCTTTAAGCTGAATTCGTATCTTAGGCTGCAAAAGTTTTAATATTATGAAACATTTCTTTGCATTTTTCCTCTTTTTGAGCTGTATGGCTCCTGCAGCTGCACAGTCTACTGCAAAACAAAACATTGATCAACTGCTCAACCAATGGCACGATGCGGCTGCCAGGGCAGATTTTGACGCCTACTTCTCAAAAATGGCCGAAGAATCGGTTTTTATAGGTACAGATCCTACAGAGAACTGGCATAAGCCTGCCTTTATGAAATGGTCAAAGCCGTATTTTGACAAGGGCAAAGCCTGGAGCTTTACGACCCTGGAAAGAAACATCTTTCTTGCAGAAGACTGCAATCTAGCCTGGTTTGACGAGCTGCTGGAAACCCATATGGGCATCTGCCGAGGGTCTGGCGTAGTGAGCAAGGAGAATGGGAAATGGAAGATCAAGCACTATGTGCTTTCGATAGAAATTCCTAACGATAATGTTTCCGAAGTCACAGAGTTAAAGAAAGACTTTGACAGCAATTTGATCTCTCAACTCAGGAAATAGCATTTTTAAAAGCTTTCGGGGTATGGTCTTTGCGGCAGGAAAGGCAGAAAGACAGGAACTTGGGCAAAATCCATTGCCGGGGCCTGCAGAATAAACTTTCTTTTAGTAATTTTCGCACAATTAAATAACTAAATAAATAATGAAGAGAATAACCAAAGCCATCTTGTGCTCTATGGTTGCTACGGCTGCGATTACAAGCTGTAACGATGACAAAGACGTACAAGTTGAAGAACAAAGAGGGATCAACATGTCTTATATGGACACCACGGTCACTCCGCGTGAAGATTTTTTCCGTTTCGTGAACGGCCGTTGGCTAGACACCAATGAGATCCCCGAAGACAAGACCGTTTGGGGTAGTTTTAACGAGCTTAGAGAGCAGACCGACAATGATGCACTTGCCCTTCTTGAAGGGGCGGCAAAAAGCGATACGCTTTCAGCCGGCAGCGATCCTGCAAAAGCAGTGAACCTGTACAAGACCATCATGGACACGGTGAACCGCAATAAACAAGGTATTGAACCAATCAAGCCTTACCTGGCCAAGATCAATGCCATCAAGAACAAAGAAGACCTGCAAAATTACCTTACAGAAATGCAGATGTACGGTGGTGGCGGATTCTTCAGGTTTGGAGTTGGCGCCGATGCCAAGAATTCTAACATGAACGCAGCTTACCTTTCTCCGGGAGGACTGGGCTTGCCGGACAGGGATTACTACGTTGCCGATGACACCGATTCAAAAGAAAAGCGTGAGAAATACGTGGAGCACATCACCAGAATGCTTCAGTACTTGGGTGATTCCGAAGAAGAGGCGGCTAAAAATGCCAAAGCTATTCTTGCTTTTGAGACCAGCATGGCGCAGCCACGCCTTGATAAGGTAGAGCGTCGTGACGCGAGAAAGACCTACAACCCAATGACCATTACCAAGCTTCAAAAAGCTACTCCGGCGATCGAGTGGAAGCGTTTCTTCAATGAAATTGGTGCGGGACAGGTAGATACCATTATCGTGAGACAGCCTAAATACATGGAGTCTCTGCAAAAGGCACTTGCAAACAACAATGTTGAGAACTGGAAACAATACCTGCGCTGGAGTCTTCTTAATGACGCTGCCGCCATGTTGACCACAGATATCGAGCGTGCAAACTGGGAATTCTACGACCAAACCCTTCGCGGGGCTAAGGAGCAACTTCCAAGAAATGAGCGTGCTTTGGCTACCATCAACTCTGCCATTGGAGAAGCTCTTGGAAAACTTTACGTAGAGGAGCACTTCCCTGCTGAAGCCAAGAAAAAGGCCGAAGAAATGATCCAGAACGTGATCAAAGCCTATGAGAACAGGATCGATAAGCTTAGCTGGATGAGCGACAGCACTAAAATTAAGGCCAAGCAAAAGCTGAACACTACAAGGATCAAAGTGGGTTATCCAGATGAATGGAAAGACTACAGCAGCCTTACGGTTAAAGGCCCTCAAGAAGGAGGTTCTTACTTCCAGAACATGCTTAACGCAGCCAAATGGAATACCGAGGACGATATCTCTAAACTTGGAAAGCCTGTTGATAAAGGCGAATGGTTCATGGCGCCACAGATCGTGAACGCTTACTACAACCCAAGCTACAACGAGATCGTGTTCCCTGCTGCTATTTTACAGCCACCTTTCTATGATTATAAAGCCGATGCTGCCGTGAATTACGGCGGAATTGGAGCTGTGATCGGTCACGAGATCTCTCACGGATTCGATGACAGCGGTGCGCGTTTTGACGCTGAAGGTAACCTGAACAACTGGTGGACAGAAAAAGACCTGGAGCAATTCGAGACCCTTGGCGGAAAACTTGCAGACCAGTACAGCGCTATTGAAGTGCTTGACTCTGTTTACATCAACGGTAAATTCACTTTGGGAGAGAACATTGGTGACCTTGGAGGTGTAAATGCCGCTTACGATGGGCTGCAGCTGCACCTAAAGGAGCACGGCAACCCCGGCAAGATCGACGGCTTCACACCGGAGCAGCGTTTCTTCCTTTCATGGGCCACCGTTTGGAGAACCAAGATGAGAGAAGAAGCTCTTAAGAACAGGATCAAGACAGATCCGCACTCTCCTGGGCAATATCGTGCCTATGTGCCGCTTCAGAACATTGATGCTTTCTATGAAGCATTCAACATTCAGGAAGGCGATCCTATGTACGTAAAACCTGAGAACCGCGTGAAGATCTGGTAAGACCTTTCAAAAATGACATTTTTAAAGCCTCTTCTTCGGAAGGGGCTTTTTTATTCTTGTCACTCCAACGCAATGATTCCGAATTAGATATTTAAAATTCAAGATTATAAGGTTCCTAAAATGCTGTTTTTAAAAGCTCTTTTTTCTCTGTTCTTTTCTCTCTTTTCTGAAGAAAGTCCTGTCCTTCCGACGCAGGAGGAATTTTTGCTGTCACAGATTGAAAATTCAAGATTAACGGGTACCAAAAATGCCTTTTTTGGACCGCTGTTTTTCTATTCTCTATTTCCTGGCCTCATTTTTTTGAAGCCGCTCCTGAAGATGTAGGATTTTAACATTATATTAGCAAAATCTGCTGCTCTCTCCCTACTCCTGCAGCCTTAATGCTCCGCCAATTTCCCTGGATTTTGGCTGGAAAAAATGCCTTTTTTGGAACCTCAGCTGTACAGGCAGTAGTCCCGGGCCAACTATAAGAAAAATGGACAGAACACAACAAGTAAGCATCTGCAAGACCTGCACCAACCAGAGTTTTGACATGAACAAAGGCGTCATTTGCGGATTGACGAATGACATTGGCCTTTTTGAAACCGAATGTCATGATTTTGTAGTCGATGAACAGGCAAAAAAAGATGCCGAAGAAGAACTTGCCCGCCGATATCCATATGATACCAGAGCAAAACAACTGCAGGCAAGAACGGCAGAATTAAAAGGACAGGTGGACCCGCTAAGAACGATCAAAACAGGAGCCAATTGGTTCTATTGGATCGGCGCACTTTCCCTGATCAATTCCTTAGTACTTCTCATGGAATCAGAATACAATTTCATTGCCGGGCTTGGGATCACCCAGGTTTTCGACGGCGTGTTGATGGAAATAATGGGTGGTTACAACATCCTGGGCCTCATCCCAAGTATATTCTTTTCCTTCATTTTCGCCGGCCTTGGATACTACGCCAATAAACATTACAAAATAGCATTTTTGATAGGGCTTATCTTCTACGGTTTTGACAGCCTGCTGTTCCTGATTGTGGGCGATCTGCTTTCGGTAGGTTTTCATGCCTTTGCTTTCTTCATGATCTTTAAAGGTTACAAAGCCCTGAAAACACTGGAGGTCAAAAATGAACCTGTTCCCGAGGAGATCAACTAAAGAACCCTTAACAACAATGAAAAAATTACTTCTCCCCCTGCTCTTCATAAGCTTTATGGCTCAAGGCCAGAATGACAAGAAATATGACCTGGTCTGGAAGGTTTCCGATACTCTTCGTTACGAGACCAATATGGATGTGGTGCAGCTTCAGGACGACAAAGATTCCGAAGAAGAAACTGATTCTATTCGAAGCAAGGCAAAGGAATTTTTTAAGAAGTGGAGTGATTCCAACCAGAACAAAAAATACGGGGTGAAGCTGTATCCTGACACCAAGGGCAATATCGATATCGCCATGCATATTGTAGAACAGGAAAATGACAGCGCCGACTTCTTTTCAGCTTTTGCCAAAATGAACGGCAATGTGATATTGAGAGGGAAGATCAGCAAAGAAGGAGCTCTCGAGGGCTTCTACTACAAAACCGACCAGAACAATCTTACTGCTATTCTTTTTGAATTACCAACCCATCCTGTCGCAGTTGGCGAGAGCTGGCCGCTGCAGATCAACCTCATCAATATGGACCAGAACTTCGTGGCCGATTCCAGCGCCAGGCGCAATGAGGTGAGGCTGGAGAAAGTGATTGACAGGAATGGCGAAAAGATCGCCGTGCTTAGTTATGACATTTTGGAATATGCCGCCGGCGCCTTCGGAAATCCAATGATGAAAGAATTCCTTCAGCAAGGATCGGAAGACCGGTTTTACCTCAAAATGACCCACACCGGCACTGCTGAGTTCTCCGTCGACCGCGGCTGTTGGCTCACCTATAACGCAGTCATGGAAATGGACACCAACACAGGTTTCATGGGCGCGGGAGGATCACAGACGAACTTCCATTTAGAGCTGTTAGAATAAAACGAAGGTAGACCAGAATTTAAACCATTTAATACCATTTCACATTATAAATCTTCAGACCAATAAGCAAACATGAAAAAACTACTACTCGTACTATTCCTTTCGGTATCAGGAAATCTTTTAGCCCAATCGGGACCTGAAAACCTGATCGAGGATTTTTTCACGACCTATAAAAAAGACGCAGGCCAGGCTTTAAGAGACATTTATGCCACTAATGCATGGACAAACAGAATAAAAGATGACATAGATAAAATGGTTGGTGCGGTAAACGGATTTACCGAAAGCTCCATGGGCGAGTACTACGGCTATGAGCTCATCACAACAAAAAAATTCTCTGAAAGCTTTGTCCTCTATTCGTATCTCGTCAAATATGACCGCCAACCCATCAGGTTTATATTTAAGTTTTATAAGCCTGATGATAAATGGAAACTCTATTCCTTTTCCTTTGATGACAATGTTGATGATGAAATACAGGAGGCAGCTAAACTATATTACCTGAACCTGAACCAATAAAATTTCTGTCAACAATCAAAGCAGTTATAATTCTTTTCAATTTAAATGAACACCACTACCCCGCCCGAAGATAATCCTACCAAAGACCTGAAATTTTACTCCGCCGGCTCCATACATAGAGGAACTTTTTTAGGCGGGCCTATCATTGCCGGCTACCTAATCAGTGAAAATTACAAGGCGCTGGAGAAGTATAGAGAGGCAAAAATTGCACTATGCCTGGGAATTTCTGTAACCATTGCCCTTTTTGCGTTCCTGTTCCTCCTTCCGGAGAGCCTCATGGAAAAATTTCCGAATTTCCTGCTGCCTTTGATCTACACCGGCATCACCGCCCTTATTGTAGAGCGCACAATGGGAAGAATGCTGTTCAAACATAAAGAGCACAACAATAGTTTTTATTCTGTCTGGAGAGTCGTGGGCATTTCAGTAATCCCGCTGCTTATTTTTTTCGGCGGCATATTGGGTTACTATTACCTGTCTCCCGAAAGAGAAATTGAAGCACATTATGATTCGCAGCTGGCCACCTTTGCTGATAATGAAGAGGAATCGCTGGCTTTCTTTGAACACCTGAACACCAAAACTCCGTCTGCCCTTATCGAAGAATTGGACAACATGGTCATACCTAATTGGCAGGAGAATAAGCTCATCATGGAACAGGCACATCAGCTCAAAAGCCTTGACGATAATATTAAGCAACAAAACGCAATCCTGCTGGAATACTGCAATCTTCGCCTTAGAAGCTTTAATCTAATTAGGAAATCTCTTGAGGAGGACACAGATCTTTATTCTTTCGAGATAAAGCTGGTAAAATCAAAAATTCAGGCAAAGCTAAAAGAGCTGAAGAGTATTTAGATTTTTTCTCAAAAATGACATTTTTAAAGCCTCTTCTTCGGAAGGGGCTTTTTTATTCTTGTCACTCCAACGCAATGATTCCGAATTTAATATTTAAGATTCAAGATTATAAGGTTCCTAAAATGCTGTTTTTAAAAGCTCTTTTCTCTCTGTTCTTTTCTCTCCTTCCGAAGGGTTTCCTTGTCATTCCGACGCAGGTGGATTCTCAACAATTTTGGATTCAAGGTTAAGACCTCTTAATTTTTTGGGTGTCAAAAGTGCCGGAAAACCTCTGTCTTTGAAATGAATTATGTAACTTTCCGGTCAAAGGACATGACAGCTCTTCCCTACTCCGGCCATTCGTCCTTGATCAACTCCAAATCTATGAAACATTTGCATTGGCTCCTCCTGCTGCTCGTTACCGTCGGTTATTCTCAGGACACCATCTATTTGAATGAAAATTATACAGAAACCGGGAAAAAAAGCGCGGCCTACTACCGGCTTATTGAGGCAAAGCCCGATGGATCCGGCCTGACCACAGAGAAAACATTTTTCCTTGACAACAAGATCCAATTAGAGGAAGTTTTTAAAAATTATAATACAGAAGATCAGGTCAGAGTGGAATTCACCGAATATTACCGCAATGGCCAATCTCACCTCACCGGGAATTACCGTCCCGGAAATGTTGATCACTATTTGACGAGTTACTGGGAGAATGGGCAATTGAAACGCAAGGATGTGTACAAAAAAGGAAGGCTGGTGAGTGGGACCTGTTGGAATGAAGAAGGCGTTCAAGTTCCTTTTTACGATTACGAGATACAACCCCAGTTCCTGGGAGGTATGTCAGTATTCCAGCTTTACCTCAAGAACAAACTCGGGGGAATGAACATCCCTTCAACTTTTAAAGGTTCAAAAGTACTGGTAAAATTTACTATTGATGAAAAAGGAGACGTAAATCAAGTGCAGATCCTGAAATCTCTTGATCCAAAAGTTGAAAAGGAGGTGAAAAAGGTATTTGAAGAAATGCCTCAATGGGCACCGGCAAGGCAAGATGGAGATCCTATAGCAGTAGTAAGAAAGGTCTATGTGGTGTTTTAAGTATAAAAAGATTTACCTGAGCCTTTTCTCCCTGCTTTTACAACAGCTGCTCTTTTCACAAGATGCAGTCACTCTCTCCTTTGTCCCACCGGGCACGATCATGCTGAACGACAGCTTATATATTGATCAGGCTCCCGTGGACAATCTCATGTTCCTGGAATTTATAGACCACGTAAAAAGAGTGCGAAAGTATGTCCATACTGCTCCCTCCCAACGCGAAAAACTTCATATAACAACAACTTACGCAATGGCCACCAGCCTGCCGGCTGAGGATATTGATAGCATCTACAACAGGATTGTATTTGCAGAGATTTACAGAGGCAGGTTTAGCAGTGAAAATTACCTTCGCCACCCGGTTTTTTCTCACATGCCTGCTCTTAATATTCCTAAAGATCTCGCCGCTTTTTATTGCAGGTGGAGAACAGATATGGTGGAATTGCTCTGGGCAGAGAAAATGAAACATGAGCCGCAGGTGGCAATTCCAAAGATTCAATATAGACTTCCGACTACCCAGGAATTTGAACTTGCCTACAGGATTTTTGATGCTGAATCACGTTTAAAGATCTCAACAAAAAATTCACCGCTTAAAATGGAAATCTCCCATGATAAGATCTATTTTCAGTTCTACCGTCTGCCGGAATTCACCTTAGGCAATGAAAACTTTCTCGCAACAGGACTGGATGCGAACCGAAAAGGATTTACCGGCTTCCGCTGTGTTTGTGAATATAAGCAGCCCCAAAAATGACATTTTTGACACTTCTTTTTTCTCTTTTAAAAAAGCCGAAAAGAGCAGTAGCGGCATTTTGTCTTAACTTGCAGAAAAAAGTATAGAGCCTACCGAAGTTCATATTGTTCCTAAACAGCCGAAGCCGCTCCGTTTACAGGAATACGGTGTGGGAATATTTACTGCCTGCCCCACAAAATCGGCATTAAAAAAGGCTTTAAAGAAGCACTATATCAGCGTCAATGGAGCACCGGCGTCAACTGCGACCTTCATCAGCGGCGGAGAGATCATCAGGCTCACACTACCTCCCGTAAAGAAGCCGAAGAAAAAGCTCATTTTTCCGCTGGATGTGCTGTTTGAAGATGAACATTTGGCGATCATCAGGAAACCTGCGGGTATTTCCGTCAGCGGCAACAGCTTTAAAACCATTACCAATGCGCTGCCTCAAAACCTGAACCTGCCAAGTAACACCACTGCTCCACAACCGGTGCACCGGCTTGATCATGCCACCTCTGGACTTCTACTGGTAGGAAAGACCGGCAGTAGCATAAGAAGCCTCAATGCCATGTTTGAGAATAAGCAGGTTGAAAAGTCTTACTATGCCATCACGATCAAAAAAATGTCGCCCTTCGGAAGCATCACCCTTCCGGTTGACGGCAAAGCTTCAGAAAGCACCTATCGCCTGCTTGACAGCGTCGCGTCTGAGAGATTTGGTTGCCTCAATTTACTGAGGCTAAAGCCTCTCACCGGCAGGAGGCATCAGTTGCGCAAGCACCTTTCAGCAATAGGCAATCCCATCCTGGGTGACAAACTTTACACGGAAGAAGGGCTTATCCTTCAAGGGAAAGGTCTTTACCTGCATGCCTTCAGGCTTTGCTTTAAGCATCCTGTTACAGGAGAAAAAATTGACATTCAGGATGGGCTGCCTGCAAAATTCCGGAAGATATTTCCGCAGGAAAAGTTCTAAAAATTCAAGCGCCTTAAAAATGCTACATTAGTTGATATGAAAACGTATTTCAACATGCCGATCAAAAGAACCGGAAAGAATATTTTCCTTTACTTAAAAAGGCAGCAGAAAAAGGAGATCTCAGAGCTAAAAATGGCGATCACCTATAACCTACAATTGAGATATAACATTATATTAGCAAAATCTGTTACCTCTTCCCTACTTTCAGGTAGCACATTTTGATCTGCCTTAACAGGATAGCTCTAATAAATTCTGTACCAAATCTTTTATTCTGACCATGAAATTCTTTTTTGTTTTAGCCCTCATTTTATTCTCATTCAATTCTTTTTCTCAACATATTGAAACCTCCCACAAGAAAACAAAAAACGGTTTTAAGATCTATGCTGATAACCCCGAATTATCGCCCATAAGCGTGAACCTCGAGCTCACCCTGGAAAATCTGAGACTAAAAGGCAGCAACATTGTGGTCTTAAAACCGAATCAAAAGAAACAATTGCTTGGAGAATTAAGGATTATTGACAGGAGCAAAGGCTCCAAATTTACTTATAAGACCCACTATAATTTTGGAGATACTTTTCTTGAAGAATATGATAAAAATTATGAGTATAGATTACCTTTTTCAAAAGACAGTACATACCGTGTAGGGCAAGGCTATCATGGAAAATTTTCCCACCAGGACCAAAAAGCACTGGATTTTAATATGCCAATAGGAACATCTGTTAGAGCAGCCAGAGGAGGTATTGTTGTTAAGGTGATCGAGAACAACGACCAGGCCTGTCCACGAACGGAATGCCAGAAATTCACTAATTTGGTAAGGGTTTTCCATTCCGACGGAACATTTGCAGAATACGTTCATTTAAAAAAGGACGGAGCTGTTGTTCAAAAAGGTGATACCGTTGAGCAGGGACAATTGCTTGGCTATAGTGGCAATACCGGCTGGAGTTCAGGTCCGCATTTACATTTTGTTGTCTATATGCAAAGGATATATGACCGAAAAACCCTTTCCACGACTTTTGTTATAGATGAGGAGAACCCTCCCCTATTGCTCGTAGAGAGGAAAGATTATACCAACCGCATTGGGAAAGCACTTTAGGACCCGAAATTCTTCGGCAGTAAGAAAATCCCCTTTTTAGAACCTCATATTTTAGCGTCTGTTCCCCACACAGGCGCTTTTTTATTCCCGAATTTTTGTAACTTTTACAGACCCTAGACGCTTAATAATTGATAAAAAGAGGATCATGGAGAAAGGATTAAAGAAAGAAGTTATTGCCGCAAACAGTTCCACCCTGACCCGCAGCCTGAGCTGGATCTTTGCCGTGCTGGTCTTCACCAACGGGCTGCTCAACCTCATAAGGGGCAATGACCCTGCCCTGGGAATAGCTTTTATCCTGCTTTCAATCGTCTATATCCCGCCCTTTAGCCGCTTTTTTAATAGGTATCTTGGCTTCGGAATTCCTTTTTTCTTTAAACTGCTGCTGGCAATCGCTATTATATGGGTAAGCCTGGCGGTGGGTGCGATTCCCGAAGGTTTTTATCCCGAGATCCTTAGCTAGATCTCAGATCTTTTTGATCAAAAAATTGCCTCAACTTCACCTCCGCAATGAGCTGCCGAAGAAGTTGGAAAACTTTCTTAGCCAAAATAATTTTAACGTATATTGAGAGAATTATTATATTTATTGAATAATTCCCAACAAGGCTGTTGCTTCCCCACATTCTAAAAAAGGAAAAAACGAACCTCAACTGTTAAACAAAACCTCCCCAAAGCTCAATCCTCATGACTAAAAAAATTAGCATCAGTATTTTATTCTGTTTTCTATTAATTTTCTCCTCCTGTTCAAAAGATGACGATCAAAAAAAGAGTAATGAACAACTGTTAACGGGTGCCTGGAAGGTAACCGCCTCGAATGCTTACTTCTACTACGAAGGCGAGTTGCAGGATGCCGACGAGGACTCTTTTGATACCGCGCCTTACGATATCCTTACCTTAGAAGCTGATGGTACTGCGTATTATGAAACTCAGGAATACGAGGAAAAATTTGTCGGCAAATGGTCATTAAACGATAACACTTTCTGGACTAATGTAGGAATTGAACCGGGCGTTGAGAGCAATGGTCCACTTTACTTTTTTCTCCAAGGGGAAATTATGGAATTGACTGCCACCCGTTTTTCTTATAAAACCCCGATGATGGAAACCTATTCGCAGGGCAAAAGATATTCTTATTATATCGAAACTTATTTCGAGAAATAAGTTTTCTGATACTGCTAATTGATCCTTGCTTTGAATTCATATTCCAGCTCCCGCATCACTTTAGAAGATGAAATGATCTTGCCTACGGAATCTTTTGAGTGATCAAAAAGGGGTTCTTTCAGCCCCATTGCCTTGGCTTTTTGCTGATAATACTTCTCCTTCGGCGGATTTAACGGATACACCGCGTTATATACAGTCCCAAAAATGCCTTTTTCGAGCAGCTTTAAAATAATACCGATGCAGTCTTCCCGGTGAATCAAATTTACCGGCCCTAAAGGATTCGACAGGTTCTCTCTCCCGGCAAGATACTTCACAGGATGACGGTCGCCGCCAATGAGCCCACCAAACCTCAGCACAGTGGTCTCAAAAATGTCATTTTTGAGCAATATTTCTTCGGAAGCAGCCAGTTCTATTCCTGAAGCCGAACCCGCGTTTGGCGCGGTGTCTTCGGTGTAGATGGGAAAGCTTTCTGTTTCTTCGTAGACCGAAATAGAGCTCACAAAAATGAGCTTTTTGATTGCTGATCTTTCCACAGCTTCAGCCAGCAACTTAATGGCCTTCGAAAATTCCTTTTTTGGATCTCTCCTCATTCCCGGCGGAATATCGATAATGAGCACTTCTGTTTCCTCGAGAAAGCCCCGGATATTTCCGGAAATTCCTTCGGGTTCTACTGCTATTTGCCAGGCTGCAATACCTTCCGAAGAAAGTTTGGACAGCTTTTCAGCCGAAGTGGTGGAGCCTTTGACGCTATAGCCTAAACTGAGCAGGCGTTTTGCCAGCGGCAGTCCCAGCCAGCCGGTGCCTAAAATCCCTATGTTCCTGAAGTGTGACAATTTTTCAACTTTTTGAACGGCTAAGGTAGCTATTCGAGCACAAAACTTTTCTTGATCACGGTGGCATCGTTAAGCACGAACGGCCGCGCGATCATATCTTCCTGCCGCGCAGGCACCTGCAATTGCCGATTCTCAAACAGGTCATAAGCAGATTCATAAAGGCTGATCTCGGGGTGCACTCCCTTCTCAAGGCTCATTTCCAGGCGAAGCGTATCGCGGTTCACCGGGTAGTAGGTGAGCAGCCTGTCGCTCCAGCGATTTTTAAAAACGTGCAGGTCGCTGTGGCCGGGTAGTAGATATGGAGCTTCTTTGCCGTTCACGCTAAAACTTTGGAAACTAATCGTTCTTGGAGTGAAAAGTTCGATCCTGTTGATGTTCCTGTTCGGGGCGATCAGGACGCGGTAAGCATCAGCTTCAGGAGAAACAGCGGCAGTTTTTTCCACCCTTATGTAAGGCGGTGGCAGCATCACCAAAGGTGCCGGAGCCGTCTTTTTGAAGCCGGTGCCGTATTTACTGCTGAAGTTTTCCTGCTTTGGTTCCCGCGCAAGCGAATCGGGAAAATAAGGAGCTGTCCATGCATCGGGCATTGCATCATAGGTATTCCAGCTCGCGGTTTGCGCGTCCTCATCTATCAGGTAGACCAGCGAATTTGGCTTGGGTCTTTCCGCCGAAAAATCAGACTTAAAATGAGCCAGAATGATAAAGACCAGGAAGGTGATAAAGCTCAAGAAGCCCAGCAGCTGGTTTTTTGTGTAATAGGAAAAGACCGGCCACAGCAGCGTCCACAGCAAAACGGTGAGTATTGCCGCCAGCACCAGCATCTTAAGTCCCAGTGCAACGACAAAAGTAACGATCAAAGGAGTGAGGATGAAAATTGCCGGCAGGCTGAGCAGTGTCACCAGCAGCAGCCCGTATTTTGGCCTTTTCAGCAAAATGAACAGCTGCAGCATTCCGAAGAAAAAAGGAATGATAAAATAGGCGCCGCCCTTGAGGTAAAAAGCCAGCAGCGTACAAAGCAGCAGCCACAAGGCAAGCGGCGCAATGTAAAGGTGCTCCCCGTTCTTTGGCCTGCGGAATTTTGCGTAAGTATAAAAACATACCGCCAGCGACAGGAAAACGGCTGCGGCAATGTAATAATAGCCATTGTAGGTGAAACCATGCTCCATCTCGGCATACTCCGGATAGGCGAAGAACAAAAATTGCCATAGTCCGTAAACCAGCAGTCCACTGAGGAACAGCGAGAGCAGCAGCGGCACAAAACCTTTTAAAACTTTAATAAAAGGAATGCTTCTTTTAAAGGCAGCATAAAACAACAGGGCTACGAACAGCAGCACTGCAAGGATGAGCATTGGAAAGATCCATGAGTAAGGGTAAGCGACCATCTTCACTCCCGGGAAATTGAAGAACACCAGGTTCTCTTCAGAATTTAAATTTTCCAGAGAGGTGCTGCTAAAGTAATCGAGCAGCGGCAGCAAATAACTTCCCTGGTGAGCCAGGGTACTGAGATCGAGATTTTTGGCGGTGTCATTGGCGGTGTGATAGTCAAAATGATCATCTATAAAGGCAAAATTGAAACCGTTGATATCGCCCTCTTCTCTAAATACAGTAAGATCTGTATCGTTGGGCAGCAGCTTATAAATGCTGTAGGCCAGGGAATTGCTCACCGGGTATTCTGGCCTGGCGGCCATAAATTCCCGAAGCAGCTTTTCGTTGCCACCATTGGTCTCGAGGAACATAAAAGAATTCCCCCCGCTGCCGCGGGCCTCGAAATTGAGCGCCAGCTTGACATCTTTCGCCCATGGGTGCTCCTCCACAAAGATCTGGGCGCCGTTGAGGCCCAGCTCCTCCCCGTCTGTAAACAGAAGAATAAGATCATTGTTAGGCCGCTTTCCCGCAGCTAAATAAGCGCGAACCGTTTCAAGAATCGTCGCGACGCCGCTTGCCGCATCACTGGCCCCGTATGAGGAATGCATGGCGCTGTCGTAATGTGTAAGCAGCAACAACGCATCGTTGCCCTTCCCGGTCCCTTTAATACGGGCGATGATATTCTGTGGTCGGGTTACATTTCCGTTTTTTGAAAGGGAATAGGCCTCCTGGGTTTGTACCAGCAGTCCCATCTCTTCCAGTTGTTCCACGATATAGTTTCTTACCCTGCTGTGCGCGGGGCTGCCCACGTAATGAGGTGCTTTCGAGATCGCCTCGACATGTTGTATTGCCCTGGCAACTGAAAATTCACCGGGAGAAATATTTTCATCGGGATCGGGATGAGGATGTGTTCCGTAGAAACTCCAGAAAAGAGCTGTAACAATGATGATTAGGGAGAGAAGTACCTGTAGTTGTTTCGTCATAAATCAAATATATTTAAAAGAAGAGCAAATGAACAGCAGCTCCTGAACTAAATCTTAAAAATTTCCTAATTATCTTCAGAATATTCGGAAGATTTAAAGAAAAATCATATTTTATTATCTCACAATCAAACACTTAGGTTATGGGTATCAAAAGTTTTCAGGGAAGCAGAGCAGAGCCGGAAAAGGTGGAAAGCGGACAAATTTCAGTCTCAGATTATATGCAAACAAATCTAATTACTTTCACCGAGGACCAGACCATTTTTGAGGTGATGGAGCTGTTGATGAAGCACAAGATCTCGGGAGGATGCGTGGTCAACGAGAGAAATGAATTGCTGGGGGTGATCTCTGAGGGAGATTGCATGAAACACATTTCAGACAGCAGGTATTACAATATGCCTATGGAAGATTACAGGGTGGAAAACCGCATGACCTGTAATGTTACGACCATAGATGCAAATATGAACGTGCTCGATGCCGCCAAAAAATTTATTGAACACAAATTCAGGAGATTTCCTATTGTACGCAACGGGAAACTGGTAGGCCAGATAAGTCAGCGGGATGTGCTGCAGGCCGCTCTCAATCTACGTGGCCAGAACTGGCATATTTAGTTGCGTTTAACCAGCGCGTAATAGTCGCCCTCGAGCGGCAAATAACCCTGGTCATAAATGAAATAGTAGATGTTCCCGGTCTTAGTGGTGTAGATACTGGTAAAATATTCAAAATTAAAACCTTTGGCCAGCAGCTTAGTCTTGCTGGTCTTTGTTTTGGTATCGGGGTTGAGTTCTTCCAGGATGCGGTAATTCTTGCGCAACACATTGTTCACGTTGCGCAGCATGTTCTTGTGGTCCTTGTTGAGGTTGTTGTTGTAGGAATTGCGGCAGTAATCACTGCAGAACTTCTTATCGGTTCGCCCAACGATCTTCTCCCCGCACTCCAGACAGGTCTTTTCCATTCTTAAATTTAACAATTTTATTTAAATGGAAATGGGATTGGTTATTGGTTATTCGAAAATCGTTAATGGGAATGGGTCGTTTGAATTGAGTGGAAAAAATGGGCCATGAATCCCCGAATGAAATTCTCTGTATTTCTTTGCTCTTTTTGATTCTTTGGGCGCTGTTTCTGGAAATCTTCCTTACTCAAACTTCTAAAAAAGCCACGGATTCACAGATGTTCTGTCTCAATATCTGCGAGGGATCTTTTCTGAAGAGATTTCAAAAATGGCTTTTTTGGAAATCATTTTCAAATCAAAACAAACTGCTCCCTGACCACCGAATACTGACCACTACTCAGCAAGTTTCTCCAACTCAAGGTTGAGGTCATACTGCAGGTCTTCGTGCAGCTGCTGCATGTTCTTCTTCACCAGCGCCAGCTGCCGCTCGTACAAATTTTGCAGCACCTTGTTCCTGTGGATAGAAGGTCTGAATTCTTCCATTTTTTGAAGAAAATAGATCAGGAGCTCAGTTTCGGTTTCTTTTTTTCCGGAGTAACGACTGAACTTTTTGACATTTTTGAGGATCTTCCTCATGCTCTTTTTCATGAAGTAGTAGCTCCCGGTATTGATCTGCTTAAAATCCAGGTCCATTTGCTGTTTTACCCCGGCTACAAAAGCCTCCTCATCGGCCGCCGAAAACAGCAGGTACGTAAGAAGTTCTTTATTCTCTTTTTTGAACCTAGCGAGTCGCTGCACCAGTTGCAACAGCTCCTCCCGCTCCAGGTGTTTTAGTTCGTCTCTTATTTCTTTAGCCGAGGCTGGTTTAATCATTTCTCAAATATTTTTTAGGTATTCATGTTTTACCAGGTCCTGTTCATTAACTACCGGGAAAATATTTCCCGTTTTTAACACAAGGCTCCGGTCTGCAACTTCAAGTACGTCTTTATAATAATGATCGGTGATCACCAAGCCCTTGGTTCTTTTAAGTGAGAGTAACAGCTTTTTTGCTTTTTCTATGTACATGGGTTCTAACATAGACAACGGCTCATCCAATAACAGGAATGGCTGGGGAAGCTGTGCAAGTAACAGCAACTCCAGGTACTTTAACTGGCCTAAAGAAAGTTTTCCTACTCTCTTACTATCAAAGGCTGCGACTCCGTCTGCATGGAAAATTTTATCCTGCTCCTCTCCCTTCGGAAACATGAGGGGGATGACATCCCTCACCTTCATCTCCTTTGGAAGAAAACTGTCCTGGGGCAAAAAAGCGATCAATTTCTTCGGAAAGATTTCGGACGCGCGCATATTTTCCCCATTGATATAAATCGTAATGGAATCCATACCCAAAGTTCCTATTATTCCTTTGAGCAAGGTAGATTTACCCGAACCGTTCCTCCCAAAAAGGCCAATGATCTCCCCCGTTTTACAGTTGAAGGAAACTCTGTTCAGAATTTGCCTTTTCCCGAGGGCCTTATTTACCTCTGCGACTTCCAGCCGATTCATAAGAAAAGAAAAATTAGGAGAAGGACAGGTCCTGCAAAAACAAGATTACAGATCCACACCTTCTTAATCAGGAATTTTTTGGTGAAGCCGAGATTGTAATAAAGGTAATATTCGTTGCTCCTAAAAAATTGGAATCCTATAAACCCAATGAGCATCCCAAAGCTCAGGAATATCAAAATACCGCTTGCTATTCCGAAATAAATTCCGCTGATTGCCGAAAACACCAGGTTATAAAAATTAAAGTCGCGATAGTATTTCCAAAAGGCAGCATCATTCATCAAAAGATCCTTTTTTAGGTTGTTTTTCATTCATTTTTGAGATCTCTTCGAGATAGTCCAGCTGTAATTCCTGTATGTCGAGCATGCGCTTGTTTTGATGAATGATAAGATGGTCAATTTTTTCATGAAGCAGCCGTATCTCCAGCTCGGCCTTGAGGTTCACCTGGTAATCATTCACGCTTCTCGCCCTGTCTTTTTGTTCCTTTCGGTTTTGGCTCATCATGATGATGGGAGCCTGTATGGCGGCAAGGCAGGAAAGGATAAGGTTAAGCAGGATGAATGGATAAGGATCAAAAGACCTGGCAGAAAGCACCCATATGTTGATCGCCATCCAGACCAGCAAAAAGGCAAAAAAGAGCAGGATGAACGTCCAGCTGCCGCCAAATTCTGCTATCCTGTCGGCCATTTTTTGGCCCGCTGTTAGGCGGGATTCTATCTCGGGCTCGATGTTTTCGGAGAGGAGCTTATTCTCCTGGATAGCCCTTACAACTTCTTTTTCCAGAACACTAAGCTCCCTGTGCTCCTTCCGTAGCAAAAGTTCAAGATATTTCTTCCTGTAAGTGTTAAGGCTTTCGATGGAAATAAACTTGTCGGGCGTGAAATCTGGAAAATCTTTTTTGATGAGGGCAAGCAACTGAGGTTTTAAAGAATTTCCCTGGACCAGGTTAGACAGGTCGTATTCCCTCTTGCTGATATAGCAGATCTCTTTATCCATAAGCCTTTGTTGCTTAAGTAATATTACGAAATTTTACGGCAGGTTTCTCATTAGCCGCTTTCAAACACTTACAAACGGATGTAAACGAAAACAAATCAGTATTAACCGATTATGGTTTTTGTACGGTGGTATGTTTGTCTCGTTGAAATGAACGAATGATTTTCAGCTAAACTAAAACTTTTAAGTCATGAACACTTTAAGAAACAAAGTACAGTTGATTGGCCACGTAGGAAACGCACCCGAGATCGTGAACCTGGAATCTGGAAAGAAGCTGGCAAAATTCTCTATTGCCACGAATGAGACCTACAAGAACAACAAAGGCGAAAAAATCACAGACACCCAATGGCACAACGTGGTCGCCTGGGGCAAGACCGCAGAACTGGTAGAAAATTATGTTCCCAAGGGAAAAGAGATAGGCATTGAGGGTAAATTAACCAGCCGCAGCTATGAAGACAAAGACGGGGTCAAAAAATATATTACCGAGGTGGTTTGCAACGAGCTGCTGCTGCTCGGGAAGTAAGGAATTATCAACCATAATATTCGAGATCATGAATGCATTAAAGAACAGGGTGGAGCTATCGGGCAACGTAGGACGAGCACCGGAGATCAAGACGATGACAAGCGGCAAAAAACTGGCAAAATTCTCCCTTGCCACCCGCGAGACCTTTACCAACTCAAAAGGTGAAAAGGTGACCAGCACTCAATGGCACAATATAGTTGCCTGGGGCAAAATGGCCGAAATGGTAGAAAAAGAAGTTCCAAAAGGCCGGGAAATAGAGATCACCGGTAAGTTGAGCAGCCGCAGCTATGAGGACAAGAATGGCATTAAGAAGTATATCACCGAAGTGGTTTGCAACGAGCTGCTGTTCCCGGAGAAATAGGCTGGATGTAAAAAGTGCCGGAAGATTTCCGGCACTTTTTATTTTAGTTCTTTAAAACCAGATCTCTTGGGCCAGCCGAAAAGTATTGGCGTGCGCATTGACAATATGCCTGATCTGCGGGGAATATCCGCCACCCATGCTTACCTCTACGGGTAATTTAAGGTCATGGCAGGTTTGCAACACAAATCGATCCCGCTCTTTTGCTCCTGCCTCGGTGCAGGAGAGTTTGCCGAGTTTGTCACTCGCCAAAATGTCAACACCGCTCAGGTAGAATATGAAATCGGGTTGCTGTTCTTTTATCAGCTGCGGAAGGGTTTGCTTGAGTATCTTCAGGTACTCTTCGTCCCCTGTTCCATTTTCCAGTTCAATATCAAGATCGCTTTTCTCTTTTTTGAAAGGGTAGTTTTTCTTCCCATGCATGGAAAAAGTAAAAACTGAAGGCTCTTCAGCAAAGATCTCTGCAGTCCCATTGCCCTGGTGCACATCAAGATCGACAATGAGAATTTTAGAAGCCAGTTTCTTCCGAAGTAAGTAACTCGCGGCGATTGCCTGGTCGTTAAGAAGACAAAAACCTTCTCCACGAAAGGAATAGGCATGATGAGTGCCGCCGGCAATGTTCATGGCAATGCCGTTTTCCAAAGCAAAATGGGCGGCTTCGATGGTGCCCTGTGCAATTCTCAACTCCCGGTCTACTAGCCCCTGTGACAGCGGGAAACCAATTTTTCGAACCGCCTTTTGATCCAGGCTCAGGTTTTTAAGTTGCTCAAAATATTCCTTTTGATGCACTGCCAGCACATCTTCTTCCCCGGGAAAACCGGGTTCAAAAAAGTCATTTTTGGAGCAGGTTCCTTCATGCAACAGCTGCTGTGGCAGGAGCTCATACTTCTCCATCGGGAAACGGTGACCTTCGGGTAAAGGATGTTTATAAATGGGATGGAAGGCGATTTTGAGCATGGATTAAAAAGCAGACCTCCCAGGTTTTAAAAACCTGTGAGGCCTTATTGTCTTAAGAAATCACCGTCCCCTCTTTCACCCCGTCTTCATCGGGGTTTACAAAGACCAGTTTGCCTTCTTTGTTCTCGGTCATCAGGATCATGCCTTCGCTTTCTACTCCGCGGAGTTT
>JBAVJB010000015.1:0-36453 GCA_049687495.1 Salinimicrobium sp.
TTTTCCATATCCAAAAAACCCAAAACAAAAAAATGAGACCGTGGAAAGTCTCATTTTTTATCTTGGGCTAATTCAAACTATTTCTTTCAATAACTTGAGATTAGCTTTAACTCAAAGGGCGTGCCAAGAATTAAGCAGGTGCTTTTTCCTGGCTCAAATATTTATTGATCTTTTGGAAGAACTCCTCTGTTTTATACGGTTTTGGGATGATATCGTTGAACCCGTTCAAGTAAAATTCATCCAGATTTTCATCTAAAGTAACCGCGGTAAGCGCGATAATAGGAATATGCTCGTTGAATTTCCTGATCTCTTTCGTAGCCTCAATTCCGCTGATTCCCGGCATGTGAATGTCCATCAAAATGAGATCAAAATGATTGTTGTCAACCTTTTCAATGGCAATGGTTCCGTTATCGGCGACATCACAGATCACCTTGTTCTTTTCGAGGATCTTACGGGTGATCATCTGGTTGATCTTATTGTCCTCCACAATAAGGATCTTTTTGTTGCGCATGATCTCGTTAGAAAGCGGCTCGGGTATTTCACTGGTGGATTCTGCTCCTTTTGAAGGTGCAGCCTCAAGAGCTTCAAATTTTAATTCAAAGTAGAATATGGAGCCTTCCCCCAGTTCGCTTTCCAAATGGATCTCGCTGTCCATAAGGTTGAGCAAATTCTTCACAATTGAAAGTCCCAATCCGGTGCCTCCAAACTTCCTGTTGATCTGCAAAGATCCCTGGGTAAAGTTTTCAAAAATGGCTTTCTGCTTCTCTTTGCTAATGCCTTCCCCGGTGTCCTCGATCTCAAATTTGAGCAGTATCTGCTTGTCGTTCTGGTTCAGTTTTTTCACGCGAACCCAAATATCTCCGTCTTCGGTGAACTTGATCGAATTACCAATGAGGTTTATAAGGATCTGCGAGATCTTTAAAGGATCTCCCTTCAGTTTCTGCGGAATTGCAGGATCGAATTCCAGGTGCAGCTTGGTCTTCTTGTCTTCCGCGGAATTTTTTAGTGCCACAAGTACATCTGTGATCCTTTTCTGAAGATCGAAAGAGCTCTCCAGCATTTCCACTTTTTTGGCCTCGAGCTTGTTGAGGTCAAGGATGTTGTTGATCAAAGACAGCAGGTATTCCCCTGAAAACTTGAGGGAGTTGAGGTGCTCTTTCTGATTTTCGGTAGGGCTTTCCTCCAGCAGCAGGTGCGTGAGCCCCGTTACGGCGTACAGCGGCGTTCGCAGTTCGTGCGTGATAGTGGAAAGAAACTGCGCTTTTGCCAAAGAAGCTTTTTCTGCATTTTCCTTGGCAGTGATCAATTCTGAATTCTTCTTTTGCAGCAGGTCGTTAGCTCTTGCGCGCAGGTTGTTGTTCTTGTAAAGCGAAAGCGTGAGCAGCGACAAGATCGTGATAAGCGCCACACTCAGGATGGTTGTGAGCTTGTTGACCTTTAGGGTGCGCTCATTCTCCTCGTTCTGCTTACTGAGTTCGGCAAGGTTGCTCTTCATAGCATCCACACCATAGCGGGCGCTGGCATCGGTAGCAAGGGCCTCCTTGTTGAGGTCGTAAAGCGAATCGCGCATCTGGTTGCTTTCGCGTAGGTAGCTTAGCGCGGTCTCATAATGCCCTGCAGACTGTTCTATTTCACTAATGAGAGCGTTACTGAAAACCACCATACTGCCAAAATTGTTCTTTTGGGCGATCTCCAGGCTTTTCTGTGCATCGCTGAGCGCAGGTTCGAGCTGGCCCATCCTTTGGTAGGCACGGCCGCGGTAGTAATGGATCCTTCCTCGTTCGTAGGCGTTCTTGCTGTCCTTCAGGCGTTCTTGGGCGCGGTTGAAGAGGACAAGGGCCTTTTCCGGCTCTCCTGAAGTGTTGAGCAAGAGATTCCCGCGGTTGAGGTCAACTATACCTAAACCTTCGGTATTATCGAGTTTGGAATAAAGGGTTTCTGAAAGGTCATAATATTCTTCGGCGCGATCAAATTCCTTTTTCGCCGTAAAGATCTTTCCGTAGTTAAGATAGCTATAAGCAAGCCCTGCTTCATCCCCGATCTCTCTTTGAATGGAGATGGCGCGTTGCAACTCTGTAGCGGCTTTATCATTTTCATGCCTTACATAGTAAAGCTGGGCCATGATGCTGCTGGAGAGGGCGGTAAGCCTGGGATGGTTGATGGTCCTGGAGAGATCCAGGGCACGGTTGAGCTGTTTAAGGGCCGTGTCGAAGTCTACCATATTGATGGATTCTTCGGCGTCGCTTAGCAGCTGCTCTATAGTGGCATTGATTTCATCGGTTTCCTGTAGGTTATTTTCCTGAAGGGCATAGGAAAAGGAAAACCAAAGAAAAACCACTATGCAAAGCGCTATTTTCTTCATTTGGGACGTAGATAACTGAGGCTAAATATAATTATTTATTGGAAACAAGGGAAATTAAATCAATGAGTCTGCTGGAATAGCCAATTTCGTTGTCGTACCAACCAATTACTTTTACCAGGTTTTTGCCTACCACTGAGGTCATTTGCGCATCAAAAATGCAGGAATGTGGATTGTTATTGATGTCGATGGAAACAATGGGATCTTCGGTATATTCCAGATACTCCTTCAGGTTAGTTTCTGAAGCTTTCTTGAAAGCCGCATTGATCTCTTCAATAGAAGTTTCCTGTTTCACATGCAGGGTCATATCGGTAAGCGAGCCGTTGGGCACGGGCACTCTTATTCCACAGCCGCCAATCACTTCGCTTAACTGCGGAAAGATCTTTGTAAGTGCTTTCGCTGCTCCCGTGGTCGTGGGTACGATAGATTGTGCTGCGGCACGGGCTCTTCGTAAGTCTTTATGCGGCTGGTCATGCAGGCTTTGATCACTGGTGTACGAGTGAACCGTGGTAATATAGGCTTCTTTCACTCCGAAGTTGTCGTTGATCACCTTGAGCAAAGGCGCCGCATTGTTGGTGGTGCAGGAGGCATTTGAAATAATGTCTTCTGTACCGTCAAGGATCTTTTCGTTTACACCAAGCACGACCATTTTTATAGAATCATCCTGTGGCGGAACCGAAAGGATCACTTTTTTTACCTTTTTTGAGAGGTGAGCTTCAAGGCTTTCACGGGTTTTGAATTTACCGGTAGCTTCAACCACCACTGCAGCATCATAGCTATCCCACGGAATGTCTTTTGGCGAAGCATGATTGAGTACCGGATATTCCTTTCCGTCCACAATGATCGCAGCACCCTCGCTCGAAACCTCTTTTTGGAGTACCCCGTGAATGCTGTCATATTTTAACAGGTGGGCAAGTGTAGCTGCGGGTGCAAGGTCGTTTATTGCAGCCACTTCAATTTGCGGGTGTTCCAGCAGCAGCCTGAAAAGATTGCGCCCAATTCGGCCAAAGCCGTTGATCCCAATACGAACAGTTCCTTTTTCTTCGGAAGGCATTAAAGAAGGTGTTTTTGTGCTTTATAGGAAGAGCGTACAAGAGCACCACTTTCTACGTGCCTGAAGCCCAGGTCCAGCCCGATCTCCTCATATTTTTTGAATTGCTCGGGAGTAACGAATTCATGAACAGGCAAATGTTGTTTAGTTGGCTGCAGGTATTGCCCGATGGTAAGCACATCAAGGTTCACTTCTCTAAGATCTTTCATAGTTTGTATCACCTCGTCTTCTGTTTCGCCCAATCCCAACATTACTCCGGATTTTGTGCGGCGAATACCCTGGTCTTTCAAGTACTTAAGCACCTGCAGGCTGCGTTCATATTTCGCCTGAATACGGACTTCCCTCGTCAACCTTTTTACGGTCTCCATGTTATGGGAAACGATCTCGGGGTTCACTTCAATGATTCGGTTGATATTCCTCTCCACGCCCTGGAAGTCGGGGATCAGGGTTTCAAGCGTAGTTTCCGGGTTCATCCTGCGAATGGCCTTTACGGTCTCTGCCCAGATGATGGAACCCATATCTTTAAGGTCATCACGGTCAACACTGGTGATCACCGCGTGCTTGATCTTCATTAATTTTATGGAACGCGCCACCTTTTCGGGTTCATCCCAGTCTACGGTCTCGGGGCGTCCTGTTTTCACACCGCAGAATCCGCAGGAGCGCGTACAGATATTACCAAGGATCATAAAGGTCGCAGTGCCTTCTCCCCAGCATTCTCCCATGTTAGGGCAGCTTCCTGAAGTACAGATGGTGTGAAGGTTATATTTTTCTACCACTCCCCGTAATTCGGTATATTTCTTACCGGTGGGAAGTTTTACTCTTAACCACTTGGGTTTAGGCGTTTTTCTGGTAGTGATTTCTTGTGTTTCCATAGAAATTTTTCTTGGCCGCAAAGATACGAATTTGTTAGAGAAAAAAGAGTGTTCGGTGTTCAGTGCTCAGTATCCAGAAGGGGAGGATTAAGTGCTTCAACAGGATTCTGATCCCTGCCGCGAGAAACCTGCAACTATTTCCTTCTGTTCTCAATGATCTGCGCGAGCAGTTTCTTTGCCCGCAGCAGTTTTACCTTCACATTGTTCATGGGCTCCTGCAGGTTTTGGGAGATCTCTTTGTAGCTCATCTCCTGAAAATACCTCAGGTTGATCACTTCCTGGTAGTGGGGTTTTAGCTTTTTAATGTCTCTTAACAGCTGGGCGAGGTTTTGCTCGGTGATCAGTGCGTCTTCTACCGTTGGCGCATCATCGGCGATTTTGTAAACCTTTTCATCTTCCTCGTCTGTCGTTCGGGACCTGATGGAAGCATTCTTCTTCCGAACAAGGTCTACGTGAATGTTCTTTGAGATGGTGAACAGCCAGGTCTTGAAAGAATAAGAGGGGTCAAAAGTGTCTATTTTATCAAAGGCCCTGGAAAAGGTTTGAATGGTGATATCCTCGGCATCGTACTCGTTTTGCGTCCGCTTCAGCTGAAAGCCGTAAACCTGGTTCCAAAAGGTGTCCAGCAGGTAATTGAATGCCGCCTGTTTGCCTTTTTTCGCCTTTTCAATCTGTTGCTCTAGCGGATCGGGACCTATTTCCAATGAGTGGGTTTTGAGATAAGATTAGCTATAAATATACCCAATTGCGCCCAGATAAGGAAAATTTCAAGAAAGGGAAAAAGCCAGAAAAGATCGGTTTCCCCAAATTTTTTTCCAGAGTTATAAAAAACAGTTCCCTGCACGATCCAGCGCACAGCCAGAAAACCAAGGCCGATTTGCCAGTAACTGCTGAACATAAGCAGCAGAAAAAGCAGCCAAAAAAGCAACTGACTCGCATAAAAAAGGCCGAGGAGAAACTTATCCTGCTTTTTATAATGCTTTGCAATGGAAACATGCCTGCGTTTTTGCTGAAACCAGGACTTTAGATCCCTTTTTGGAACGCTCCTGGTAATTCCTGCTTCAGAAAAACAGAGGCCGGTATTCATTTTATTTGCCGCCTGGTTGACGAACAGGTCATCATCGCCGGCTCTAATGTGTAAATGCGTGGCAAAACCGTTCTGGTTGAAAAATTCGGCTGAAGTGTAGGCGAGGTTGCGGCCCACGCCCATATATGGCCTGCCCCAGCTGGCATAAGAGAAATACTGAATGGCCGTCAAAAGCGTTTCAAACCTGATGAGCTTGTTAAGAATAGATCTTTTCTCGATCATATAGCCGCCATAGCCGAGCACGATACTTTTTTGAGGTTCAAAATGAGAGCTCATCTCCTGCAGCCATTGATCGCTCTCTGGCCGGCAGTCGGCATCGGTAAATAAAAGGAAAGGTTTTTTGGCCTTTTTGATGCCCAAGGTGAGCGCGTATTTCTTGTTGGCCCAAAAGGCTTCGTTGTTCTGCACGTTCACCAGCTTTACACGCGGGTCCTGTGCCTGGAAATTCTCGATCACCTCGAGGGTGTCGTCCTGCGAAGCATCGTTGATCACGACAACTTCGAAGTTTGGATGTTCCTGTGAAAGTACCTTCGGAAG
Source organism: Salinimicrobium sp. (assembly GCA_049687495.1). Taxonomy (GTDB): domain Bacteria; phylum Bacteroidota; class Bacteroidia; order Flavobacteriales; family Flavobacteriaceae; genus Salinimicrobium. Next base: position 5,907 of record JBAVJB010000015.1, read on the forward strand.
GAAATTCTTCAGGTTTTCGCTCTCGTTCTTGGCGCAGATGATCACCGAGACCGGCAGATCCTTTTTTTGAGGTTTTTCTTCCGAAGAAGCAAATGCAAACTTAAAGAAGCCCAGGTAATAACAAAGGTTGATGAGGCCAGTGAGAATAAAGGCAACAAGAATAAGCAGCATTTAAAGGGAAGGGGTTAGTTAGCTGTCTGGGGTTTGTCGCAGTCGCGTTGTTCATCGGGCAATTTTCCGCAGAAGCTGCAGGCCTCACCTTCCTTGTTCAGGAACGGGCTTTGGCTGGCACAGGTGCCGCTGAATTTTCCGTCTTTCTTTCCCCAGATTTTTATGGCGATCCCTGCAAAAGCCAGGGCTAGAAGTACAATGGTGATCAATAAAAGTTTCATATAGAAAATTTTTACAAAAATAAGGATTAAGGCTTAGTATGCGAAGTTTAGCCGCGAAAAAATTAAAGCTTCCTTTACACACTTTAACTAAAGTTTATTTCGGGCTAAGCTGCAGTCGTCGTTTATACTAATAACTTGCAAAAAGGAAACCAAAAAGTGAAAAAACATGAGATTTAAGACCATTTTATTGATGAGCCTGATCTTTCCGCTCATTGTATTTTACTCCTGCAAGGATTCGGAAAGAGGAGATGAAACACAAATTTTGGCACCCGAAGAAAAAGATATGGAAGTGGAGGATACTGCCATAACTCCCGAAAATGACAATATTTTCGCCAGGATTCATGCAGATGAGGAGCTTAGCGAATTTTTAAAGCCCGAAGGCGAAGTATTCTCCACCAGAATGGACCAGCCCGAAGGCCCTTATACCATTTTTGCGCCTATAAATACCGCCTATGACCGCCTTGAGCCGGGAGACAGAACTCAGTTGGATGCTGCCAGAAGGGAAGGCAATAATAAGCTTTTTGAGTACTATATGGTAGACGGGGAGCTTACGGTTGACTGGCTGAAGAAAGAGGTTGAAAAAGCCGGAGGGGAATACAATGCTCGCAGCAGACAGGGAGAAAACCTGACTTTTGTGCTTCAAGGGGACGAGTTGATCGTAAAAGATCCTTCAGGAAGAGAAGCGAAGATCGTGGGAGTTGACTCCTCAGCTTCAGACGGGGTGGTCTATAAGATCGACAATGTGCTGCGGCCTAAAAATATGAAGGGCAGTGCTTCCGCAAGCAAAAATTAATACGCTTTAATGACTTTCCGTAAGCGACGCCAACAAGATCGGGAAGAAAATTATTATGAAGAAGAAAAAGAGAGAGGGTTCAAAAAAATCATTTTTGAACCCTCTTGTTTTTTAGAAGATGTTCACTTCGGGGGAGATCTCAATGCCAAATTGCTCCCGTACCTTTTCGCGAACCAGGTTTGACAGCTCCAGGATTTCCTCTCCTGTAGCATTCCCGTAATTCACCAGTACCAGCGCCTGCTTCTTGTGAACGCCCGCATCACCCTTCCTGTAGCCTTTCAGTCCGGCCCTGTCGATGAGCCATCCCGCCGGTATTTTCACGTTTTCCTCATCCAGCACGTAAAATGGCATTTCACGATACTCTTGCTGCAACTCTTCCAGTTTTTGCTTCGGAACTACGGGATTTTTAAAAAAGCTACCGCTGTTGCCCAGGTCCCTTGGATCGGGAAGTTTGGACTGCCTGATGCTGATCACCGCATCTGAAACATCTTTAATTCCGGGGGCATTGATACCTTTTTCCAGCAGGTATTCATTGATCGACCCGTAGGAAGTGTTGAGCTCGTGATCTTTTTTCTTTAATCTGAAGCTAACATCGGTGATGATATATTTACCTTTTTCTGAATTCTTGAAAATGGATTCTCTATAGCCGAAATTACAGTCTTCACGGCTGAAGGTCTTCAGCTCCAAAGTCTGCACATCTAAAGCCGTACAGCTCTCGAAGGTGTCCTTGATCTCTACTCCGTAGGCACCAATATTTTGAATAGGTGTTGTTCCTACATTTCCGGGAATTAAAGAAAGATTCTCAATTCCGCCGAAGCCTTTGTCAATACAGTAAAGCACGAATTGGTGCCAGTTCTCACCGGCCATGGCCTTGACCACTACTTCCTCCTCGGTCTCTGCTGTGATCTCGATCCCCTTCAGGTCAATATGCGCTACCGTTTTCCCGATATCCCGGGTGAGCAGCATATTGCTGCCGCCGCCAAGAATGAAAAGTTCCGAAGCATAGACCTGCTTCAACAGGTCTTTTAGTTCCTCCAGGCTTTCCACTTCTACAAATCTCGCGGCTTTAACATCAATGCCAAAGGTATTGTAGGGCTTGAGGGAAAAATCGGTGTGGGTTTTCATTATCCTTGGTAGGCTTTCAAAGCGGCTTTAAGGATTTCCAGGGCTCTTTTCAGGTTCTCTTCTTTGAGCACATAAGCGATCCTTACCTGGTTCATTCCGGTATTTGGAGTGGAGTAAAATCCTGCTGCAGGCGCGACCATTACGGTCTCGTTGTCCAGCTCAAAACTTTCCAGTAGCCATTTCGCAAAATCTTCGGCATCTTTAACCGGCAATTCGGCAATACAGTAAAAAGCGCCTTTTGGTTTGGCAACTCTTACCCCGTCGATCTTTTCAAGGCCTTCTATAAGTAAATTTCTCCTGGAAGTGTACTCCTCGATCACCTCGTTAAAATATTCAAGCGGAGTTTCCAGAGCGGCTTCAGCGGCGATCTGCGCAAAAGTCGGCGGACTTAGCCTTGCCTGTGCGAATTTCATTGCCGTAGCCATTACCTCTTTATTCTTTGATGCCATGCAGCCAATACGGGCACCGCACATGCTGTAGCGCTTGGAAACAGAGTCGATCATGATCGCGTTCTGCTCAAGACCGGGCACGCTCATGATAGAATAATGCTTGGCGCCGTCATAGGCGAATTCACGGTAAACTTCGTCGGCTACAATAAACAGGTCGTGTTTTTTCACGATCTCTGACAATTGCTGAATTTCCTCCTGGGTATAGAGATAGCCTGTTGGATTACCGGGATTACAAATCAGGATCGCCTTTGTCTTCGGGCTGATGAGCTTTTCAAATTCTGAAATTTCAGGAAGGGCAAAATCGTCTTCAAACTTTGATTTTACAGGTACTACTTTCACTCCCGAAGCAGTCGCAAAACCATTGTAGTTTGCGTAAAACGGTTCAGGAATGATCACTTCGTCACCTGCGTCACAAATGCTTCCCATTGTGAACAGCAAAGCTTCGGAACCACCTGTGGTGATGATCAACTCATCGGCTGAAACATTTATATCGTGTTTTTTGTAATAAGCCGAAAGCTTATTGCGGTAGCTCTCAAATCCTGCCGAATGGCTATAGGAGAGTACCTCTATGTCGTTGTTCTTGACCGCGGCCAGGGCTTTAGCCGGAGTTTTAATATCGGGTTGCCCAATGTTAAGCTGGTAAATTGTGCGACCTTTTTTGATGGCTGCCTCAGCGTATGGCACAAGTTTTCTTATTGGTGATTCGGGCATCGCCTGCCCTTTATGGGAAATGCTTGGCATGATTGATAATTTTTGGGTTACAAAGTTGCGAAAATTAATCATACTCATTAGAAAATTTCGTACTTTTTATAGTCATCAAAACCCTACATTATGGCAAGGAAAGCACTGTTTTTGCTGTTGTTGCTTTGCAGTTGCTGTTTTTTTTACGGCCAGGAGGGCTTTATGATCAAAAATGACCGGCGACGGACGAAGATCAAATTTGACCTGGTGAACAATCTTATCGTTGTTCCGGTCAAACTGAATGGCGTCGAACTGTCTTTCCTGCTTGACACGGGCGTGAACACCAGTCTTCTTCTCGACCTTTCGCCTCAGGATTCCCTGGAGCTGCTAAATGCAGAGAAAATTCAGCTTCGCGGCCTTGGAGGGCATCAGCTTATTGATGCATACAGGTCCACGGACAATGTTATGGAAATTGGCAAAGTGAAGAATGAGGCGCTTGAACTTTACGTTATCTATGATGAAGATATTAATTTTTCACCGCGGCTGGGAGTTGCGGTTAACGGCATTTTAGGATATGACTTCTTCAAAGATTTTGTTGTAGAGATCAATTATAGCCGAAAATTTATTCGCGTTCACGACCCGGGCAGGTTTACGAAAAAAATGAGAGGCTACAGGGAGCTGCCGCTGCAGTTCTACCGAAACAAGCCATATCTGCTTAGTGAGATCGACGTAGACGATAGAAGACAGGAAGTAATGCTCTTGCTGGACAATGGGCTGAGCGATGCGCTGTGGCTCTTTCCGCAGACAATGGGCCTGCAGGTGCCCGAAAAATCTTTTAAAGACCTTTTGGGATTGGGGCTTCTGGGTGATGTAACAGGTGACAGGGGCAGGATCCAATCCTTTCAAATGGGAGAAATTGAATTAAATAATGTGACCGCATCCTTTCCCGACAGCAGCTCTGTTCGGGGCCTAAAAATGTTCACCGAACGCAATGGCAGCATAGGCGGAGAACTCTTGAGAAGGTTCAATATTTATATGGATTACGACGCCGGACGCATGTTCGTCAAGAAGAACAAAAATTTCAGGAATCCGTTCAATTATAATATGAGCGGAATTGTCCTGGAACATGGTGGTTTTGTAGTGGTGGAGAGCTATGAGACGGTGATCAAGCCAGTCTCCTCTGGAAGCGAGGGCGAAGAGGTGTTTAAAGCCCCTGTGGTTTACAAAAAGTTCAGTTTACAGCCTTCTTTTCGCATTGTGAGGTTAAGGGAGAATTCTCCCGGTTCTTTGGTGGGCCTGCAGGTCGGAGACTTGTTGGTAAAGGTGAACGGCAAGAGTGCCTATCATTTCTCTTTGGAAGAACTCACCCATCTTTTTTCTTCAGAAGACGGGAAATCCATCAAGCTGGAAATAGAAAGAGAGGGAATGACAAAGGAATTCGAGTTCAGGCTTAAAAAGCTGCTGTAAAAAAAATGCCCCTTCTGTAAGTGGGAGGGGCATTTACTCTTCAAAAAAGAGATTTTTTTAGCTCTTTTCAGGAAGTACGGTGCCTTTGATCTTAAGCGATTTGGCAGGTTCTTCGGCGTTAGAGTACACGGTAATGGTCTTTCTAATTGGACCTACCCTGCTAGTGTCATACTTCACCTTGATCTCTCCAACTTTTCCCGGTTGAATGGGGTCTTTTGGTTTTTCAGGAATGGTGCAGCCGCAGCTGGAAGACACATCTGTGATCACCAACGGCACATTTCCGGTATTGGTGAATTCAAATACGCGAACTCCATCACTTCCTTTCTCAATTTCGCCATAGTCTATTACTTCAGACTTGAATTCCATTTTTGCAACCTCCTGAGCCTGAACAGCTAGTCCCGCAAAAAGGAAAATGGCAATTGCTACTAATTTTTTCATAAAATGTGGTTTTACAGAATTGTAAATATACTATTTCTACAGTATAATCGGCAAAAAAACGTGTTTCCATTTCCTTACCTTTTTTAATCCTGAACTTATAATTACTTTTGCCAGATATTCCAAAAATCGCACCAAAGCATGTCTGTAGCATCAAATTACGTAGCCCGGGAGGTAGAAAACAAATGGTATGAATACTGGATGGAGCATGGTTACTTCCATTCCGAAGTTGATGAAAGAGAGCCGTACACCATTGTGATTCCGCCGCCAAACGTCACCGGGGTACTTCACATGGGGCATATGCTCAATAACACCATTCAGGATGTGTTGATACGCCGCGCCCGCCTAAAAGGCTTTAATGCCTGCTGGGTGCCGGGAACAGACCATGCTTCTATTGCTACGGAAGCTAAGGTGGTAGCGAAATTGAAAGCCGAAGGCATTGACAAGAACAGCCTTAGCCGTGACGAATTTCTAGGCCATGCCTGGGAATGGACGCACAAACATGGAGGGATCATCCTTGAACAGCTGAAGAAGCTTGGAGCCTCCTGTGACTGGGAGCGCACTAAATTTACTATGGACGATGAAATGTCGGCTTCGGTAATAAAAGTCTTCGTTGATCTTTACGAAAAAGGCCACATCTACCGCGGTTATAGAATGGTGAACTGGGATCCTGAAGCCAAGACCACCCTTTCTGATGAAGAGGTGATCTACCAGGAGCGGCAAGGGCATCTGTACTATCTTCAGTATAAAATTGAAGGCACCAATGATACTTTGACCATTGCCACAACCCGTCCCGAAACTATTCTTGGTGATACTGCCATCTGTATCAATCCCAATGATGAACGATTCACTCATCTAAAAGGTAAAAAAGCCATCGTACCGCTATGCGAGCGCGTGGTGCCAATTATTGAAGATGAGTATGTAGACATGGAATTTGGTACCGGATGTCTTAAAGTGACGCCGGCACATGACGAGAATGACAAAGTTCTAGGCGATAAGCACAATCTTGAGGTGATCGATATCTTCCATGATGACGCTACTCTTAATTCCTACGGAATGAATTACCAAGGCATGGACAGGTTTGCAGCCAGAAAAGCCATTGTAGAAGAGCTGAAGCAAAAAGGAATCCTTGTAAAGACCGAAGATCACGTAAATAAAATAGGAACCAGTGAACGTACAGGCGCGGTAATAGAGCCTAAGTTGAGCGACCAGTGGTTCCTGAAGATGAAAGAACTTGCGCAGCCCGCTCTTGATGCCGTTCTTGAAAAAGAGGTGAACCTCGTGCCCGAAAAATTTATCAATACCTACAGGCACTGGATGGAGAACGTTCGCGACTGGAACATTTCGCGCCAGTTGATCTGGGGACAGCAAATTCCTGCCTACTACTATGGAGAAGGCAAGGAGGATTATGTGGTTGCCGAAACTCTTGAAGCTGCGGTAACAAAGGCCCAGGAAAAAACCGGAAATTCTTCACTCACTGCCGAAGACCTTAAAAGAGATAAAGATGCGCTCGATACCTGGTTCTCATCATGGTTGTGGCCAATCTCGGTTTTCAACGGAATTTTAGAGCCTGACAATAAAGAGATCAACTATTACTATCCCACAAATGACCTTGTCACAGCACCCGAGATCCTTTTCTTTTGGGTGGCCAGGATGATCATTGCGGGATACGAATACCGCGGAAAGAAACCTTTCAATAACGTCTACCTTACCGGAATCGTGCGCGACAAACAGCGCCGAAAAATGTCAAAATCGCTAGGCAATTCCCCCGATCCGTTAGATTTGATCGACAATTATGGGGCAGACGGGGTTCGTGTTGGAATGCTGTTGAGCTCTCCTGCAGGAAATGACCTTATGTTTGATGAAGATCTTTGTAAGCAGGGAAGTGCCTTTGTGAACAAAATATGGAACTCCTTCAAGCTGGTAAAGTCCTGGGAAATTTCCGAAGGAAAAGAGCAACCCGAATCTTCGAAGCTGGCGATTGACTGGTATAGATCCAGATTCCAGCAGGTGCTTAGAGAGTTGGAAGGGAACTACAGCAAATACCGTATGAGCGACGCTCTCATGGCGACTTACAAGCTGGTTTGGGATGATTACTGCTCCTGGTTCCTGGAGATGGTGAAACCTCCTTTTGGAGAGGCGATGGACAAGAAAACCTACGACGCCGTGATCGCGATCCTGGAAGACAATCTCAAGATCCTTCACCCGTTCGTACCTTTTGTTTCTGAAGAGATCTGGCAATCCATTAAAGAACGTTCCAAAGAAGAAGCGCTTATCGTTTCAAAATGGCCCGAAAATGACACTTTTGACACCTCATTGATCGACGGCTTTGCAATGGCTTCTGAAGTGATCTCGGGTATTAGAAGCATAAGAACCTCAAAAAATATTTCCTATAAAGACACTATTGAGTTGCAGGTGCTCAACAATGAGCAAACTGCTCAAACTTTTGACCCTGTGATCAAGAAGTTGGGGAATGTTTCTACACTTACTTATGTGGAAGAACAGGTAAAAGGAGCGCTTTCCTTCAGGGTTAAATCGAACGACTACTTTATTCCTGTTGCAGGGGCTATCGATGTAGATGCCGAAAAAGCCAAGCTGGAAGAGGAGTTGAACTATACCCGCGGCTTCCTGAAGTCGGTGGAAAAGAAGCTGTCTAACGAGCGCTTCGTGAACAACGCGCCGGCTAAAGTTGTGGAAGTGGAACAGCAGAAGAAAAACGATGCACAGGCCAAGATCGAGGCCATTGAAGCAAGCCTGAAGGCCCTGTCGTAAGAATTTAGTAAACATATCTACACAAGGAGGCCCAAAAATGACATTTTTGGGCCTCCTTGATTTTAGCTGTTTTGGTAGATGATCTCTATTCCTCGGGAATGTGTTTTTCTACCAGGTCAATATATCTTTTCTTGGCTTCCAGTACGCTGATGCCTTTTACCTGCAGCAGGGCATTCAGCTTGAAGGCGTTGCGCACTTCATCGCTGTCTTTTGAAGGGGTGTAAATACCTTCGGTCTCTGTGGCCTGTTTATAGTAGGCGTAGAACTGCAGCATGATGTCTGGCGGGAATTTTTTCGTGGTCCTGCTGGCCCTGTCGTAGGCCTTGAGGAATTCTTTTTCAATCTCTTCCGGAGTCATAACAAACACGGATTAGGAAATTTTGGCGATGACGCTTATGCCGCCCTTCACTTTTTCGTTCAGTTTCACGTCTACTTCGGTGCCAATAGGCAGATAGACGTCAACGCGGCTTCCAAACTTGATAAAACCGCTGTCGCTTCCCTGAACCACTTCATTGCCTACTTCGGCATAGTTCACGATCCTTTTTGCCAGTGCGCCGGCGATCTGCCGGTACATGATCTCTCCCACGCGCTCATTTTCAACGACCACGGTAGTTCTTTCATTCTCTTCACTGGCTTTTGGATGCCATGCCACCAGGTATTTCCCCGGGTGGTACTTGCTGTACCTCACGATGCCGCCTATTGGGTGACGCGTTACGTGCACGTTGATTGGAGACATGAAAACAGAAACCATCAGGCGTTGGTCCTTGAAATATTCTTTTTCAAATACTTCTTCGATCACCACCACTTTTCCGTCTACAGGCGCTACAACATGCGCCTCATTGTGCTCGGTATTCCTTTTTGGATTTCTGAAGAACTGAAGGATCAAAAAGAATAAAACGAGCGTCACCACGAGGATGAGCTGTTTGATCCAGTCAGTGAAAATAAAAGTATGTGCTAACAGGTTGACTACGATGAGTAGGATCATCGCGGTCCCCATTATTTTGTATCCTTCTTTATGAAACATAGTCTAGTAATTGTAGGTAGGCATAAACAAACGGGCTGGCAAAAATAATACTGTCCAGCCTATCAAACAAGCCCCCGTGGCCGGGCATGAGCCTTCCGCTGTCTTTAACGCCTGCCTGTCTTTTGAACTTGGACTGGATGAGGTCTCCCAGGGTTCCAAAAATGCTTAAAATGATGCCCAGTCCAATCCAGCTGTACACGTCAAGCAGCCCGGTGTAGAAATGCACCACATAACCGCCGGCTGCCGTAAAGACCAGTCCGCCAAGAAAGCCTTCTATGGTCTTTTTTGGGGAGATCCTTTCAAATAACTTGTTCTTTCCAAAGTTCTTACCTACAAGATAGGCAAAAGTATCATTAATCCAAATAAGGCTGAAGATGCCCACGACCAGCTCTGGCGTGAAGTCTCCGGTATAGCTTGGAATGAGCGTAAGGAAAATAAGAGAAGCTATAAGGTAGAATACGATGATCACGTATTTCTTCTTCTCAAAAAGGGGAATTTTATGAACTATCATCAGGTCCTTGACCAGGAAAAGATTAACAAAGATCGTAATAAGGAGCAGTAAGAGTGTGGCGTAGGGATTCCATCGGGCGTAGCTGAAGATCACAAAAAGACCGATGAGCAAAACATAGCCCAGGTAGCTCTTGAGGTGCAGCAAGCGTTGTAGTTCGCGCAGGCAAATGACCCCAAACAAAAGAAAAAGCGTGGTGAAAGCAAATTCAGAAAAAAAGATGGAGACTACAAGTATAGAAACATACATTATACCTGATAAACCTCGAATAATATTTTCCTTCATGCTATAGATCTTCCAGAAGCAGCAAATATAGGTTTTTTGTGCTACTTCCATAACTCATGAAGTCTCCTTCCTTGTTGTTTTCGAAATTTTTAATGGTGGTAATGTTGGTCGGGATGCGGTTTTTGTTCTTGAATTTGATGCCTCGCAGCCCTTCTCCTATGGCATCCACCAGTTTACTGGTAGAAGCGAGAATGATAAAATTATATGGCAGCTCCTTAAGTTTCTTCTCCTTGATCTGGTTTGAAGAAATAAGAATGGAACCGTCGTTGGCTATAAGATATTCGCAGGTGCTTAAAAAGAAAGCAGCATCGCCGGAATTGGTGAATTCCAGGTTTTGGTCGCTGAATTTTTCCCTTAAATTAGAATCAAAACAACAAGATTTCTTTTCATACCAATCATTCTCCAACATAATGTTTTCAAATGCTTCCATCATTTCCTCGTTGCTCTCACAGTAAAGAAATTTGCCCCCGTTGTTTTTGAAGTTGAGCATAAAGCGCTCATCTGTGGGCATTTTAACATCTGGCATATACTTGCTCTGGTCAGAATTTTCTGGCTTGTCCTGACCTTTGTCTGATTTAGATTTAGGGTTCAAAAAATTTCTAAATAGACTCATATAGGGATTTAGATATTACACTAAAATAGCATTTAAACCAAAGGTAAAAAATCTTAACTTATGGTTTATCCAAAGTTAAGATTTTTTACAGGCTGAGGTTTAATTTATTTCGAAGGCTCCTCTACACTGGCCTCAGGATTATCTGTACCGGTTGGGACTTCTTTTTCTGTCACTGTTTCTTCACGTACAGGTACTTTGTTCTCCTGGGAATTTCCGCTCATGATCTCGTCACGGCTCTTGTATGGGCGCTTTCCAAAGATCTCTTCCAGGTTATCCTTGAAAATAACCTCTTTATCGAGCAGGATCTCTGCCAGTTTGGTAAGCTTGTCTTTATTCTCCTCCAGGATCTTGATCGCACGCAGGTATTGCGCTTCAATAAGGTTTGAGATCTCCTTGTCGATCAATTCTGAAGTTTTTTCACTGTAAGGTTTAGTGAAGTTGTACTCACTCTGTCCAGATGAATCGTGGTAGGTAAGGTTACCTACTTTGTCGTTCAATCCGTAAACAGTTACCATAGCTCTGGCTTGTTTTGTCACCTTTTCAAGGTCACTCAGCGCACCGGTAGAGATCTGGTTAAAGATCACTTTTTCGGCAGCACGGCCACCCAAAGCGGCACACATCTCGTCAAGCATTTGCTCTGGCCTTACGATAAGCCTTTCTTCCGGAAGGTACCATGCAGCACCAAGACTCTGCCCACGAGGGACAATAGTCACTTTCACAAGCGGCGCAGCGTGCTCCAGCATCCAGCTGATGGTAGCATGTCCGGCCTCGTGGAAGGCGATAGCCTGTTTCTCCTCGGGAGTGATGATCTTGTTCTTTTTCTCAAGTCCGCCCACGATACGGTCAACCGCGTCAAGGAAATCCTGTTTTCCAACAGCTTGTTTTCCTTTACGCGCCGCGATTAGCGCAGCTTCGTTACAAACATTGGCAATATCGGCTCCCGAAAAGCCAGGAGTTTGTTTTGCCATGAATTCGGTATCCAGCTCTTCGGCCACTTTCTTAAGCGGACGAAGGTGTACTTCAAATATCTCTTTTCTCTCGCGTACATCGGGCAGGTCAACATAGATCTGCCTGTCAAAACGTCCTGCACGCATCAAAGCTTTGTCCAGTACATCTGCACGGTTGGTAGCAGCGATCACGATCACGTTGGTGTTCGTGCCAAAACCGTCCATTTCGGTAAGCAACTGGTTTAGCGTATTTTCGCGCTCGTCGTTAGATCCTGAGAAATTGCTTTTTCCACGGGCTCTACCAATGGCGTCTATCTCGTCAATAAAGATGATCGAAGGTGATTTTTCCTTGGCCTGCTTGAACAGGTCGCGTACCCTTGAGGCACCTACACCAACAAACATTTCCACAAAGTCAGATCCTGAAAGGGAGAAGAAAGGCACCTTTGCTTCCCCGGCTACAGCCTTTGCAAGCAAGGTTTTACCGGTTCCCGGAGGTCCTACCAGCAATGCTCCTTTTGGGATCTTACCACCTAAAGAGGTGTATTTCTCAGGGTTTTTAAGGAAATCTACGATCTCCTGTACTTCTTCCTTGGCTCCTTCCAGTCCGGCAACATCTTTAAAAGATGTTTTTACATCGGTGTTTTGGTCGAACAGCTTCGCCTTTGATTTTCCAATGTTGAAGATCTGTCCGCCTGCGCCACCGCCGGCACCACCGCTCATTCTTCTCATAATGAAGATCCAGATCCCAATGATAAGGATAAATGGCAGCAGGGTAAGCAGGATATCGCCCCACACGTTGTGGTGGCTCTCAAATACCACAGGGGTTTTGAGGTTGTTTTCGGCTTTTACTTCCTGGATGTCATCTTCTAAATTTTGAAGGTCACCAAACTCAAAGGTATAACTGGGAGTATCTCCGGTAGGAAAAAGTTCGTCCTGTGCGGCCGACTTGTGAATGTCTTTTTCCTTTGCTTCGTCGGTAAGGAAGACCCTTGCCTGGTTACGGTTGACAATAACCACCTTTTTCACATCTCCCTGTTCCAGGAAATGCAAAAATTCGGCAGGGTTTGTCTTGGCAGGTTCGTTGAACCCGCTTCCGCTAAAAAAGTTGATCCCAAGGAAAACTAATATAATAGCAGCGTAGATCCAGTAGGCACTGAATTTAGGCTTCTTTGGGTCTTTATTTCTTTTAGGTTGCTCTTTGGCCATGCTCTTTTCTTAAATCTTAATAATTTGTCTCTATTGAAGTTACTTTGGCATCTCCCCAAAGGCTTTCAATATCATAGAAATCCCGTATGTGTTTTTGAAAAACATGAACGACAACATTGACGTAATCCATCAATACCCACTCGGCATTTTCGGAACCTTCTATATGCCAGGGCTTGTCTTTTAGAGATTTACTGACTGTTTTTTGTATGGAATTTACTATGGCGTTGACCTGCGTATTGGAAGTTCCGTTGCAGATCACGAAATAATCACAAACGGTATTTTCTATTTCCCGTAAATCAAGAATATCGATGTCATCTCCTTTTACTTCTTCGATCCCTTTGATTATATGTGCAATAAGTATGTCGTTGTTCGCTTCCTTTTTTGTCATTAAATTTATTTCTTTGCGCAAAGTTATTACTTTTTAGTCTTTTTGGACCTTGGTTTTCATAACATTTAACGCCTGCATTATCAATTCTCTTTATGCATCTTATCAAAGTTAATGCCATCAACTCCACCAATTCCTTTGCGCGTGAAATGTTCAGGGAAAACAACCAAATGCCGGCCACTTGTATAGTGGCAAAAAAGCAACTGCAGGGTAGGGGGCAGCGAGGCACTATCTGGAATTCTGAAGAGGGCAAGAACCTAACTTTTAGCGTGGTCTACCCAAAACCGGCACTTTCTCCCGGCAGGCAATTTGTGCTTAGCGCGGCTGTGGCGACTACAGTTTTAGAAGTGCTGGAAAAATTTGAAGTGCCGCGTTTAAAAGTAAAATGGCCTAACGACATTATGTCAGCAAACCTTAAGATCGGGGGAATTCTTATTGAAAATGTCATTGCTGAAGCTAAAGTAGCTGCTTCGGTAATAGGTATAGGCCTTAACGTAAATCAGCAAAGCTTTGAAGGCCTTCCCGGGGCAGGCTCTATGAAGAGTGTCTGCGGAAGGGACTTCGACCTGGAAGAAGTGCTGCAGCAACTGATGCTGGCACTTGAAAAAAGGCTTGACCACCTTTCCGAAGAGACTTCCGAAGAGATTTTAAACACCTACAAAAAACACCTTTTTCGCAGGCAAGTGCCGTCAACTTTCCAGTTACCAGACAAGACTTATTTTACAGGGATCATCGTTGATGTAACACCGGAAGGAATGCTGCAGGTGCAGCAGGAAGAAGACCTCCTGCAGGAATTTGACCTGAAGGAGATCAGGCTTTGTTATTAAAGGTTTGAAGTATTTTCGGCCAGGGTGCCAATGAATTTTTTCAACGGGCCTTTTACCATCATGGCCATCATGGCGTTGAACTTTCCGTGGAAGAAAAGCTGCGCCTGGCTCTGGTTTGGTCCTGCAGCCTCAATGACCACATCTAGTGAGAAATCAAATTTATCTGAAGTCGAACCCAGTACGATGAATTCAGGAACGCGGGTCTCTTTTATTTGCAGCTGTATCTCGGGCATGCCTTTAAGGGCAAAAGCAAAGGTGTCTCTTGACTTTACCTCAAATTTCTCCTTGTTCTCGGGCATAATCTGCTCGTAGTTCTCAACATTGGTCAAAAAATCGAAAAGCTCCTGTTGGCTTTTCTGTACCGTCACCTTATCACTTTCTAATTCCATAGTGCTATATTTTCCAGTTTGCCGGGTCTTTTCTCCAGTTTTGTAAAAGGCCGGCTTCTTTTTCGTTGATGTAATTTGTTTTTTGGGCAACTTCCAAAAGATATTCATAGTTGCTTAGGGTGTGCAGCTCGATGCCTGCTTCTTTGAAATTTTCGGTCGCGGTGTCAAAACCGTAGGAGAAGATCGCGATCATACCTTTTATCTGCACATTTGCTTCTTCTAAAGCCTTCACAGCATTGAGGCTGCTCTTCCCGGTACTGATGAGATCTTCAATGACCACCACAGTTTGTCCTTCCTCTATCTGCCCTTCGATCTGGTTCTTTCGCCCGTGGCCTTTTGCCTCGGGTCTCACGTACACGAACGGGAGGCTAAGATATTCAGCCACCAGCATGCCAATTCCAATGGCACCTGTGGCAACCCCGGCGATCACATCGGCTTTTCCGTAGAGCTCTTCGATCTGCCGTGCCATGTGTTCCCGAACAAAATTCCGGATTGGAGGATAGGAAAGAATGATGCGGTTGTCACAATAGATAGGGGAGTTCCACCCGCTGGCCCATTGGAAACCCTGTTGTGCATCTAATTTTATTGCTTTAATTTGCAACAATAACTCAGCCGTTTTTCGTGCTGTTTCCTTGTCTAAAATCATACTGCAAATGTATAAAGTTTTTGTAAATGACATTCCTATTATTCTTTCCACAAAAGAGGATTACGGTGAAAAATATACATCTTTTCCGTTAAAAGAGGTAAAATTCAAAAGGATCATCAAGAAAATCAACAAAGGAAAGCTTTTATACGTTAATCTCTACCACAAAAACAAAGACAAGCTGCTAAAACACCTTTTTAAGAAGTTGCCTGTTGTGGTTGCCGGCGGCGGAATGGTTCTTAATTCGCAAGGCGAGGTGCTTTTTATCTACCGAAACAAACGCTGGGACCTGCCAAAAGGAAAGATCGAAAAGAACGAAGACGTTGAAGATGGGGCGATTAGAGAAGTAGAGGAAGAGACGGGTGTCAAAAATCTTACAATTACCCGCTTTTTACAGCAGACGTATCATGTTTTTCAAAGAAAGGGCAAGTACAGGCTCAAGGTCACCTACTGGTATGAAATGACCACCGATTACGACGGGGAATTGATTCCCGAAATCAAGGAAGGTATCGAAAAAGTGAAATGGAAGGATGAGGAGAAGAGCCGAAAAGCCCTGCAAAAGTCCTACGCTAACATCAAAATGCTTTTCCCGGACGAGATCCTTCCGGTCCATGCAAAAAACAAGATCTCCTGAAATTTTGCCTTTTCCGGCCTAAATTGATTCCAAGGCGAAAGCAGGCAGAGGAGCGATTTTAAACTCCTGCAATCAAATCAATCATGAGAAAAAAGATCATTCTTACCAGCTATGCCAGGTTATTCCTGTTGTCGCTGCTGGTAGGTCTAACTTCCGGTTTATTGGCTCAAGCTCTGGAACTCCTTACTGGCTTTGTGCAGGAGTTTTTTCTTCGGAAGGCATCAGCTGAAAAAATTCTCTTTTTCGTGCTGCCGCTGGCAGGCCTGAGTGTTATTTACCTAAGTCGGAAATATCTTTTCAGGGGCAAGAAGAATAAAGGGATCACCGAAATTTTTAATACTCTGAGGTATAGAAAGGATCATTTACCGGGATTTAAAGTTCCTTCTCATTTTTCCAACGGATTTTTCACAGTTGCCTTTGGAGGTTCGACGGGTATTGAAGTTTCTACTGTTGTGGCTACCGCCGCTATAGGTAACTTTTTCTTTAGGAAGGGCAGCATAGCTAACGCCCATAAAGAAGAGCTGATCTGCGCCGGAGTTGCCGCGGGCATTGGAACTTTGTTTGCCAATCCTTTCGCTGGTTTTCTTTTTGCCCTGGAGGTGATCTCCCGCAAGCGGAGCTTTTCGGTTTTCTTCAGCTGTATGGTCGCGATTCTGGCGTCCTGGGGTCTACTTTCCCTTTTTGGTCATGCCCCGGTTTTTGATCTTCAAATAATTAAGTGGAATTATTCAGCTTTGCCGTACATGGTCGGGTTGAGCCTTTTGGGCGGTTTGGTCGCTGTCTATTTTACCAGGACGGTGATCTACTTCAAAAAACTTTCAAAAAGGCTGAATAACGACCTTCTAAAGCTCATTTTTGGCGCACTATTGATCGGGATCGGTCTTTTCTTTTTTCCGCAATTGTACGGGGACAGCTATCATGCGGTTCACGAACTGCTATACAATAGCGAGAATCTTTCGGTAATGCCTTTGTCGGGTCTGCTGGTTCTTCTTGTGCTGCTTAAGCCGCTTGCAGCCTCAATAACTTTGGCGGCAGGAGGGGATGGCGGGGTTTTCGCACCCAGTATCGTGAGCGGAGCTTTCCTCGGGATCCTCGTCGCTTTAGGTTGCAACTACTTTTTCAACACAGAACTCATAGTTGTTAATTTTGCGATCATTGGGGCTGCTGCAGTTTTAAGTGCAGCAATTCACGCTCCGCTTACGGCTTTGTTTCTTGCCTGCGGAATCGTGAATAACGGTTTTGTTCTTTTTGTTCCCCTGGCGATTGGGGTGTTTACGGCAAAATTCTTAGCAAAGAGCCTCTGTGATTATACGGTTTACACCTATCAAAGAAAGAAAAAGCAAACCTCGCTGTCGGGCACTTAAAATAATCCTACTTGTTTTACCTGTTCACGCGAAAAACAGGATATCTTAAATGCGCCTTTTCGTAATGATCAGATTTTTTGTGGATCCAGTCTAACTGCGCATACCAGTTATTTGCAAATTCTTTATCGTGCTTCTTCTTTTCCAGGAATTCCTCTTCCACGTTGGGATAATCATCTAAAAATTCCCTGGCGATATCTTCAAAAACATAAGGAGAGAAACCTTCTTTTTGCTGCAGCACGGTATCAAAGAAATTCCAGTTGAAAAAGGAATCGGGTGCCTGGGGTTCCAGGGTGGCCATTAAATACTGCGCCGCCTTCTGTTTTAAAGGGATGAAAAAATCCCCTTTTCGAATACTTACTTTTTCGTTGCTTGTCGTCACCTGCGTGTTAGAATGTGGATAATGTCCTTCGTATGCGCTGTTAGCGGTTTTATAATCAGCGATCCTGTAAACCTGCACGGGAAGCATGGTGTCCTTTTCGAACTGCTGCATCTGCACGTTGTTGAGTTTTAGCAGGTCCAGAACCTGCCACCATCCCTGCGGAATGATATATCCCTTTGGCAAGGCCACCTCCTGGGTAGGTTTAAAATAGTCGTAGTAGGTCACCTCTTTTGTAAAAGGTTTGTCGCGGTCATATTTGAGGCGTTCAAAACCGGTAACCTCACTTTTTATTTTTTCACCTTCATAACCTTTAAACTGCAAGGTGGAAGTTTTGCTGCTGTCCACTTCAAAATCGAATGCATAGCTTTCTTTAGCGGGAAAATTCTTCCTCGCCTGGGCTTTCAGCTTTTTGATAAGCTTAGCATCTTCATCTGTAATATCGATCATCGAGCGCAGGGTTTCATAAGTTCCCCACACCCGCTTGTCGTAAGGCTTCAGCATGTGAGTTTCGATCATGAGGCCAAAGGTGTTCCAAAGCGTCGAATAACCGGTGGAGTAGCGGGGCGTATCAAGGAACTGTGAAAATCCCTTTTCCGGCACCTCATTGAACACATTCACATAAGGCGTGATGTCCCAGTTTTTCTTTCTTAGTGCCTTTTGCAGTGCCGGCATCATTTCCACCTTTACGTATTTTCCGGCCTCGCCTCCCATCTTGTTGTGCTGGGTGAACAAATGCGTCAGGCTGTACTGGTAATCGGCACCGTTGCTCACGTGCGTATCGATCATCACATCGGGATCGAGCATATGGAAGATCTTGTAGAAGGAGCGGGTATTCTTTGTATCGGCTTTGATAAAGTCGCGATTGAGATCGTAGTTACGCGCATTTCCGCGGAAGCCGTATGCTTTTGGTCCGTTTTGGTTGGTGCGGGTGAAAGAGTTTCTGTTAAGTGCACCGCCAATATTATACACCGGAATGGCTGCGATCACAGTATTCTTCGGAAGTGGGATAGAATCCTGGGCCAGGTCTCTAAACAGCATCATGGTCGCGTCAATTCCATCACTTTCTCCCGGATGGATCCCGTTGTTGATGAACAGGATGGCGTTATCCTTTCTCAGGCTTTCCAGGTCAAAATTGCCGTTGCGGCTGTAGATGGCCAGGTGCAAAGGTTCCCCGCTGTCTGTTTCCCCTATGGTCTCCAGGCTAATGCTGGGAAACGCCGCCGCAAGGTCCTCGTAGTAGTCAATTACCTGCGGATAAGTTGCTGTCTCTGTTCCTTGGGATTTTTCGAAAACGGTCGTAAAGTCGTATTCTTCTTTTATGATATAATTAGAAAAGTCACAGGAAACGCAGAAAAGGCAGATCAACGCCGGGAGCAGCATCTTTTTCATTACTAAAACTGTTTGTAGGCCGTAAACATAATTAAAAATCACCAAAAAGCCGCTCATAAAGCGGCTTTGTTAAAGAAGGCATAATCCGGGGCAAAGATTTTCGGTCGATGGAAATAAAACTTATTTTAGCTGGAAACCTGATATTATGAAGAGGATTTTAAGATTTTTTGTCGGAATATTTTTATTAAGTACCGGTTTTTCCGCTTTTGGACAGGCAGCCGATACCAAGCTGAGGGAGGAGCGTAAAAAGGAATTGGCTAAACAGGCACCAGATCATGTGGAGACAGCGATTGGCAGCATTGAACTACCCTCTCCATATTCTTCGGAACCTACCGCAAATGTCAGTGAGATCGTGCCCTGGCCCGAAGGTAAAACCCCGCAGGCGCCTGCAGGCTTTAAAGTGACTAAATTTGCAGATGGTTTTGAACATCCGCGCATCACCTATATTGGTCCCAATAATGACCTTTTTGTGGCCGAAACCAACGACTCCAAGAAGAGTGCTGACAGAATTACCCTGCTGCGTGACACCAATGGCGACATGCAACCCGATGAACGACATGTTTTCCTTGAAAACCTCAATCAGCCTTACGGCATGCTCATCCTCGACGGCTATTTTTATGTGGCCAATGTTGATGGCGTGAAGAGATTTCCTTACAAAGAAGGACAAAATTCTATCGATGATGAAGGCGAGACCATTGTTGAATTGCCGGCCGGCGGTTACAACCACCATTGGACCCGCAACCTTATCGCCGGCGAAGATGGAAGCAAGATTTACATTACTGTAGGCTCGTCAAGTAATGTCGGCGAATACGGAATGGATCGTGAAGAACGCCGCGCCAATATTCTCGAGATCAATCCCGATGGTTCCGGAGAGAAAGTATATGCTTCAGGAATAAGAAACCCGGTGGGTGTAGACTGGAACCCGGTGACCGGTGAGCTTTGGGCCGCGGTGAACGAACGTGACAACCTTGGAAACGACCTGGTGCCCGATTATATCACCAGCGTCAAAGAGGGCGGATTCTATGGCTGGCCTTATTCCTATTATGGGCAGATCAAAGATCCGCGTTGGTACCACGACCCTCACGAAGACATGGTACAAAAAGCCATTGTGCCCGATGTGCCCTTGAAAGCGCACTCCGCTTCTTTAGGCCTGGAATTTTATACTGCAGATCAATTTCCAGAGAAATATAAGAACGGCGCTTTTGTGGGCCAGCATGGCTCCTGGAACCGCAAAGATCTCTCGGGATACAGGGTGATGTTCGTTCCTTTTGTCGACGGGAAACCACAGCAGCCTGAGGAATTTCTTACAGGTTTTATTGCAGATGAAAGTGGAAGTGAAGTCTATGGAAGGCCTGTGGCGGTTACCACTTTGCCCGACGGTTCCCTGCTCGTCAATGACGATGACGGGAATGTGATCTGGCGTATTTCTGCTGAATAAACTATTTCGCAACATTGAAAAAGACATTCTTTCTTTTCGTACTGTTGCTCTGCTGCGGACGGCTGACTGCTCAAACTGTTGAAGGTAATGTGCTGGATGCTGCCTCGGGAATACCTGTCAAAAATGCCATTTTAGAGACCCCTTCCCAAACCATTGTTTCAGGAGAGAACGGGGAATTTGTTTTGCCGCTAAAGGCTTTTCCTGTTGAGCTGAAGATCTCTGCGGAAGGCTATAAGGAAAAGACGCTTCTTCTGAAAAAACCCCAGGACAGGCTAACGGTCTACCTGGTTCCGCAGTACGAATCCCTTGCTGAAGTTGTACTACAAAGCAGCATCATTCCGCAGAAATTACTGGAAACTCCGGCGTCGGTAAGCCTGCTGGACGAGGAAGAGCTGCAGCGGTTTGATGAGACGAACATTTCCGAAGGTCTGGACATGGCTGCGGGGGTGAATGTGCAGCAGGGTGCGCTCAACACCAGTAAACTTAGCATTCGGGGCATTGGCGCCCGCTCGCAGTACAGCACGAACAGGGTCAAAGCGTATTTCATGGAGATCCCGCTCAGCACTGCCGAGGGGGAGACCGCGCTTGAAGATATCGATCCTTCTGTAGTGAGTCGCGCCGAGATCTTCAAAGGTCCCGTCTCCAGTGTCTATGGTGCCGGTTTGGGAGGCGTGATCAATCTTTACCCTTCCGAACCCGACAAAACCGGGCTTGGCGGAAAGGTCAAAATCATCCGCGGCAGCTTTGAACTCTTGAAGAACACTTTACAAGCTTCGTATGTTGATGACAACAAGCAGCTGCTGGCCACCTATAACGGCATTTCCAGGGACGGCTTCAGGGAGAACAGCAGCTATTCGAGGAATTCGGCTACGGTGAACGGGCAAGTTGGTCTGGGCGAAAATACCAGGTTGGGATTCCTGGGCCAGTTCACCCGGCTCAAAGCTTATATTCCCAGTTCCCTTGATTTTGAAACCTTTTCTGAAGATCCTTCGGCGGCAGCAGCAAACTGGGCGGCTGCAAGAGGATATGAGTCCTATGATAAAGGTTTGCTGGGGCTGTCTTTAAAACACGATTTTTCCGAAGCATTGAATAACACCAGCAGCATCTTCACCAACTTTCGGGATGCTTACGAGCCCAGGCCGTTTGACATTCTCAATGAAGACCGGTCGGCAATTGGAGGCAGGACCAAATTCAACCTCAAAACCCGCATTTTTAAGAGGGAAGCAGAGGCAAGCCTTGGGGCTGAGGTCTATCGGGAATGGTATCATATCACTCTTTTTGAGAACCTCTACGAATTTCGAGAGGAGAGTTTGCCGGGAGATATGTTCAGCAACACCAAAGAAAACCGTAGCTACTATAACATTTTTGGCCAACTCAACCTGTATCTCCTGGAAAATCTGAAGCTGCAGGCCGGGCTTAATCTCAATTCCACGCGCTACGAACTGGACGATATTTTTACCGATGACGCTACAGACCAGTCCGGGAATCACACTTTTGACGCCATACTTTCGCCTCGCGCCGGGCTGGTGTATGAGCTTACTCCAAACAAGGATCTTTACGCCTCAGTGAGCCAT
Source organism: Salinimicrobium sp. (assembly GCA_049687495.1). Taxonomy (GTDB): domain Bacteria; phylum Bacteroidota; class Bacteroidia; order Flavobacteriales; family Flavobacteriaceae; genus Salinimicrobium. Next base: position 27,626 of record JBAVJB010000015.1, read on the forward strand.
GGATTTTCTACGCCCACTGTTGCCGAAACCCTTACTCCGGAAGGGTTGATCAATACCAACCTCAAAGCGGAAACAGGCATCAACTATGAGATCGGCTTTAAAGGTAACTTCTTCAATAAGCGACTCTATGCCGAATTTGCCGCCTTTACCATTCAGGTGGATAACCTGCTGGTGGCCGAAAGGGTGGGAGAAGACCGGTATATTGGGCGCAATGTCGGAAAGACCGATCATGACGGGCTGGAGCTGCTGCTAAATTACCGTTTTTATGCCGGCCCTTTGAGGGTGAATCCTTTTATAAATGCAGCTTACAACCGCTTCAGGTTTGACGAGTTTATAGATGCAGGAGAAGATTTTTCGGGTAATGACCTGCCGGCAGTTCCCGATACTGAAGTCTTTGCAGGACTGGATCTTTCAACCGAATTCGGTTTTAAGTTGCGAGCCTCATATCAATACAAGGGACAGATGGCGCTGAACGATGAAAATTCCGCTTACACGAGTGATTACCAGTTGGTGCACCTAAAAGCTTCTTTTGAGAGGGAGATCATCAGGAACTGGAGAACCGAATTTTTTGGAGGGGTCAAGAACCTGCTGGATGAGCATTATGCTGCCTCGATCGTTCCCAATGCCGTGGCCTTTGGAGGAGCTTCCCCGCGTTATTACTATCCCGGTGATCCGCGTAATTACTTTGCGGGAGTTGCCGTGAGCTATAATTTCTGAAAAATGCTATTTTTTGACCGCGTCCGGAACCATGAAACGGTAATCGCCGCCATTCCTTATCACGTCGCGCACCACGGTTGAAGAAATGTGGCTCTTTCCTGAAGAGGTCATCAAGAACACACTTTCGACACCCGACATTTTGTAGTTGGTCTGGCTGATCACTTTTTCAAAATCAAAATCTGTAGGATTGCGAAGTCCGCGCAGTAAAAAAGAAGCGTTTTCCTTTTTGCAGAAGTCCACGGTCATGCCCTGGTAGGTTTTCACCGTGATCTTTGGCTCATTGTCAAAGGTTTTTTCCAGGAATTTCACCCTTTCCTCGAGCGAGAACATGTATTTTTTATCGGCATTGACGCCAATAGCCAGCACGATCTCATCAAAAAGCGGCAATCCGCGTTCGATGATGTCAACATGTCCTAAAGTAACCGGATCAAAAGATCCCGGGAAAACGGCTTTTCTCATGGCATTAGAAGTTTCAGAACAAATATAGCAAAATGCCTGTCATGAGAATTGCTTCGGAAAAGAGGTGTCAAAAATGGCATTTTTGAAGCCTCTTATTTTGAAGCGCTGACCGAGCGGAATGAGATTTTCGTAAGCCTGGATTTTTTGGTTCTTTTTCATCAATGGAAAAAGAAGAAAGGGAAAATCCTTTAAAGAATGTTTTCTGGCGGAGCCCTTTCTTACTGATCGGTCGCCACGTCAATAGCGCTTCCGAAGAGCTCTGTTAAAGAAATTCCCGCCGCCTGCGCCTGCTGCGGCAAGATACTGGCTTCGCTTAGGCCGGGAGTGGTATTCATTTCGATGAAGTGCGGCTCGTTGTTGTGGAAAATGAATTCAGATCTTGTATAACCTTTCATCTTCAGCTTACGGTAGATCAATTTTGCGATCTCCTGCACCTGTTTTGTCTGCTCTTCAGAAATCCTGGCAGGGGTGATCTCCTGAGACTTTCCGAGGTATTTAGCTTCGTAGTCAAAAAACTCATTTTCAGAAACGATCTCGGTCACAGGTAAAGCGGTGATCTCGCCGTTGTGCATGATCACACCTACAGAAACCTCGGTCCCGTCAAGAAAAGATTCAATGATCACCTCATTATCCTCCTTAAAAGCGAATTTCAAGGCAGGTATAAGTTCTTCCTTTTGCTTCACCTTCGTGATCCCAAAACTGCTGCCTGCTTTGTTGGCCTTAACAAAACATGGCAAGCCCACCTTTTGGATCACCTCGTCGGGATCGATGTCTTCGCCTTTATCGACAAAAAAGTTCAGGGCGGTTTTTACCCCATAAGGTTTGATCACGCTAATGAGGTCACGCTTGTTAAAAGTAAGCGCCGACTGGTAAAAGTCGCAGGAAGTCTGCGGAATATCAAGCAGCTCTAAATAGGCCTGTAAAAGGCCATTTTCGCCGGGTGTCCCGTGAACGGTATTAAAAACGCAGTCAAAGCTGATCAGCTTTCCGTTAATCGTAACGGTAAAATTACTGCGGTTGATGGGGTAGGGCGTGTCATCATCCCCGATCACGAACCATTCTTTTTGCAGAATATGCACGCGGTAAGGGTTAAATTTGCTGCGGTCCAGGTTCCTGTAGACCACGTTCCCGCTGTTGATGGAAATTCGGTATTCACTGGAATAGCCGCCCATGGCTATGGCAACATTTTTCTTCATACTAAATAAGGCCGGTTAAATTGCGTTAACAAAAGTAGGACTATTAATCGAATGTCTTTTAAACCACCTGTTTTTATATCTTTGCTTTTTTAAATTGACTATGACTTTCCTCAAATTTCTCTTTAGCAAAACCTTTTTGATCCAATTGGTTTTAGCCGTTCTGGCGCTTTTTTTGATCGTTTTTGTCCTCATGCAGTGGCTGGATTATTCCACGAATCAGGATGAAAGAATTGAAGTGCCCAACCTGGCGAGGCTTTCGCTGGACAAGGTAGATGAAAAGCTGGACGAGCTGGACCTAAGAAGGGAGATCCTCGATTCGGCCAATTACAACCCCGATTTTCCGCCATATGCGGTGATCGACCAGGTGCCGCTTCCGGGGAAATCTGTGAAGGAGAACAGGAAGATCTATCTCACGCTGAATCCATCGGGATACCGAAAAGTGGAAATTCCCGAAGGCCTTATCCGCAGAACCAGAAGACAGGTAGAACCTACCCTGAAGTCTCTTGGATTCCAGATAGGCAGCATTACTTATAAGCCCGATGTGGCTAAAGACGCTGTTTTAGAGCTAAGGCACAAAGGAGAAAAAGTGGAGCCGGGCGATAAACTGCTGAAAACCTCAAAAATAGACCTGGTTTTAGGTGACGGTTCCGGCAGGTACGGCGTGCAGCCGGAAGAGGAAAGCACAGATGAAGAACAAATTTTAGACGACCTGGAGACCGAAGATTATGATTTCTGAAAATAACAAACCTGAGCCTGAAGAGAATGATGATGAGCTGTATGAGCATCATAAGTTTGTAGCCGATAAAGGTCAGCAGCCGCTTAGGGTGGACAAATATCTCATGAACTACATTGAGAATGCTACCCGCAACAAGATACAAACCGCGGCAAAAGACGGGAACATCTACGTAAATGATGTGCCTGTAAAATCGAATTACAAGGTGAAGCCGGGAGACGTGGTGCAGGTGATGTTCGAACATCCGCCCTACGAGTTTCTTCTTACTCCCGAAGATATTCCGCTTGACATTATTTATGAAGACGATGCGGTGCTGGTGGTGAACAAACCTGCAGGCATGGTGGTGCATCCCGGTCATGGCAACTATAGCGGTACACTCATTAATGCGCTGGTATATCATTTTGATAACCTTCCGAAGAACAGCAGCGAAAGACCCGGCCTGGTTCACAGGATCGATAAAGATACCAGCGGGCTTCTGGTAATTGCCAAGACAGAGCAGGCAATGACCAAACTTTCAAAACAGTTCTTTGACAAGAGCAGTGAGCGCGAGTATGTGGCCATTGTTTGGGGAAATGTTGAAGAAGATGAAGGCACTGTAGAGGGCAATATTGGAAGGCATCCGAAAAACAGACTTCAGAATACTGTCTACCTTGGTGACGATGAAGACAAGGGAAAACCGGCGGTGACACACTACAAAGTGATCGAGCGCCTGGGGTATGTGACACTGGTGTCCTGCAAATTGGAAACCGGAAGAACCCACCAGATACGCGTGCACATGAAGCATATTGGCCATACGCTTTTCAACGATGAACGTTATGGTGGCGACAAGATCCTGAAGGGTACGACTTTTACAAAATACAAGCAATTCGTGGAGAACTGCTTCAAGGTACTGCCAAGGCAGGCGCTGCATGCAAAAACTCTTGGGTTCAAGCACCCGGTTACCGGCGAATGGATGAGCTTTGATTCTCCTGTTCCCGAAGATATGGAGCATTGTATCGAGAGATGGCGCAACTACGCTAAGAATCAGAAGGAGTTTATCGACTAGGAAATTCATCCCCTCCTAAATCCCATCCCCTCCTAAATCCTCCCCCGAGGGGAGGACTTTCAAGAAATTTTCTCCCTTCCCTCAGGGAAGGGCCGGGGATGGGATGACTAAACCATTACCTAAATCAATACCCTCATCAACAGGAAATAGTGCAGAATTGCGGCTTTACGACAGGGTTTTAATATTTTAGTGGCAGATAAAATCAAATACTTTAATGAAACTAGTTGTATCCCCCGCAAAAACCCTTGATTACGAAACAAAACTTCCCACCACCCGAGGTACTCAACCTTCATTTTTAGAGACCACGGCGACTGTAAATCGGAAGCTGGCAAGGATGAGTAAGCACGAGATCGCAGAGCTCATGCACATTAGTGATAAACTGGCAGATCTTAATTATCAGCGTTACCAGGAATTTGAGGAGGAGCATAATAAAAAGAATTCCCGCCCTGCAGCTTACGCCTTTGCCGGAGATGTTTATACCGGCCTGGAAGCATACACTATTCCTACCGAGAAAATCGATTTTTTGCAGGACACTTTGCGCATTCTTTCCGGTTTCTACGGAATTCTTCGGCCGCTGGACCTCATTCAGCCGTACAGGCTTGAAATGGGCACCTCGCTTTCTGTAGGTAGGAAAAAAGACCTTTATGAGCTTTGGCACGAAAAGATCACGGATTTCCTTAATAAGGAACTGGAGGATGATGAGCTTTTCGTAAACCTGGCGAGTCAGGAGTATTTCAAAGCTATTGATACAGACAAACTGAAGGTACCGGTGATCACTCCGGTTTTTAAAGACTTCAAAAATGGCAAATTGAAGATCATTTCTTTTTACGCTAAAAAAGCAAGAGGTTCTATGGTGCGTTATATTGTAGATACCGAGGCTAAAACCGTAGATGAACTCAAGGCGTTCGACTATGACGGTTACAGATACAGCGCCGAAGAAAGCAAGAAAGAAAATGAGCTGGTTTTTACGCGTTAAGCTTCTGCAGGTTTTATTGTTAAAGTATTTCAAAAAGCGGTGTCTCACCGCTTTTTTCTTTTTAATTTCTGACGCATCGAAAGAGGATGAAAGCTTTGACTTTTCAGGATTTTTCTGAAGTAAAAGTTTTTAAAAGCTTCAGTAAAAACAAACAACCACCAAAAACAGCATTTTTCAATGGATATTAAAAAGGTTTTAGTTGCCAACCGGGGCGAAATAGCGATAAGGATTTTTAGGGCGTGTACCGAAATAGGCCTGAGGACGGTAGGAATTTACACATTTGAAGACCGCTATTCCCTGCACCGCTACAAAGCTGATGAAGCCTACCAGATAGGCCGTGACAACGATCCCTTAAAACCATATTTGGACATTGATGCCATCATCAGGGTGGCGAAAAAGAATGGTGTGGACGCGATCCATCCCGGCTATGGCTTCCTTTCAGAAAATTCTGAATTTGCTCAAAAATGCGAAGAGAACGATATCATTTTTATAGGTCCTAAAGTTTCGGTATTGAAGTCTTTGGGGGATAAAGTACGGGCGAAGGAAGTTGCGGTGAAGAACGATATTCCGGTGATCCAGAGCAACGAAAAAGAGCTGACTTCCGTAGAAATTGCTTTGGAAGAAGCCAAAAAGATAGGGTATCCGGTAATGCTGAAAGCAGCCTCAGGCGGTGGTGGCCGCGGAATGCGGGTAATAAGAAATAAAGATGAGCTTAAAAGCGGCTTCAATGAATCCAGGAGAGAGGCCAAAAATGCCTTTGGCGATGACACGGTGTTTCTAGAGAAATTTGTGGAAGATCCAAAGCATATCGAGATACAAATCGTAGCTGATAACCATGGGAATATGGTGCACCTTTTTGAGCGCGACTGCTCGGTGCAGCGGCGCTATCAAAAGGTAATAGAATTCGCACCTTCGATGGGGCTGGACGACAAGATCAAACAAAATCTTTACGATTACGCGGTTAAGCTTTGTAAAGCGGTAGATTACAACAATATTGGTACGGTAGAATTCCTGGTAGATCGTACCGGCGAGATCTTCTTCATCGAGGTGAATCCGCGAATACAGGTGGAGCACACGGTGACCGAAATCATTACGAACATTGACCTGGTCAAGACACAGATCTTTATTGCCGGAGGTTATAAGCTCTCAGATGAGCAGATCAAGATCGAGAGCCAGGATAGCCTGAGTACGCACGGTTATGCGTTGCAATGCCGTATCACTACCGAAGATCCCACAAATGATTTCAAACCGGATTATGGTACCATTACGACTTATCGTAGTGCTTCAGGTTTCGGAATAAGATTGGATGCGGGAAGTATTTACCAGGGTGTAAAGGTTTCTCCTTTCTTTGATTCTATGCTGGTGAAGGTTTCTGCCAGTAGCCGTACGCTGGATGGGGCCTGCCGTAAAATGCGACGTGCCCTGGCAGAGTTTAGGATTCGTGGAGTAATGACAAATATTGGGTTCCTTGATAATATTCTTTCAGATCCTACCTTCAGGAATGGAGATGTGACGGTGAACTTTATAAAAGACCATCCTGAGCTCTTCAAGATCAAGAAAACGCGGAACAGGGCGACAAAAATGGTAAAATTCCTCGGCGATGTGATCGTCAATGGAAATCCCGATGTCACGAATGTGGAAAAGACCACAGGTTTTATCAAGCCTGTTATTCCGGCTTTTGATGATTCTAAACCTTATCCAGAGGGAACCAAAGACCTGTTGAAGGAATATGGCCCCGAAAAATTTTCCCGTTGGCTGCTGCACGAAGGCAAGGTACAATATACCGACACGACTATGCGGGATGCGCACCAAAGTTTGCTGGCAACCAGGATGCGTACTACCGATATGCTAAAGGTTGCCGAAGGTTTTGCGCGTAATGTGCCCGAAGTCTTTAGTATGGAAATATGGGGCGGAGCGACCTTTGATGTTTGTATGCGTTTCCTGAAGGAGAATCCCTGGGAACGGCTAAGGCTGCTTCGGGAGGCTATGCCCAACATCCTAATGCAGATGCTGCTTCGCGGTTCCAACGGTGTGGGCTATACCGCTTATCCCGATAACCTGATCGAAAAATTTGTGGAGCAGTCCTGGGAAAATGGGATAGATGTTTTTCGCATTTTTGACAGTCTTAACTGGATGGAATCAATAGCGCCCTGTATCGAGCATGTGCGCAAAAAAACTGAAGGTCTTGCCGAAGGTACCATCTGCTACACCGGCGACATCATGAATCCCGATGAAACCAAATACAACCTTGATTACTACGTGCAGCTGGGGAAAGACATTGAGAATGCCGGGGCTCACATCTTAGGAATAAAAGATATGGCGGGTATTCTTAAACCCGATGCGGCTTACGAGCTTGTTTCAGCTTTAAAATCGCACATTAACATTCCGCTGCACCTGCACACCCATGATACCTCCTCGATACAGGCCGCTACTTATCTCAAGGCCATCGAGGCAGGCGTTGACGTGGTTGATGTCGCATTGGGCGGACTTTCAGGTTTGACCTCGCAACCTAATTTCAATTCAATCGTTGAAATGCTGAGGTTCCATGACCGGGGCCGAAAAATTGATGCCCAAAAACTGAACGAATATTCCCATTATTGGGAGGCGGTACGCAGATACTATTATCCTTTCGAATCCGGACTTAAAGCAGGTTCCGGAGAAGTGTACAAGCATGAGATCCCGGGAGGCCAGTATTCCAACCTGAAGCCACAGGCCGAATCTCTTGGCCTCGCCGATCGTTTTCATGAGATCACTGAGATGTACTCCAAGGTGAACGAGCTCTTTGGTGATATTATTAAAGTAACGCCGAGTTCAAAAGTTGTAGGAGATATGGCGCAGTACCTGGTGAGCAACAATTTGAGCATTGAAGACGTACTCGAGAAAGGAGACGAGATCTCTTTTCCGCAGTCGGTGAAGAGCTTCTTCCGCGGAGATCTTGGGCAGCCTTACGGTGGATTCCCAGAAAAGATACAAAAGATCGTGCTCAAGGACGAAAAGCCATATACCGAAAGGCCGAACGCCCATCTCGATCCTATAGATTTTGAAGAGGAATTTAAGGAATTTGAAAAGCTGTTTGCCGAAGGTATGGGAAGAGACCTGGACATCACAGATTTCCTTTCATACAAACTTTACCCAAAGGTGTTCACCGATGCTTATAACCACCAGGTCAAATACGGCAACGTGATCAATATTCCCACCAAGAATTTTTTCTACGGAATGGAACCCGGCGAAGAGATCATTGTTGAGCTGGATAAAGGAAAAACTTTGTTGATACAGTTCCTTTCTCTGGGTGAAGCCAACGAAGACGGAATGGCCAAGGTGTTCTTTAAAGTGAACGGACAAACCCGAGCCGTGGAAGTAAAGGATGAGTCAGTCAAGGTGGAAAAGGTAGTACACCAGAAAGTCGACAAGAGCGATAAAAAACAGATCGGCGCCCCTTTACAAGGAGCCTTGTCTAATATTACTGTTAAGCCAGGTGATAAGGTTGAAAAAAACCAGCCGCTGTTCGTGATCGAGGCGATGAAAATGGAGACTACTATTACTGCTAATAATCCGGGGGAAGTCGATAAGATCGTGCTCAACGAAGGCGATATGGTCTTTTCAGATGACCTGGTGATCGTAATGAAGTGATCTCGCTCGCCCTCCGTAGCTTCATGCGAAGGAAGGGCTGCAGGTTGCATTCAATCTTTTCTGATCACTGAG
>JBAVJB010000016.1:0-5923 GCA_049687495.1 Salinimicrobium sp.
TGCACTTCACAGACTTCATCAACATTGGTGCTGCTCATCTGCGCTTTTGCTGAAATTTTCTCAGGTTTGCCCAGCGTGTGCAGGGCAAGAAAAATAGGATAGATCCCGATATCCAGCAGGCTGCCTCCGCCCAGGCTTTTTTTGAACAGCCTTCCGTTTTTATCAAAAGCTGCAGCAAAACCGAAGTCGGCAGTGAGTCTTTTGACCTTGCCGTACTTTCCGGAGCTTAGGACTTCCCTGAGATATATAATGTGAGGCAGGAATGGAGTCCACATCGCCTCCATGAGGAATACCCGTTTTTCTTTGGCATTGGAGATCATTTCCTTCACCTGCGCCCGGTTGATAGCGAAAGGCTTCTCGCATAGTACCGGCTTCCCGTGTTTCAGGGAAAGCAAGGTATGTTCTTTATGAAAAACATGTGGCGTGGCTATGTAAACGACATCTACTTCGGCATCCATCAACATTTCTTCGTATGACCCAAACGCTTTTGCGGCTCCGGTCTCTTCTGCAAAAGCCTCGGCCCTTTCAAGGGTCCTGCTTGCCACTGCATACAGTTGCGCATCATCAACCTCCTGCAGGCTACGCGCAAATTTCCTGGCGATCTGACCCGGGCCGATGATCCCCCATTTTATTTCTCTTGATTTCATGGTTGGATCACTTTGTTGTTCTTGAATAGAAGATTCTGAAATAGTATTGCCAGCAGGATTACAGTGATGCAGCCAAACAGGTTGAGCCACAGGTAAGGCATGATGTCCAGGAAGTAAACGAGAATAATGACCGCCTGTGTGATCAATGCTGCGACAAACACTGCATTCGCTTTAGTGTACTTCACGAAAAAAGCGAGCAGAAAAATTCCGAGGACATTTCCGTAGAAGATAGAACCAATGATGTTCACCAGCTGTATCAAATTGTCGAAGAGTTCAGCTACGCTCGCCACTCCAACGGCAATAACACCCCAGGCGAGGGTGAACCATTTGGAGGCTTTTACAAAATGTTCTTCGGAACGTGCTCCCACATTTCTTTTGTAAAGGTCGATAACGGTGGTCGAAGCCAGGGCATTCAATTCCGAAGCTGTTGAAGACATGGCTGCGGAAAGGATCACCGCCAGCAAAAGACCGATAAATCCCCGCGGAAGGTTATTCAGGATGAAATGAATGAACAGGTAATCTTTGTCGTTCGTCTCTACCGAATCATCGGCTTCCGAAATCAATTCTGTGGCTTTTTCCCTCGTTTCAACTTCAGCCTGGTTGAGCTGCAGCATGTCCAGCTTGAAGCTTTGGCGTTTTTCATCAGAAAAATCTTCGGCCCGGGCATAGAGCAGTGTTTTTTCCTGTTTTTGATGTTGTATCTGCTGCAGCTGCTCATCCAGCTGTGCATATTCCGGAGCTAAAGAAGATTCCTGCACCGCCTTTGTTGCCGCCGGATTAAAATTCAGCGGGGAATCATTGAACTGGTAGAAAACGAAGACCATCACGCCAACCAGCAGAATAAAGAACTGCATGGGCACCTTGAGGAGGCCGTTCATGATAAGCCCCAGCTGACTCTGCTGCACAGATCGTCCCGAGAGATAGCGCTGCACCTGACTTTGATCGGTTCCAAAGTAGGAGAGTGCAAGAAAACTTCCGCCAATGATGCCGCTCCAAAAGGTGTAGCGGTTGTCAAAATCCAGTGAAAAGTCGAGGATCTCCATTTTTCCGCTGGCACCGGCAATTTCCAGGGCTTTAGAAAAAGTGATCTCTTCCGGCAGGTAATGTATGATCAGGAGAAAAGCGGTGACCATTCCGAAGAAGATCACCGCCATTTGTTGTTTTTGGGTCACATTAACGGCCTTGGTTCCGCCGGAAACCGTGTAAACAGTGACCAGAGTTCCAATAATGATGTTCAGCGTTGTAAGGTCCCAACCTAAGACCGCCGATAAAATAATTGCCGGTGCAAAAATGGTTATTCCGGCAGAGAGCCCGCGCTGCGTAAGGAAGAGCAGGGCAGTGAGGGAGCGGGTTTTTTGATCAAAACGCGACTCGAGGTATTCGTAAGCGGTGTACACTTCCAGCCGGTAATATATGGGAATAAAGACCATACAAATGATGATCATCGCGATGGGAAGGCCAAAGTAGAACTGCACAAAACCCATCCCGCTGTGATATGCCTGTCCCGGGGTGGAAAGAAAGGTAATGGCGCTGGCCTGTGTGGCCATGACCGAGAGTCCTACCGTCCACCATTTTGCCTCATTGCCGCCGCGAATGTAATCCTGCACATTACGGCTGCCACGGGTTTTCCAGGCGCCATAAACGACGATGAAAATGAGGGTGCCAATGAGAATGATCCAGTCTATTGGCAGCATATCAAGTGAATAAGGTCATTAAAAGATAAAAGAAAAACACATAAATGGCATTCATCACCAGCACCACGCTGTATGACTTTTTCCAGTGATATTTCTTCGGAAGCTTCATTAGTTCGAATTATGTTCCATGGCTGAAGCAGCCGGTTTGTCGAGTGAGATCAGGTTAGCAAATAGCCTGAAGGCTCCCGGCACGCCTGCAGGAAATTCCCTGAAAAAGCTCAGCCCGGTATAGATATAATTCCCTTTTCCGTAAGGCGCGATCAAGAGGCTGCCTTCTTTCGCGGTTTCTCCCTCATCATGCATGGACAAAACCGGCGTAAACTCAGGAGCCCAGTCGTTGGCGAAGTAAAGTCCGCGTTCCTGCACCCAGTTCTCAAAATCTTCCGCAGAGATCTTATTCGGAACATTGAGCACGGGATGATCGGGTTCCAAAAATGTCACTTTTGCCGCCTCATCTGTCACGCGATCGTGCGACAACTGCAGCGGGTATGGGGCAATACCGTCAAAATCAAGCCCGCGGCTGGTGTTGTACTGCACGATCATATTTCCACCGTTGTGAACGTACTTTAGCAGCTCTGCCTGCTTCTGCTGAAGTTTATCTACCACGTTGTAAGCTCTGATTCCCAGAACTACAGCATCAAAATCTTTCAGTTTTTCTGCGGAAATCTCTTCCGGCGCAATAGTTTTAACGGTGTACCCGATCTGCTCCAGCGCCTGCGGCACCACATCGCCGGCACCTTCAATATAAGCGATCAAATTTCCCCTTTTTTGGATCTTGAGCTTGACCAGTTTCGTCTGTGCGGGCAGTACCAGCGTTTGCATTGGAAAATGCTCATAATCCAGCTGCACGATCTCTTTGGAATAAGTTTTATCGCCCACTTTTACTACAGGCTCAAAAATGGCATTTTCCTGCCTGTTTTCGGGAGGGGTCACTTTAAAGCTGAAGCTTTTTTCTTCTCCTTTTTTAAGCGGACCAAACTCGTAAGAAGCAGGAGATATCTTCCAGTTCTCAAGCGGCTGAGGTACTAGGGTCCCAAAAATGCCATTTTTGACCGCCTTTATTTTCACAGTGACCTCTTTGCTTGATTTGTCGGCAAAGATGAGCACATCGCTGCCGGTCGCTACCGATATCTCTGGCACGATCTCGAACGGCCGGTAGACTTCGCCTTTTACGGGGTCGTTTGTTTTGTAGACGATCTCTCTTGAAAACGGAATTTTCACGTCCTCGATTTCTACGGTGAATACGGTTTTAAATTTCCGCGGAGTCTCGGGAAGACCTATAAGTTCTTCGTCGTTCACTTTGTACATACCCAGGCTGCCTTTTTCGTTGAGCCAGTAAGGGTTGGTGAAATCGGCATTTTCGGGTATGTTGAAGTCTATGCTGTTTCCCCAGGTTTCATTGTTTGCCAGCAGCAGGTTAGGAGCAAGTTCTTTTCCGGAGGGCTCGATCTGTAAAGTCAGCAATTTAACTTTTGAAACGCTTCGGTTCACGGCTTCCAGGTGTAAAGTGATCTCTTCTCCGGGTGTTACTAATGCTTCGGCAGCTGCGGCCTCCAGGTAAAGACCGGCGCAGGCGGCGATAATGTCTTTGATTTCTTCGGATTTAATCCTTTTCCAGTGCTCATTTTCCAGGTTTTGGATCAAGTTATAGGCGTTCACCAGACCCGGAAGACTGGCAGCGGGATCTTTAAAATCGTAGTTCTTCTCTACTTTGTAAAGAATATCACCGATCTCTTTTCCGCCTTTCAGCCTGCTCCAGCTGGTGTTGATGCCGGCGAACAGGTTGTCATTGTCCTTAGGCTGCTCGCCCTCCAAAAGTTCGATATATTCGGCAGCTTTTCCTCGGGATCCGGTGCTGCCAAAGCCTTGCGACCGGTGCTGACTGCGGCTCATTGAAGCTATTTCTGTGTTAGAAAGACCCTTCAGCGGAAAATAAACTCCCGTGTCAAATTCCAGGAAATTGGACTTATCTGCGTTGTCAAAAGCTTCCTGAGACTTGTAGAACCAGGGAGAGGTGTTAAAAAAGAGCTTTTTTGGCTGCCATGTGCCGTACTCCTGCGCCAGTTGAGGAAAGGCGCTAGGATCGCCGGCAAGTTCAAAAGCCGCGGTGCTTAAAATTGCTGAAGAAGTATGGTGGCCATGGGTTTCTCCCGCCGAGCCTGCATTAAATCGGTTGATGATCACATCCGGCTGAAATCTCCTGATGGTCCTTACCACATCCTTCAGGATCTCATCTTTGTTCCAGATGCTCAGGGTTTCTTTCGGGTTTTTGGAGTAGCCAAAGTCATTGGCGCGGGTGAAAAATTGCTCGCCGCCATCAATTCTCCGGGCAGCAAGTAATTCCTGAGTTCTTATCACTCCAAGTAACTCGCGCAACTGGGGACCGATCAAATTCTGTCCGCCATCGCCTCGAGTCATGGAGAGATAGGCGGTGCGGGCGTTGAGTTCGTTGCTGATGTAAGAGATGAGCCGTGTGTTCTCGTCATCGGGATGTGCGGCTATATAAAGTGCAGAGCCCAAAAAATTCAATTTCTGGATCTGCTTGTATATTTCTGAAGAATTAAGTTTTTCGGGTTGCTGTGCCTGCAGCAGTCCGGAAAAAAGCAAAAACAGAAGGAAAATGATCTTTCGCATGAAAAATTTCTTTTGAAACTTCTCAAATATAAAAAGATTCCCTGCTTAAGCAGGCCTTTCAAAAAAGGAATTGCTAAAGCGCATCTTTTCCTTCGTCTGAAGAATATTCTTTTTCTATTAAAGAGACCGCTTTTTGCAGGATGAGGTTGTTTGGATAGGTGATCAATTCCCCTTCGAGGGTCCGCAAATGCAGGTGAAAAGCCTTTATATCTTCGATCACCGCCTCAACCGGCAGATCTTTGTCGTGAATTTTGATCCTGCTGCCTATTTTATACGGAAAGGAAAAGAACAGGATGATGCCCGCCGTAATATTGCTGAGCATGGACCAGATCGCAAACAGCGCCACCCCAATTACTGCAAAGACCGAGGAGAACAGCAGCGCCAGGTCGCCTACGCCCACGCCCCAGGCCAATGCCAAAAGAAAAGCGGCAATAAGAGTGATCAAAATGTTGATGTATTTGAACATCAAACGGGTTCGGGTGATATGGATCTCACTTTTGTGACCTACTTTTTCCGCGGTTTTCTTCAGCAAGAACTGGAAAATTCCCAGCACCAGGATGGTCACCCCGGTGTAGATAAGTTCATGTCTGTACGCGTATAAGAAATCTGTCATTCCTGAAATAATTTCTGCAAAGATACTTGAATGTTGATGCCCGAAAAAGGGAAATTATTCTGCCATTTCGCAAAGCGTCTGATAAACCAGATGTGTTGGTAATCCAACCACGTTGAAATAGCTGCCTTCGATGTGATCCACCCCGATCAGTCCTATCCACTCCTGAATGCCGTAGGCGCCGGCTTTGTCGAAGGGCCTGTACTTGTCTATGTAGTATTCGATTTCTTCGGTTGAAAGTGTGCCAAAGGTGACGTGGGTAGTGGCATGGACGGTTTTTATTTCCGTAGGGGTTTTGAAGCAGACCGAGGTGATCACTTTGTGGGTCTTTCCGCAGA
>JBAVJB010000017.1:0-6521 GCA_049687495.1 Salinimicrobium sp.
AAAGATGGGTTTAAATTAGAAGAAATTACTGATTATCTGAAAAAGGAAGAGACTGTTATAACCAACCTGAATAAAAGTTATTGGAATATAGTTTCTCAAGAAAAATCAGAATTAAATGAAAAACTACAACAGAGAGGAAAGGAATTGGCTACTTGGGATATTTCTATCAACTATGGAATTAAAACAGGTTTTAACGATGCCTTTATTATTAATACTGAAAGGCAGAAAGAACTTATTGCCAAAGATCCCAAAAACCAGGAAATAATAGTTCCTTATCTGAGAGGTAGAGATATCAAAAGGTTTGGCTTTAACCATGAGAATTTATGGTTAATTTTTACTAGAAGAGGTATCGACATAGAGCAGTATCCTGTAATCCAAGACTATTTAGATCAATTTAAAGAACGGCTTACTCCAAGGAATAATGGAGAAAAAATTGGAAGGAAGCCGGGACCTTATGAATGGTATGAAATTCAAGATTCGGTAGCTTACTATTCCTCCTTTCTAGAGGAAAAATTAGTTTATGCTGAAACCATGAGGATTCATAAAAGCGACACAGCCAATTTCCCTCGTTTTGGGTATGATGAACAGGGATTTTATTGTGACAAAACAACCTTTATCGCAACTGGCAAAAACATAAAATTTCTATTGGGTGTCCTAAATTCGAAAGTTGGTAACTACCTAATTCGAGAGTACGTGACCAAATTGGATACTGGAGGTTATATGATGCAAAAGGTATTTCTTGAAAAAATCCCACTTATCGAGCCAACACCAGGAGAAAAAGTCACAGGTTCAGTTGAAAAAATTCTTTGTCTCAAAAAAGAAAACCCCGCCGCCGACACCTCTTCTTTAGAAGCAGAAATTGACAGGTTAGTTTATGAGCTTTATGAGTTGACGGAGGAGGAGATTGAAATAATAGAAAATTCAATTAACTAGCGGAATGGAGGGGATTTGTGAATTCCAGAAGAGTTATAACCGTAAAAATAAAACCTGACCTATGGACATAATTCTTTTTGTGATTGCTGTTTGCATTTATTTCTTACCGGCGGCTGTGGGTTGGGAAAAAAGGAATTCTATGGCCATTCTGGCACTTAATTTCTTTCTTGGCTGGACTTTTATTGGATGGGTGATTGCCCTGGTATGGGCACTAACAAAGGACAGGGAAAGAACTTAAGGAGGAAATACCATCCAAAAATGACATTTTTAAACCCAAATAAATTTCAATTAAATAAATTTTTAAAAGAATGAAACTCCCCGCCTCTACCCTCACCATTTTTATAGCAATCCTTTTCACTTCCTGCGGCTTACGACCCATGCCTTCAGAACATACCCTGGTGCAGATGGACAAAGAGCAGACCACTTTAGATAAGCTGGGCAACGGGAAAATCCTGATCTATAATGACGCGAATATTTTGCATACCGGGGACAATACCTCCCGGCTCAACATTGTCATGGACGGCAAAAACCTAGGCCAGCTACGCGCTAAAGATTATGCGATTGTCAATTTAGAAAATGGAAAGCACCGCTTCAATATTATGCACCTTGATCTTGTGAAGATGCGCAGTGAACATGAGGTAACCGTGACAGATACCTTAAAGGTGATTCGGGTAAAACCCGGCATCACTTCCAACAAACTGGAAGTTACCAATCAGCTGCCTCACAACTGGGAGAAATATGGGTATATGAAATAATTCAGAATTCGAAACTGCTAACTAAGCACTGCGCACTGCCTACTGTTATGAAAGACCAGCCTAAATTACATATTGTCGCTTGCCTATTGTGGATTTTCTTTGGAATGACGACCGGCCTGAATTATTTTTCCCGAGAAGAGTACTTTATCTCCGGAATATGCTTTTTAATTGCAGTGCTTTACAGCTACAGGATCATAAAGTTGTTAAAAGGAAAGATCAAAGATTGAACCTGTAAACAGCTTCCAAAAATGACATTTTTCACTACCATTTTTTTAATAGAAGCAAAATGATTAAAAATTTACTTCCGCATTACTGGAGAAAAATTTCCCTCGGTCTTTTTGGCCTTGCTATAGGTCTATGGATCCTGAACACCTCAACCCCGGAATTGTTAGATCTTAAGCCCTTCGTGTTCGGTTGGATTCTCAAGACAACGTTCCTCGCCTCCCTGCTGTTATTCGTTTTTTCGAGAGAAAAACTGGAAAAGGAAAAATATGCGCAATTAAGGATCAACAGTCTTTTCTCTGCCGTCCCTGCAGGCGGCTTCCTTGTTATCTTCGAATTCTTTTCGGAAGTGCTGTTTGAAGGAGAGAAAGCAGAGATCACCAGCGGTTATAATATTATGGTGTTTGTGCTGTTGATGTACTATCTCACCTTCTACATTAGAAGGAACATGAAGACCGTTCCTGCAGGTGCTACTCAAAAATAAGTTTACAGTTTATCGGGAAGAACCGGTTATAATTGAGAGATACTCAGAATAACTGAAATGGATAAGGCAGGTCGGACAAAAGGAAAGACAAAAAATCTTTAAAAACATGGAGCCTTTATTAAAAGCTTTTCAGAAGTACTTCAGGTTTCAATTGCCACAGCCTTTGGAGCAATCGGGCGAAATTCAGCAGCAGGATCTCAGGATAAGGTATGTTTTGACTAAAGAGGGTTCGGGAAAAACAGGGTTTGATTGTCTCATTTTTGAAAAGAATGGTTTTCCGCCGGTCCATAAGAGAATTGATGACAACGGGGAAATTCAGGAGCTGGAAAAATTTGAGTTCAGCCTGATGTATGAAACTTCCGAAGAAAAACAGGAGCAGGAAACAAAAATGAAAAGAACGAATTGTGAGGTCGCGAACTTGATGATCAACAAAGGCCTGGCAGAGCGGGATGAGGAGTGGATACAGCAGTATTTATTAAAGACCTAACAGGTTTTAAAAACCTGTTAGGTCTGGCTTGTTCTCGATACGGCGGTTTGATTTCGGAGTTAGGATTCAAAATTCAAGATTGATTCACCTCTCAAAAATGTCATTTTTGACACCCTTCAAAACTGCCTACTGAGCACTGCACATTGAATACTCCTTTCACTCCTGTTTAGGAAGCTATTTTTTTCGGGAACCATCAATTGGTCATTTTGAGCTTTGGGTCGATCAAAAAAGTTTTAGGATTTTCGCCATTGACCCTAATAAGGATGTTGTAATATTCCAGGCCTTCGACCTTCTTATTTTTGATCTTCCCCATCACAACTCCATCTTTGTTGGGATCGCGAAAGGAAGCTTCGAGGATTTCAGCTCCCCCCTCTGTCTTTCGAAATATTCCCAGCACATCAACCGTTGTTCCTAATTGAGGATCGAGAGCTTCTGCCCTCCAGTAAATTTTCATGTTCTTATCTACCAGTGTTATGTGATCTGATGGTTTACGGCTGCTTTCTGAAGAATCTGAACGATCATCAGAAATCGTTACCGTTACATCATGGTTGGCATCGTTTATTTTTTCGGTATCTACAGTAAGTAATACGTTCGTATCCTTCTTAACAGCAACCGAAAAGTCTGCAACCTCCAAAGCGAGTATCTCTCCTGAAGCACTTTTCAGCAGTCCGGTGTTATTGTTTTCCGCCTTTTTTTCTCCCTGACCAATAAAGCCTGTTTCACTAGTTGCCAGCGCAACAAGGGCTGCAATCAGAGCCACTCCTAAGATCTGAATGAATAATTTTTTTCTCATAATTCCTGAAATATTCTATTAAGTTATGGCTTTCAGGTAGTTATATCACAAATAAACAGGGATTTTTAACTTTTTAGAAATAAATGAAAAGGGAGAATGCCTGGAGGTTGAAAATTTTGAATTCAACCTGATGTATGAAACTTCAGAAGAAAAGCAGTATTTGTAATCGGATTTGTTCTCAATAAGGCGGTTTGGATCCCGAATTCAGGATTTAAAACCCAAGATTTATTCACCTCTCAAAAATGTCATTTTTGACACCTTTCAAAACTGCCTGTTGATCCTGAGAACTGAGTGCTCAAAAACCGCTGTTCTGAATATTTCACACAACAGGTTAATTTCCTCATAAATAAAACACTAGTGTCATTTTCCTCAGTAATTTCAATGCAATACTAACAATATGTGCAATGAAAGACCAGGGGCAAGTAATGCAACCCATTCCGGCTTCGGCAGGAATGGGGGCGATAGTGGAAAACGGACATGTGACCTTTAGGGTTTGGGCTCCCCATGCCGATAAGGTTTTTGTGGCCGGTGATTTTAACAGCTGGAAAGAAGATGATTTAGAATTGACTATTGAAGATGCTGGTTACTGGTCGGGAACCACTTCCCAAGCCAAAGAAGGAGACCAGTACAAATATTTGATTTGGAATAGTGAATTGAAGTTTTTTCGCAATGATCCCTATGCTCTGGAAGTTACCAAATCCAATGGCAACTCCATCATTAGGAACCTGGAATTTGACTGGGAAGAGGATAAATTTGAATTGCCTGCCTGGAATTCTTTGGTTATCTATGAGCTTCATGTGGGAACCTTCAACAGAAAACAGGCAGACCAGGTAGGGACTTTTCATGATGTGATCGAAAAGTTAGCATACCTACAGGAATTGGGTATAAATTGCATTGAATTACTTCCTGCAGCCGAATTTCCCGGGGGCATTTCCTGGGGTTATAATCCGGCACACCCTTTCGCAATAGAACAGGATTATGGAGGTCCCAATGGACTGTTTGCCCTTGTAAAAGAAGCACATAAATATGGAATTGGTGTCATTATGGATGTAGTATATAACCATTTCGGCCCTTCTGATGTTGACCTTTGGCAATTTGATGGCTGGAGTGAAAATGATAAAGGAGGTATCTATTTTTATAATGACCACAGGAGTAGTACCCCGTGGGGTGACACGAGACCCGATTACGGGCGTCCCGAAGTAAGGCAATATCTAAGAGATAATGCCTTAATGTGGATCGAGAAATATCATTGTGACGGGCTTAGAATGGATGCTACTTCCTATATTAGGTATGAAGCGGGAGGTTTGGGAATAGATACTGAAATTATTGAAGGTCTAATTTTGATGCGTGATATTAATTCCGAAATCAGAAACAAATTCCCAAAAGTATTGACTATAGCCGAAGACCTTAGAGGACACGACCTTATGACCAACAAAATAGAAGATGGCGGCATTGGCTATGGGGCACAATGGGATCCATACTTTGTACATCCTGTGAGAGAGGCGTTAATTACTCCCGATGATCAGGCCAGGAATCTGGAAACGATTACTCATGCCCTAATTTACCGTTATGGAAATGATGCCTTCTCCAGAATCATTTACACCGAATCTCATGATGAAGTGGCCAATGGAAAAGCCCGTGTTCCTGAAGAAATACAACCCGGAAATGCCGAGAGCGCCTTTGCAAAAAAAAGAGCCATTCTTGGTTTGGTGCTGGTCATGACGGCTCCGGGAATTCCTATGATATTCCAGGGCCAGGAGTTTTTAGAAGACGATTTTTTTAAAGATGATGAAGCTTTGGATTGGGAAAAATATGAAAAGCTGAGGGGAATACACCAGTTATCCTCAGACCTTATTGGCCTTAGAACAGGTAGACTGGGAGGAACTGAAGGATTAAGGGGACAGGAAACAGAAATTCTACATCTCAATCAGGAAACCAAGATATTAGCCTATAAGCGTATTAATACAGGAGATGCCCGGCAACCGGTTCTGATCGTACTTAATTTCAGCAACCAGGCTTATGAAAACTACGGCGTTGGGATTGAACAGGAACTGGATTGGAAACTTCGGTTCAATAGCAGCTGGAAAGGCTATGATGACGATTTTTCTAAAATGGAGGTAAATGGTATGGATACTGAAGAAAAAATGACCGATGATAAAAGCTGGACCGGAGCAATTAATATTCCCGCCTACGGAGCCCAGATATACACCCTGTAATCAGTTCGAACCGGCCGGCCGGCAGGTTCTTCCTGAAACGCGACAGCAGAGCAGAAAAAGTACCGAGCAGGATGGGAGTTCCAAAATACCTCTGTTCTCGATACTTTTTGCCTGCGCTATCGACCAGCCAAAAAACTCCAACTGACGGTGGTTTAGATTCCGGATTCAGAATTTAAAATTCAAGATTGATTCACCCTTAAAAATGTCATTTTTGACAGTCTCTAAAAAACTGCGAACTGACCAGCACGCCTTCTTCTCGATACGGCCCTTTCTCTCCTAAAGGTTCAAAAGGACCTACTCGAACTGACGGCAGTTTGGATTCCGAATTTAGGATTTAAAATTCAAGATTTATTCACCTCTCAAAAATGTCATTTTTGACACCATTCAAAACTGCCTACTGATCACTGAGCACTGAACACTAACTAGACTGTCATCGAGAACAGCTGCGTCTCCGGTTTGCTTCTTTGCAGCAACAGGTCAAAGGCCATACATACATTGCGCACAAACGGCCGGCCCTTTTCGTTAATGACAAGCTTGTCCTTTCCTATTTCTATGAGTCCGTCGATCTGCATTTCCTGAAGGCTGGTAAGCACGTCGGGCAGTTCTGCGAAGGAATGCTCGCTGTCACTCC
>JBAVJB010000018.1:0-27580 GCA_049687495.1 Salinimicrobium sp.
AAACTGAACTTTGCGATCTCGATATCGATCTTGCCGTTTCCCTTGATCTGGGCGAAATCCCGTACCCTTCTTAAAAGGGCATTTGCAATACGCGGTGTCCCGCGGCTGCGGCCGGCGATCTCAATAGCGGCTTCCATGGTAATGGGCACCTTTAAGATCTGGGCACTTCGCTGGACGATATCAGAAAGCAGTTCAGTGGTATAATATTCCAGTCTGCTGGAAATTCCGAAGCGGGCACGCATAGGCGCGGTCAAAAGTCCGCTGCGGGTGGTGGCACCAATAAGGGTGAAAGGATTCAGGTTGATCTGTACGGAACGGGCATTAGGCCCGGTCTCTATCATGATATCGATCTTGTAATCCTCCATGGCCGAGTAGAGGTATTCCTCCACTACGGCACTTAGACGGTGGATCTCATCTATAAACAGCACATCCCTTTCATCAAGGTTAGTCAACAACCCGGCAAGGTCGCCCGGTTTGTCCAGCACAGGACCTGAGGTCACTTTGATACCGACGTTAAGCTCATTAGCCAGGATGTGGGCTAAAGTGGTCTTACCCAATCCCGGAGGGCCGTGAAAAAGGGTGTGGTCAAGAGCTTCCCCCCTTTGATTAGCTGCCTCAACAAACACCTTCAAATTATCCAAAACCTGGTCCTGTCCTGCGAAATCATCAAATTCCAGGGGCCTTAAGGCTCTTTCTATGTCCATTTCTTCGGGAGAAAAGTTCTCCCCGCTTGGATCAAGGTGCTCGTTCATAGTCAATTCTTTAGTTCAAACAAAGATAAAAGAAAAAGCCTTTTCGGTTTCGAAAAGGCTTTCTTTATAGGTGTCAAAAATGGCATTTAGTGATTCAGTTCTTCCTCGCCTTCTTGAAGCGGAACTGTTTGCGGCGCATAATCCTGCCCCGGAATCACATATTCACCTTTTTCATTTGTTTTACTGTAGTCATACGCCCAACGGTATACTGTTGGAAGTTCTCCAGGCCAGTTTCCGTGGATTGGCTCTACAGGAGTAGTCCATTCCAAAGTATTGGCTCTCCATGGGTTCGCAGTAGCTTTCTTTCCGTAGAAAATAGAACGGATGAAGTTGTAAAGGAACACCAGCTGTACCGCAGCAGTGATGATCGCAAAAATAGTGATCAACACGTTGATATCTGCAAGGTCATCAAAATATGGGAAAGCGGTGTTATCGTAGTAACGACGTGGCAAACCTGCCATTCCCACAAAGTGCATAGGGAAGAATACCCCGTAGGCACCAATAATGGTGATCCAGAAGTGAACATATCCCAGGTTCTTGTTCATCATTCGTCCAAACATCTTAGGGAACCAGTGATAGATACCCGCGAACATTCCGTAAAGGGCAGAAATACCCATTACAAGGTGGAAGTGAGCAACTACAAAGTATGTATCGTGAACGTTAATGTCCAGCGTACTGTCTCCAAGGACGATACCTGTCAAACCTCCTGTGATGAAAGTAGACACGAATCCAATAGAGAAGAGCATTGAAGGGTTCAACTGCAGGTTACCTTTCCAGATGGTGGTGATCCAGTTAAACGCTTTTACTGCAGAAGGGATCGCGATCAATAAAGTTGTAAAGGTAAATACCGAACCAAGGAACGGGTTCATACCAGATACGAACATGTGGTGACCCCAAACAATTGTTGAAAGGAAAGCAATACCAAGGATCGATGCGATCATTGCACGGTATCCAAAAATAGGTTTTCTAGAGTTCGCTGCAAGAATTTCTGAAGCTATACCCATGGCCGGAAGGATGACAATATAAACCTCAGGGTGGCCAAGGAACCAGAACAGGTGCTCAAAAAGAACAGGAGAACCTCCCTGGTAATGCAATACTTCTCCTTTGATATAGATGTCACTAAGGAAGAATGAAGTTCCAAAGCTACGGTCCATGATAAGCATCAAAGCCGCAGAAAAAAGAACAGGGAAAGAAACAACCCCGATGATCGCAGTTACGAACAGTGCCCAAATTGTTAGAGGCAAACGGGTCATTGACATTCCTTTTGTTCTAAGGTTGATCACAGTAACAATGTAGTTAAGTGAACCAAGCAAAGAAGACGCGATAAAGATGGCCATAGAAGTCAACCACAGCGTCATCCCAAGCCCTGAACCTCCAATGGCCTGCGGAAGTGCACTCAACGGTGGATAAATGGTCCATCCTGCAGATGCAGGTCCTGCTTCCACGAAAAGAGAACCAAGCATAATGATACAGGAGATAAAGAACAACCAGTATGAAAGCATGTTCATGAAACCGGAAGCCATATCCCTTGCCCCAATTTGAAGCGGGATCAATAAGTTACTAAAAGTACCACTCAAGCCTTGTGTAAGCACGAAGAACACCATGATGGTACCGTGAATGGTCACGATAGCCAAATAGATCTCGGGACTCATAACTCCTCCCGGAGCCCATTTTCCAAGGAAGATCTCAAAGATCTTGAAAGATTCTGCCGGCCAGGCGATCTGCATACGGAAAAATACGGACATCGCGATCCCTATGATTCCCATGATAAGTGCGGTAAAAAGGTATTGTTTAGCAATGATCTTATGATCCATGCTAAAAATATACTTCGTTATGAAACTGCCCTCATGGTGGTGGTCATCATGAGAGTGATCATTAACCTGTGCTTGTCCTACTACTGACATATTTTCTTAATCTTAACTTTAATTATTGTTCAACCTGCGCTACTTCCACTTCGTTTTTTGAACTCTCACTAGCTGCTGTAGCACCGTCCAAAGGCTCCATCGTATCTTCAAATTTCTTCTGCTCTGCCATCCAGGCATCAAAGTCAGCCTGGCTTTCTACGATCACTTTCATCTGCATGTTGTAGTGAGCAACTCCACAGATCTTGTTACATAAAAGGTAGTAATCGAATTCATTATAAGGGGCCAGTTCTTCAGCTCCCTGTGCCACAAATTCGGCATTCTTTTCTTTTCTAATCCCCTGTATTCTGGCTACTTTTTCTCTCATGTATTCGGTTTCCCTAATCTCTTCGGAAGTAACCGTAGGAGTAAAAGAGAACTGAGTGATCATTCCAGGAACTACGTTCATTTGAGCCCTGAAGTGAGGGAAATAAGCAGAGTGCAACACATCCTGAGATCTAAGCTTGAATAGAACAGGACGGTTAACCGGAAGGTGAAGCTCACCCACGATCACATCATCATACCCATACTGGTCGCTTACATCAACTCCAAGTGAATTGGAACCCTCAATAAAACGCACGTTAGCTTTACCAAGAACGTTATCCTCTCCGGCGTAGCGTGCGGTCCAGTTAAACTGCTGCGCATACAGCTCGATCACGATAGGGTCATCCTCTTCGGCAACATCCATGATATCAGACCAGGTAAACAATCCGTAGATGATCAAACCTGCAAGTACGATCACAGGAATAATTGTCCAAACGAATTCCAGTTTGTCATTATCAGCAAAGAACAAGGCTTTTTTACCTTTTTCACCCTTATATCGAAAGGAGAAGTAGTAAAGTAATCCTTGTGTGATCACCTGTACGATCATGATCACAGCCATGGTGATCAACAAGAGGTTATCATATTGGCTTCCGTGTTCCGAAGAAGCAGCCGGCAAGGCGCGATCTCCAAAATTCCAGAAGTTGTAAAGCATAAAGATGTAGAACGCAATCCCGAAGGCCAGCAGGATATTTCCCTGCATACGGTTGTCCTTATCAGTCGCAACTTCACCCGATTCAAGGCTGTTAGTGCTTCTTGACAGCTGAAAGATCTTCGTGAGTTGCCAGATAGTTATCGCGAAAAGCGCTACTACTATTATGATCAAAAATACAGTCATCTTAAATTCTCTCTTTAACTAATGTTTCTAATAATGGTAATTTTCACTTTCCTTGAGGAATGGATCTCCTTTAGGATACAACGACACTTTTCCAAGACCTGTTCCTACTACAAATACAAACAATCCAAGGAAGAACAAAATTCCGGCAATCTCCGGGATACCAAACGCCCAGTTAGGTCCCATTGTAGATGGAACAACTAACAGGAATATATCAATATAATGTCCAATCAACACAATGATACCGGTGATCACCACAAAATACGGAATACGTTTGAAGTTGGTATTCATCAGCATCAAGATAGGAAACACAAAATTAAGTACAAGCATTCCAAAAAACAACAGGTTGTACTCTTGAATCCTCATGGTAAAATACGCAACCTCTTCAGGAATGTTCGCATACCAGATCAACATGAACTGTCCAAACCACAAATAGGTCCAGAAGATACTAAAAGCAAAGATGAATTTAGCAAGGTCATGAAGGTGACTATCATTTACAAAAGGAATATATCCACCTCTCTTCAGGAAGATCACCACTAAAGCGATCACTGTAATTGCAGAAACGAACATGCTTGCAAAGATATACCATGCAAAAAGTGTACTGTACCAGTGTGGCGTAAGAGACATGAACCAATCCCATGCCATGGTAGATTCAGTTACCATAAAGAACAACAGGAAGAAAACAGAGATCTTGAAGTTCTTTTTATAAGGTGTATAGTCGCTTACTTCTGCCTGTCTCAGGGAGTTTTTTCTTGCAAAGTAGCGGTAAAGGTTCCATCCCAGTAAATAGATCACCGCACGGATGATAAAGAACGGAAGGTTCAAATAACCTGCTTTACCCTGGAGGATCTCGTCGTGAGCCACCAGTTCATCATTCATCCATGGGAAGAAATGAGTACCGGCAAAAAGAACTATAAGCACAACAATAATAGAACCGGGAAGAAGGTAAGTGGTGATTCCCTCCAGCACCCTGTAAAGAACAGGAGACCATCCTGCCTGGGCTACATATTGTATAGCGTTAAAAACAAGTGCGCCAAGGGCGATCATGAAGAAAAAGAAAGCAGCTACAAAGGTCGCAGCCCATGGACGGGTTTGCAACTGGTGCAGCACATGCTCCATGTGTTCATCTCCATGCTCTTCGGCCGCAGCTTCATGTTCGTTCTCATGTCCTGTTACCTCAAGATATTGTTCGGTCACACCATGATCGGCAAGGTTATCCTCTTCTTCGGCAGCCACGGCATGCTCGCCATGCGCCCCTTCAGAAGCTACAATTTCGGCAGCCTCTTCAACATTTGAAGGTACGGCTATAAAACCATAGGCCAGACCCAGGATTCCCAGAACCATAAAAATGATAGAACCTAACTTTAATTTATTGGATAGCGTATACATATTTATTTATCTAATGCTGTTATTCTTGGTTTTGGTTTTCCGCTTCGCCGGTAGTTGAGGCTTCCTTAGTAACCATTTCCTTTTCAGCGTTAACTGCGGGAATCAAATTTTCAGACTCAAATTCTCTGGCCGGGTTGCCCATCAACTGGTCTTTTAAAGACATCACATAGTGGTCGATCAACCAGCGCTCCTCAATTGAGGTTTGAGATGCGTAAGAGCCCATTGCGTTAAGTCCGTAGTACATCGTGTGATAAACACTTCCTTCGGTAATTGCACGGCCTGCATCGTCATAACTTGGCACCCCAAGAATTTTTTCCCTCTCAACAAGAATTCCTTTTCCATTCCCTTTCTCTCCATGGCATACTGCACAGTAGATATTGAAAAGCTCTTTACCTTTTTCAAGGTTAGCCTCGGTATATGGTAACGGATTGGTCAATTCGGCTTTTGCAGCAGCGCGGCCTTCGGGGGTATTTTCATATGCATAAGGCTTCCATCCGCGGGAAACAGTTCCCTCAACCGGCAGCTTTGCTTCCTGCTCATTAACAAACACGTCATATGCTCCATATGGTTCATAGCTTACCGTCTCATACATGTTTGGCATGTACTGGTAATTAGGCTTGGAGTTTTCCATACAGGAAACAGCACTCGCCGCCAGGATGAAGAATATGGATTTTCTAAATAAACTTTTCATTGGGTTTATTTGTTATCAATTAATTTAATTTCAGAAGCGCCTGTTTCATACAGGAAACTGCTCAATTGCTCAGTATCATGACCTCCTACTTCAACTTCCACAAGAAAGTGGTCATCTGTAGTACGAACATCAGGATTTTCCGCTTTTTTGAAAGGCCAGATCTTACTTCTCATGTAGAACGTAAACACCATAAGGTGAGCCGCAAAAAACACGGTCAGCTCGAACATGATCGGAATAAAAGAAGGCATGTTCTGAATGAAGCTGAAACTAGGCTTCCCTCCAATATTCATTGGCCAGTCTTCGATCATAATGAAGTTCATCATCGTTACCGCTACAGACAATCCAACCAATCCATAAAGGAAAGAGGTGATCGCAAGCCTGGTTGGTGCCAGTCCTAAAAGCTTATCCAAGCCGTGAATAGGAAAAGGAGTATAAACTTCATGAATGTTGTAACGCGCGTCCTTGATCTGTTTTACTGCCTGGAGCAAAAGATCATCGTCGTTATAAATAGCATGTATAACCTTTCTTGCCATTATCTCTTATTTTTAAGTTGGTTAGCCTGCTGCGCCCAATCTCCGCGTTGTTCCTCAAGTGGGAAGGTCTCAATGATCTCGTCAAGCAGCACGTAATCCTCTTCGGTTAATTTACTTATCTGGTCATAGGTGTAAAGCCCCAGCTGGTGTAGCTTTTGCTCAAGCAGCGGGCCAATTCCTTTTATCTTCTGAAGATCATCAGCCGACTGGGTGGCCGGGTCAAATGTTCCAACCCTGGCGAGCATCGCATCAACACGGTCTCTGTCAACTTCAGAATCTATTAATCCTTCGGCGTTAACAGTAGGCTCATGTTCCTCTGTTTCTTTCTGAACTTTTCCTTTGGAAGTGAATCGCTCATCAACATTGGTTGCAGGTTCCTGTACCGTTGGATCATTTTCAAATTTTTCAGCCTTAAGATGATGCTCTTCTCTAATTCTCTTATACATCTGTCCAGAAGACTTCAGAATAGTTTTTACCTCGGCCTGTGCGATCACGGGGAAAGTACGGGCATAAAGCAGGAATAGTACAAAGAAGAACCCGATAGTACCAATAAAGATCCCGATGTCAACAAAAGTTGGTGAGAACATGGTCCATGAAGACGGAGTTCTTGACTTACTAAGGTTAAGAACGATAATGTCAAAACGCTCGAACCACATCCCGATGTTGATGATGATAGCCACGATAAACGTCCACATGATGTTCCTTCTTAGCTTTTTCACCCAAAGAGTAAGCGGCACAATAAAGTTACAGATGATCAATGCCCAGAATGCCCACCAGTAAGGACCGGTTGCAGCACCAAAAGACATATAGGTATAATTTTCAGCATCCATACCAGAGTACCACCCAATGAAGTATTCGGTAATATAGGCTACAGATACGATCCCACCTGTCAACAGGATCACCTTGTTCATATACTCAATGTGAAGCAAAGTGATATAATCTTCCAGGTTAGAAACTTTTCTCATGATGATCAATAGGGTTTGCACCATCGCAAATCCAGAGAAGATCGCACCCGCAACGAAGTAAGGCGGGAAGATGGTACTGTGCCATCCCGGAACCACCGAGGTAGCAAAGTCAAAAGATACGATCGTGTGTACAGAAAGTACAAGTGGAGTTGCCAAACCTGCAAGCACCAAAGACACCTCCTCGAAACGTTGCCAGTCTTTTACTCTACCGCTCCATCCAAAACTAAGAATACCGTAGATCTTTTGCTGAAATGGCCTTGTGGTCTTGTCACGCAACATTGCAAAGTCAGGTAAAAGACCGGTCCACCAGAACACCAATGATACCGAAAGATAAGTTGAGATCGCAAAAACGTCCCAAAGCAATGGAGAGTTAAAGTTCACCCACAATGAACCAAACTGGTTTGGAATTGGAAGTACCCAATACGCCAACCATGGACGACCCATGTGAATAATAGGGAAAAGCCCTGCCTGCACAACTGCAAAAATGGTCATCGCCTCTGCAGAACGGTTGATCGCCATTCTCCACTTTTGCCTGAACAAAAGCAGTACAGCAGAGATCAGCGTACCGGCGTGACCAATACCTACCCACCAAACGAAGTTGGTGATATCCCAGGCCCAGCCTATGGTCTTGTTAAGACCCCAGACTCCAATACCTGTAGATACGGTATAGATTATACAACCCATTCCCCATAAAAATGCTGCCAGGGCGATCAGGAATACTATCCACCAAGATTTATTGGCCTTCCCAAACACGGGGGCACCTACATCAACACTAATGTCCTGATAGGTTTTCTCGCCGATAATTAAAGGCTCTCTTATTGGTGCTTCGTAATGTGACGACATATCTTAATAATTGATTCTGAATATTTTTTTCTACAACTTTTTAAACGTCAATATCATTGGTGACTTTCAATTGATACATCACGTTTGGCCTTGTGCCTAGCTCTTCTAAAGCATGGAACATCCTGTCATTGCTCGCCATCTTCATGATCTTGCTATCGGTATCGTTGATATCACCAAACACGATCGCTCCTTTATCACAGGCGCTTGAACAGGCTGTATTGAATTCCCCGTCTTTTACAGGTCTTCCTTCCAGCTTGGCATCAAGTTTTGTTCTTTGGGTCCTTTGGATACAGAAAGAACATTTTTCCATAACTCCACGAGAACGTACAGTCACATCGGGGTTCAATACCATACGACCAAGGTCATTGTTCATGTGGTAGTCAAACTCCTCATTCTTGTTGTAAAGGAACCAGTTGAACCTTCTTACTTTATAAGGACAGTTGTTAGCACAGTAACGGGTTCCAACACACCTGTTGTAAACCATCATGTTCTGGCCTTCACGGCTGTGCATTGTTGCAGCTACAGGACATACAGTCTCACAAGGAGCATGGTTACAGTGCTGACATAGCATAGGTTGGAAAATAGCCTGTGGGTTCTCGTCTGAAGCCACTTCCACTTTGTCGTAGAATTCAAATGCCCCAAGTTCTCCTAAAGCTTCACGCTCTTGTTCAAAGGTATCTTCAGAAGAATAATACCTGTCGATACGCAACCAGTGCATATCACGGAACTTCCTCACCTCTTCCTTACCAACAACAGGAACGTTATTCTCTGCCTGACAAGCGATCACACAAGCACCACAACCGGTACAGGCGTTAAGGTCGATAGACATGTTGAAGTGGTGCCCAACAGTTCTGTCATAAGGCTCCCAAAGGTCTGACTTGTCATCGCCAATAGGCACTTCCTGGTGGTTGTAAGAGATCTCAGGGAAAGGATTCCAGACCTCTTTTTCTTCATTCTTGTAAAGAGAATAGCTTGTCTCCTTGATGATGTCATCTCTACCTGCAAGGGTATTTTGCAACTGAACACATGCGAATTCATGCATTCCCGGAGCTTTTTCAATAACAACTTTCTGGTGAGACTTGAAGTCCTGGTAAAGCGGGTAAGCATTCACACCAACCTGCATTTCACTCTGAACAGCTTCTCTTTTTCCGTAACCAAGCGCAAGAGAAACTACTCCCCTGGCCTGACCCGGCTGTATATATACCGGCACCATTTCAAGAACAGCATCACCAACTTTTAGGTTGACGTAGCTACCGTTCAAAGCACCGTTTGATTCGTATTCGTTCTCAAGACCAAGTGCCTCGGCATCAAATCTTGACATTTTAAGGTAGTTATCCCATGACACCCTCGTGATAGGATCTGGCATCTCCATCAACCACGGGTTGTTAGCCTGGTTTCCGGCTCCCATTGAGGTAGAGGAATAAAGCTCAAGCTCAAGGCCTTCTCCGGCAGACGAAGAAAGGTTTCTTGCAGCCGTAGCATCATCGTTTACCTGTGCACTTCCCGCACTTGCCAAAGATCCGGTTCCTGCAGGCTCTGTAGCCTCAAAAGTACCGTCATGCAAAGCATCGATCCAGGAACTGTTACCCAAAGCATCTGCCCAGGTTTCCTTGATATAGTTATAGTAAGATGTATTATTGTCTGTCCATCTCAACAAAGTATCCTGGAACTGGCTCGTATCAAACAAAGGTTTGATAGTAGGCTGCATCAGGCTGAATTTTTTCTTTGTCAACTGGATGTCTCCCCAGCTTTCAAGGTAGTGAGGGGTAGCTGCTATGTAGTTACACAACTTGGCAGTTTCGTCCTGTTTCATGGAAAAAGCAACGCTTAATTCCACCTTTTTGAGACCCTCTACAAATTCTTCAGCAAATGGAAGGCTGTAAGCAGGGTTAACACCTGCAACAAGAAGCGCTCCTACCTGCCCGGCGTTCATATCTGCTACAAGTTTTTTCACTTCCGCAGCATTACCCTGGCGAAGCATTCTTGGATTTTCAGTATCCACAACCGCGCTTCCAAGAGACTCATTAATGGCAAGCGCCAAAGATTGAGCATCGGCTTCAGGAATACCTGTAACCACAACAGCTTTGCTTCCGGCTTTACGCAATTGTCTTGCAGCTTTCACCACCACATCATCGATATGAGAAGGAAGCTTACTTCCTGAAGCACCTCCGGAAATATATCCGTGAAGGGCTGCTAAAATGGCTTTTTGCTGAGATATAGTAACAGGCACACGCTTGTCAGCTTTTGCACCTGTCATAGAGAAATTAGATTCGAACTGGATGTGTCTTGACATAGACCCATTCTCAGGCACACGGCTTTGCGCATATCCTGCGTCATGGCCACCACCAGCCCAGTCTCCAAGGAAATCTGCTCCTACAGAAACTATAGCTTCAGCTTTAGAGAAGTCGTACTGCGGCAATGCTCTTGTTCCGTAGCGCGATTGGAAAGCATCCAGGGCCGCATCTTCAGAAACAGCGTCATACACCACGTGTCTTACATTTCCGTATTTTTCAGAAAATTCGTTGATCAGCTTAGTGGTAGAAGGACTTGCGAAAGTTTGCGTAAGCAATACGATCTCACCTGAAACTGAATTCAGTTTTTCCTTTACCTCTTTATCAAACTGCTCCCACGACACCACCTGGCCGTTAGCCATTGGTCGCTGAAGCCTTTTGTTGTCATATAATGAAAGAACAGATGCCTGTACCCTTGCATTAGCACCGGTACCGGCCATCGTGTTATGCTCGATCTTGATCGGGCGGCCCTCACGGGTCTTTACAAGTACGCCTGCAAAATCAAAACCGTCGGCCATCGTTGTAGCGTAGTAGTTAGCTACCCCGGGAACAATGCGCTCGGGCTGTACAACATAAGGGATCGATTTCATGACCGGCCCTTCACAAGCAGCTAATGATGCCGCTGCCGTACTAAAACCAACATACTTCAAAAAGTCCCTACGGGAAGTCTTTGAGCTTTCAAGCGATGTTTTGTCGCCAAGGAATTCATCTGTAGGTATTTCCTCTACAAACTCCTTTTTGTGCGCCTCAACAATAGAACTCGACTCTTTCAGCTCCTCAACACTTTGCCAGTATCTTCTGTTTGATGACATATATTTCTAATTTTCTTTCTTCTTGTTTAATTAATAGTGGCATTTCATACATTCAATACCACCCATGTCGGCAACGGTTAGTTCTTCAACACCATATTTCTTGGTCAATTCTTCGTGAACTTTCTCGTAGTACTCGTTACCTTCGGTTTTAACATTGGTTGTACGGTGACAGTTTATACACCATCCCATAGTAAGCGGCGCGTTCTGGTACATGATCTCCATTTCCTGAACCGGACCGTGACATGTTTGACATTGGATCCCCCCAACCATTACGTGCTGTGAGTGGTTGAAGTATGCAAAATCAGGCAGATTGTGAATCCTTACCCATTTAACAGGCTCGGTCTCTCCTGTGTAAGACTGATCGGCCACATCCCATCCAACTGCGTTATAAAGTTTAGCGATCTCACCGTCGTAGAATTCTTTTGAGTATTCATCTGTTCCGGTCTCAGGCGCCACTTCGCTGATCGCTTTGTGACAGTTCATACACACGTTAAGAGAAGGAATACCTGATGTCTTAGACACTCGCGCAGAACTGTGACAGAACTTACATTCTATCTGGTTGTCACCGGCGTGGATCCTGTGAGAGAAATGTATAGGCTGAATTGGCTGATACCCTTGATCCACCCCAACTTGCATTAAATAGCCATAGACAAAGTAGGTTCCAACAAGCACGAGCACTACAGAAGTTACAAGTACTAAAAATTGGTTTTCAACAAAGGCTTTCCAGATAGGCTTTCTCTTTGGTTGTTCAGGAAGTTCCACTCCACTGGCAGTAGCAAACCTTCTAAGGGTTTTGTTTACCAGGTAAAGCATCACAAGCAACATCACAAGCACAAAAGCAAGGATTCCAAGCACGATATCTGTAGAGATCCCTCCACCTCCGGCTTGTCCACCGGCAGCTTCACCTGCACCGGCTTTTTGTTCCTGCGGAACTTGTTTTGGCTGACCTACGTAAGCAAGAATGTTGTCGATATCCCCATCGCTCAACTGCGGGAACGGAGGCATGGCAACCTGGTTGAATTCATTGTAAAGCGCCACTGCATATTCGTCGCCTGAAGCAATGACCTGTGAACTGTTGTGGATCCAGTTGTGCAACCACTCGCTGTCTCTTCTGTCGGTTACACCTCTTAATGCAGGCCCGATAGACTTGCTGTCAAGCTTGTGACACGCAGCACACAAGGTATTGAAGATCTCCTTTCCTTTTGCTGCATCACCTCCAGAGGCATCTGCCTCTACGTTGGATTCCTCTGCACCCTGTACGGTTTCCTGAACAACAGGCTCATCTTTCGATAGCGGGGTTTCGGGTTCCTGCGCAAAAACAAAAGCATTCAAGGACAAAAACAACGAAGTACTCAGTAAGAAAAGTCGGGCGACTGAATGGCGGTTTTTCACCTTTTTCATATTACAAGTTGAAATTAACGTCTTTTTGGTACAGTTTTTACAGTGTCAAAAATGTGATATTTATCATATTTTAGGTACCAGAAATTTTACCGACAAAAGTAATACTTAAGTTCGATTCTAAAGGAGGGATCATTAATTTATAATAGTTCTAAATAAGTCTTAAGCCCAGTTTTTATCTATTAAGTTATACATTTGTTACTCAGAAAATTATATAGAATGTTCAGAAAAAGAAAGCTCATCGCCACCGGCATCTTCATGCTTGGCATCACTACCTTATCAATGGCACAGGAAGGCCATGTAAATATTCAACAAGACGAGAAGATTCCTGCACTGCTGGAGAAGAAAACCCAGATGGTACAGGACGGGATCATTGGAGACCGCTACAGAATTCAGCTTTTCTCGGGCGACAACAACGAGGCC
The DNA here is from genome assembly GCA_049687495.1 of Salinimicrobium sp. Lineage (GTDB taxonomy): Bacteria > Bacteroidota > Bacteroidia > Flavobacteriales > Flavobacteriaceae > Salinimicrobium. The sequence goes on from JBAVJB010000018.1 coordinate 13,155, forward strand.
AGCAAAGTGATCAAGGAATATAGAAGCCTCTATCCTCAATGGCCGTCCACCATTGTTTATGAAACCCCAAATTATAAGGTCTGGATTGGAAACTTCAGGAATAGCCTGGAAGCCGATAAGGCATTATTGGAGATCAAAAAAACCTTTCCTGCAGCTTTCAGGTTCAAACCGGAAAAGAGGTAAAAAATGACATTTTTGGATACTAAAAAAGGGACGTTTTCACGTCCCTTTTTTTATACCTATATATAGTAACTATTTCAGTTTCTTCTTCACTGCAACTTCCTGGAAGGCTTCTACTACATCACCCTCTTTAATGTCGTTGTAGTTCTTGATCTGAAGTCCACAATCGTAACCTTTGGAAACTTCTTTCACGTCGTCTTTGAAACGTTTCAAAGAAGCCAGTTCTCCGGTATACACCACTACTCCATCGCGGATCAAGCGAATCTGTGAGTTCCTGTAGATCTTTCCGTCGGTAACCATACATCCGGCAATACTTCCCACTTTTGACACTTTGAAGATCTCTCTGATCTCTGCGTTTCCGGTGATCTCTTCCTTCATAACAGGAGAAAGCATTCCTTCCATCGCATCTTTCAAATCGTTAATCGCGTCGTAAATAATGGAGTAAGTCCTGATGTCGATTTCTTCTTTCTCGGCAACCTGTCTGGCATTACCTGCAGGTCGTACGTTAAATCCAATAATGATGGCATCTGAAGCAGAAGCAAGCAATACATCACTTTCTGTGATCGCACCCACTCCTTTGTGGATAATGTTTACCTGAATTTCTTCAGTAGACAATTTCTGGAAGGAGTCTGTAAGCGCTTCTACCGAACCATCCACATCACCTTTAAGGATAATGTTAAGTTCTTTAAAGTCCCCAAGTGCAATTCTACGGCCAATTTCATCAAGCGTAATATGACGCTGAGTCCTAACCGACTGCTCTCTTTGCAACTGAGTACGTTTGGCAGCAATATCTTTAGCCTCTCTTTCATCAAGCATCACCTTGAACTTGTCACCGGCTTGCGGCGCACCGTCAAGACCAAGAATTGAAACAGGCGTTGATGGCCCTGCTTCTTTCACGTCATTTCCACGTTCATCCTGCATCGCCTTAACCTTACCACTGTTTCTTCCTGCCAGTACGTAATCTCCAATCTTAAGAGTACCACTCTGCACAAGGATAGTAGAAACATATCCCCTACCTTTATCAAGGTAAGCTTCAACTACAGTACCTGTAGCCAGTTTGTTTGGGTTTGCTTTCAACTCAAGGATTTCGGCTTCCAAAAGCACTTTTTCAAGCAGCTCTTTTACATTCAATCCTGTTTTAGCTGAAATATCTTGTGACTGGATTTTACCTCCCCAGTCTTCAACCAACAGGTTCATACCCGCCAGTTTTTCTTTGATCTTTTCAGGGTTTGCAGTTGGCAAATCAGATTTGTTGATCGCAAAGATAATTGGCACTCCCGCAGCCTGTGCGTGAGAGATCGCCTCTTTTGTTTGCGGCATCACATCATCATCTGCCGCGATCACGATGATCGCAAGGTCGGTCACCTGGGCACCCCTGGCACGCATTGCGGTAAAGGCCTCGTGACCCGGAGTATCCAAAAATGCGATTTTTTGACCGTTCTCGAGTCTTACCCCGTAAGCACCAATGTGCTGTGTAATTCCCCCGCTTTCTCCCGCGATCACATTCTCCTTACGAATGTAATCCAGCAAAGAGGTCTTACCGTGGTCGACGTGACCCATTACGGTCACAATTGGAGCACGTGGCTCAAGATCCTCGGGATTCTCGGGTTGTTCTTCTTTAGTTTCTTCCAGGTCGGCAGTTACAAATTCTACTTCATAGTCAAATTCATCTGCAACTATAGAAAGGGTCTCTGCATCCAGTCGCTGGTTCATGGTCACCATCATACCAAGAGACATACAGGCCGAAATAATTTTCGTTACCGGCACATCCATCATGGTAGCAACTTCACTCACGGTAACAAATTCTGTTACCTTAAGTACCTTATTGCTTTCTTCCATCTGCGCCTCTTCGGTACGCTGACGGTGAGTATCTCTTTTATTTCTACGGTACTTGGCACCTCTACCTTTACTTGATTTACCCTGAAGTTTTTCAAGCGTTTCACGAACCTGCTTTTGCACTTCTTCTTCGCTTGGCTCTTCTTTGGTAACCGGGCGGGTACGTTTTCCCCTGCTCTTACCGCCGCCTGCATTGCCGCCGGCAGCTCCTCCTTTAACATCTTTGCTTATTCTGCGACGGCGCTTCTTGCGCTTATCTTTATCATCATCAGCTTTTTTCTCATCTTTCTTCTTAACAGGCTTCTTGAACTGGGAAAGATCGATCTTTTCACCGGTAAAGTTAGGACCGCTAAGTTTTTGATAATTTGTCTTTACTGTAGAGTTTTCTCCTTCTTCAGAAGACTCTGCCTTAGGCTCTTCTTTCTTCTCTTCCTTCTCTTCCTTCTCTTCGGCCGCCGGTTTTGGAGCAGGAGCTTTTTTGTCCTCTCCAACTTTTGGCTTTTCTGAAGTTTCTTCTTTTTTCTCTGGCTTTGGCTCTGGCTTTTCAGGGGCTTTAGCTGCTTTTTCCTCTTGCTTTGGAGCTTCTGCCTGTGGCTGTTCAGGCTCTTTCTTCTCTTCGGCTTTTGGAGCTGGCGCTTCTTCTGCTTTACCTTTATTTTCCAGGTCTATCTTACCTACCTGTTTTGGGCCTTCCAGGGTAGACTTGGCTTTGATAACCTCCTGCTTTTCTTCCTGTTTTCGTTTATCTTCCAGTTCTTTCTCCCTGGCCAAACGAATCTCCTCCTTCTCTTTTCGCTTCTCTTCGCCAACTTCTTTTGAGGCTACCTTCTTGCTTTTATCGGTTTGAAATTCATCAAACAGCACCTGGTATACCTCTCCGGAAATTTTTGTAGTAGGACGCGCCTCGATCTCGTGGCCCTGGGAATTCAGATATTCCACAGCACGATCCAGCGAGATATTGAATTCGCGTAATACTTTATTTAATCGCATTGTTTTTGCTTCAGCCATAAATTGCCCTCTAAATTATCCTCTTTAATTCTTAGTTATTCTCTTCTTCAAATTCTTCTCTAAGAACCTTCATCACCTCACGAATGGTTTCCTCTTCAAGGTCGGTTCTCTTCACAAGATCATCTACATCCTGCTCTAAAATACTTTTTGCAGTGTCAAGGCCTATTTTGGCGAACTCTTCGATCACCCAGTCCTCGATCTCATCTGCAAATTCTCTTAATTCAACGTCTTCTTCTACTCCTTCTCTATAGACGTCTATCTCATAACCCGTCAATTGTCCTGCCAATCTTATATTATGGCCTCCGCGACCAATCGCTTTTGACACTTCTTCGGGCTTAAGCATTACTTCTGCACGCTTATTCTCCTCATCTATCTTGAGGGACGTCACTTTTGCAGGGCTTAATGCTCTTGTGATCAATAACTGAATATTTGTCGTGTAATTGATCACATCAATATTTTCATTTCCAAGCTCGCGAACGATACTGTGGATCCTTGACCCTTTCATACCCACACAGGCACCAACCGGGTCAATACGGTCATCATAAGAATCTACCGCTACTTTGGCTTTTTCGCCAGGAATTCTTACTACTTTTTTAACAGTGATAAGTCCGTCGAAGACTTCAGGAATCTCCTGCTCGAACAGTTTTTCAAGGAATAAAGGTGAAGTCCTGGACATGATGATGGCCGGCTTGTTACCTTTAAGCTCAACGCTCTCGATGATCCCCCTTACATTTTCCCCTTTTCGGAAGAAGTCTGATGGAATTTGTCGGTCTTTCGGAAGAATAATTTCATTCCCCTCATCATCCAGCAAAATGATCGCCCTGTGGCGGATGTGGTGAACTTCAGCAGTATAGATCTCGCCTTCAAGTTCTTTGAACTGCTTGTAAATATTAGTATTGTCGTGCTCATGGATCTTAGAGATCAGGTTTTGGCGCAAGGCCAAAATTGAACGACGTCCAAGATCGATCAACTTCACTTCTTCAGAAACATCTTCCCCAACCTCAAAGTCAGGCTCGATCTTTCTTGCTTCAGACAAAGAGATCTCTGAGTTAGGATCTTCCACCTCTCCATCGGCAACCACCACTCTGTTCCTCCAAATCTCAAGGTCACCTTTGTCAGGGTTCACAATAATATCAAAGTTATCGTCTTCCCCGTACTTCTTTTTCAATGCACTCCTAAATACATCTTCCAGAATCGCCATAAGGGTGACACGATCAATAAGCTTGTCATCCTTAAATTCTGAAAACGATTCTATCAACGCGATATTTTCCATATCAATTGTCTGTTAAAATGTTATTATCACTTTTGCCTCTTTAATATCCTCAAAAGGCAATACAGCTTCTTTTGCTACAGTAACCTTTCCTTTTCCAACCGGTTTTGGCTCCCTTGCTTTCCATTCCAGTTTAATACTGTCATCGTTCACCTGGGTAAGCTGGCCTTCAAATTTTTCTTCGGAAGTGGTCACCTCCAGTTTTCTACCAATGTTCTTTTTAAATTGACGCGGCATAGACAGCGGAGATGACACTCCTGCTGAAGAAACATCAAGAGAAAAATCCTCTTCATCCCTGTCAAGGTTGTGCTCTATCTTACGGCTTACCTCAATACAGTCATTCACCGTAACTCCTTTATCACCATCGATCACCACCCTTATATGGTTGGCATTGTCGATGTTAAGCTCAATTAAAAATAACGAATTATTTTCTTCAAAAGCTTCCTGTAGTAAATTTTCTACCTTCTCTCTAAGCATCCCCGATTCTGACTATAAAAAGAGGGGACTTTCCGGTCCCCTCGTTGTTCTTTTTTCGCTTCAACGGTGCAAATATAGTAATATTTTTACAGAACGAAAACAAGATTTCGAATGAAAAAATATTTGTAGATTTATAACACAATCAACCTTACTTAATTACAACGCCCTTATGAAAAAAATCCTTGTGCCAACCGACTTTTCGGAAAAGGCCGAAAACGCCCTTAAAGTAGCCGCACAACTGGCCAAAAAATTCGATGCAGAGATCTACCTGCTCCACATGCTGGAGCTGCCAATGAATATGGTCAACCCTGTTGGCGACACCCGCCACAATGATCTGCCCGAAGCTTTGTTCTTCATGAAACTGGCCAAAAAGCGCTTCAATGAGATCCTTTCACAAGCTTTTCTAAAAGGTATCAAGGTGCACGAGATCGTGGAGTTTCACCAGGCATTTGACGGCATTATGGAAACAAGCAAAGAGCACGGCTGTGATTTTATCATAATGGGCTCCCAGGGCGCCAGCGGATTCAAAGAAATGTTCATAGGCTCCAACACGGAGAAAGTGGTACGAACTTCAGAGATCCCGGTACTGGTGATCAAGAATGACCACCCCGATTTCACTGTCAAAAACTTCGTTTTTGCAACTAATCTTGACAACCACAATAAGAAGACCCTGAAAAAGGTAGTGAACTTTGCACGACTTATGGATGCAAAACTACACCTGGTGTACATTAACACCGCCAATGAATTTATTACTTCTGAAGAGACCGAGAGATACCTCGACAAGTTCCTGGAAGGCAATGATTTTGAGAACTACGAATTCCATATATATAATGACGACTCTGTTGAACAGGGAATCTTGCATTTTGCCGCCAAGGTCAAGGCAGATGTGGTTGGGGTAGCCACCCACGGCCGCAAAGGCCTGTCGCATTTCTTTAACGGCAGCATTAGCGAAGACCTCGTAAACCACGCGAACAGCCCGGTCCTCACCTTTAAACTGGAAAAACGCGAACCCGGAAAAAGATTTCCTTAGCACTTTTTTAGCCTTTATGACAGTCTTCGTTAAATTTGAGTCAAAGCTTATTCTAACTTCCTGATATCAATGTTGACAGCTGTATCTTTAGCCGTAACAAATCTGCTTGAGGTGCTAAAACTTAGTTTTCAAATGGCCTTTTTGGCCATCGAGGTGATCCTTACCTTCTACAGCGATGTGCTGGAGGATAGCCTTATGGTTAAATTCCTGCTGTTTGTGATCACGGCCGTGCTTATTGCTATGGCAGTGACCAAGCTTGCCAATAACGTCTTGCCCGAAGACAAGGATTTTGTGTCTGCCGAAGAGGAAGAAGGAAACTAACGCTGCTGCAGCCTTTAAGAAGCAGATGAAAGAAGGGCAGGCTGCGGTATCGTGGTGAAGGATCCGTTGAAGCTTTTCAACGGATCCTTTGTTTAACCTTCAAAAATGAGGTTTTTAAGCAATTTTTTGAACAGGGCCCTTTTCTCTTAAAAATGTTTAAATTTGACCTCATTCGAAAAAAAATCCGGGGAGGTAAATTTCCTTCCCGGTGACAAATCTTATTTATGTTTGCACAGGAGCATAACGTTTTTAACGTACTTTTTGAGGCCGCTTCCGAAGGTATTATTGTAGTAAATGAATCCCAACAAATTGTAAGCAGCAACCTGGCTGCCGATATGATGTTTGGCTATGAAAAAGGCGAACTTCAAGGCAAGCCCCTCAACACCCTCATTCCTACCCGCTATAAGGCGGGCCACCCGGCACATTTTAGAGAGTTCCTGGACCACAGCGAGAAAAGGCAAATGGGTCACGGGCGCGATCTTTACGGAGTAAAAAAGAACGGAGACGAATTCCCTGTTGAAGCGGGACTCAACCCTTTTCAGCTCAATGGAGAGAATTTTGTCATGTCCCTTATTATCGATATTTCGGTAAGGAAAGAGGCACAGCGGCAGATCAAGGAGCTCAATTCTGAACTTGAGGCCAAGATCAAGATTCGAACTCATGAACTGGAGGAGAATGTTGAAAAGCTTAAGAATGCCAACCACACCCTCGAGTTAGAGGTGAAGCGCAGGAAAGAAGCCGAAAACAGGATAAAAGCTGCCTTGCAAAAGGAGAAAGAGCTGAATGAACTTAAGACAAAGTTCCTTTCCCTGGTTTCCCACGAATTCAAAACTCCGCTTAGCGGGATACTTACCTCAGTGGTTCTGGCAGGTAAATATAAGCTGGAAGACCAGCAGGATAAAAGGGAAAAACACCTCAACACCATTAAGAACAAGGTGCATTACCTTGACAATATACTAAACGATTTTCTTTCTATCGAACGTTTGGAAAGCGGCAAGGTGAGCTATAAATTTTCCACCTTTAGCCTGAGCAAGCTGGTGAACGAAGTGGTCTATAACGCGAACGTCACTCTCAAGAGCGGACAGGAGATAAAATATCCAAGAAATATCGAGAGCATTACCCTTCAGCAGGATGAAAAGATCCTGGAACTGGTACTCTCCAACCTGTTAAGCAACGCGATAAAATACTCCCCCGAAGATACCCTTATCAAATTCGAGATCGAGATGGAGGACGGGAAGATTATTTTTAAGGTGACAGATCAGGGAATGGGAATTCCAAAGAAGGATCAAAAACACATTTTTGAAAGGTATTTTAGGGCCGAAAATGCCCTTTTAAACCAGGGAACAGGAATAGGACTCAACATCGCCAAAGTACATCTTGAAAATTTGGGCGGAAAGATCTATTTTGACAGCAAAGAAAACCAAGGAACTCAATTTATTGTAGAACTACCTATTATTAAGGAATGAAGAAGGTACTATTTATAGAAGACGATACCGTTGTTCGCGAGAACACTGCCGAACTTTTGGAACTGGCAGATTATGATGTGATCACTGCGGCAAACGGGAAAACAGGTGTAGCCATTGCAAAAAAGGAGAAACCCGATATCGTCGTGTGCGACATTATGATGCCCGAAATGGACGGCTACGGGGTGCTGCAGGCTTTAGCCGAAGATCCCGAGACCCAGCAAATTCCTTTCATCTTCCTTTCTGCCAAGACCGAGCACAAAGACATTCGAAAAGGAATGGATCTTGGAGCCGACGATTACCTTACCAAACCTTTTGAAGAAGAAGAGCTTACCAGCGCCATCGAGAGCCGACTTGCAAAAGTGGCTATCCTGAAAAAACTAGGGGAAGGCGGCCAAAAACCTGTTCAACAGGAACCTGAGCATAAGATCAATTCACTGCAGGACCTTAGGGAAGAGGTGAAAAAATATGAGGAGCAAACCTACAAAACGGGTGAGACCATCTATGAGGAAGGCAAACAGAGCAACCATTTCTTCTTTGTTGATAAAGGAGTGGTAAAGAGCCACCGCATGGACCAGTATGGCAAAGAGCTTATTACCTCTATATATAAAGAAGGTGATTTCTTCGGAAATACTTCCTTTAATAGACCTATGGCCTACGAAGAAGCTGCTACAGCCATGGAAGATACCCGCCTGTACGCGGTGACCAAAGAAGAGCTGAAGGATATCCTTACCCACAACAGCAACATCACTATTGAACTAATCGATGTGTTGGGCGACAATATTTCGGGTATCAAGGAGCAGCTGCTTGAGATGGCCTACGGTTCGGTAAGAAAGAAAGCCGCACGTACCATATTATTGTTCTCGCAAAAGATAAGGAGGCATCCTACCCAAAGCATCAGGATCTCGAGAAGTGACCTGGCAAGCGTGGCAGGAATGGCTTCAGAAACTTTGATCAGGACACTTTCAGATTTTAAAAAAGAAGGATTGCTGGAAATTGAGGGCCGCAACATCAAATTATTGGATGTGGAAGCCCTAAAACGCATCAGCTAAATCAGCTTATTATTTAGAATCAATTCAATAACTGATTTTCATCATTTTTTCCACTTTACTTGCAGTCTATTTTTGCAGAGTAAAATAGATGTGACTGATGATGAATATCCTTTTGCCCACTGATTTTTCTGAGAATTCGCGAAATGCCGCGGCTTATGCGCTGCAGTTTTTCAAGGATACTCCGTGTAACTTTTATCTGCTGCATGTCTTGCCTGTGCCTGCAGATCAAATGGTTACGAGTTACATGAGCTGTTCGCCGGAGGTCAAAAATAAATTTGACAAGCTGCTGGATTGGCTTGAAAGCATTAAAAAAAATCCCGAGCACAGCTTTCACACCTGTTTCAAAGCCACTTACCTCATCGATGCGGTAAGGGAGAAAGTACAGGAAAAGAACATTGACCTCATCCTGATGGGCACCAAAGGCAAGACTAACGACAAGGGTGCAGTGATAGGAAAACACACTTCAGATGTGATGATGAAAGTGAGATGTCCTGTTTTAGCCATCTCAGAAAATGCCATTTTTAAAGAACATAAAAATATCTTGTTCCCAACAGATTACAAGATACATTACGGTAGCAAAATGTTGCGCACCTTGCTCAACCTCACCTCTCTTTCAAAGGCTAACGTAAAGATCCTGGAGATCTTTAATTCAGAAACAGAACCTTCTGCAGAGCAGGCAGAGAACCGGGAATTTCTCCAGGATTCATTCCTTCCGAAGACCCCCGTTTTACAAACCTATTATGCTTCAAAAGAGCCTAATCCGGTGAAAATATTCATGGCCAACCGCAACGTAGATATGATCGTGTTGGCTGCCAAAAACCTTAATCTATGCCAGAAATTTCTGCATAACGATCAAAACGATATTCCGTTTATCAACCAGCTTCCACTGCTGGTGTTGCACGGATAGTTCTCTGAGTTTTCAAGTAGTATATTAGTTTGTTTTTATTCGGAAAGGCGCGGACCCTAAAAAAGTCCGCGCCTTTTTTCATAATAATTTGGACAAAATTGTCCTTTATGACTTAACTCATAACAGACCGGTTACTTAAGGCCCATTTTTGTACCTGTAATTGTGAAAAATAACCATTTAAAATACAGCCTTATGAAAGAGTTTGAGTCAAAAACAGTAGCCGACATGGTGACCGAAAACATCAAAACTGCCCACATCTTCAAAAAGTACGGGATCGACTTTTGCTGTGGCGGCGGAATCAGCGTTGCCAAAGCTTGCGAAAAAGCCAATGTAGATTACGATTTGCTAAAGAACGACCTGCTTAACGTTGACAATACTATTTCCCGCGCCACAAATTATAACAGCTGGGAACTTGATTTTCTTACAGATCATATTATCAACGTGCACCACTCTTATGTAGAAGAAAATATCCCGTTGCTCATGCAATACGCTGCAAGGGTAGCACAGGTGCACGGGCACCATTACACCGAGCTTTTGGAGATCAAGGACCTCTTCAACCAGGTAGCAGGAGAGCTAAGTGCGCACCTTAAGAAAGAAGAATTGATCCTCTTTCCTTTCATCAAAAAGCTGGTAAAAGCTAAAAAAGAGGATTCTGAAGCACCTCAGGCACCTTTTGGCACTGTTGACAATCCTATTAAAATGATGGAAGTGGAGCATGAAGACGCGGGAGAGATCCTTCGGAAAATAGCAGAACTCAGCAATAATTATACTCCTCCCGAAGGTGCCTGCAACACCTACCGCGCTTTTTACGCCAAGCTGGATGAGTTTGAACAGGATCTCCACCAGCATGTGCACCTGGAGAACAACATCCTGTTCCCTAAAGCACTTCAGCTTGAAAAAGAGCTTAATGCCAATTAAGAAACCCTAACCAATATTCACGAGGGCCATCTAAAATACCATCCAAAAATGCCTTTTTTGGATGGCCTTCTTTTAAAGCTTCTAACATGACAAAAGAAAGAAAATTATGGGTCACCTTTCTCCTGGTGATCTCAGTTTCATTTGCCGTCCTTGGCTATTACGGATTTGAGATCTATCAAAAAGCGCCGCCGCGGCCCATGAAAGTGGTCACCACAGATGGTGAGCTCATCTTCAAAGGTCAGGATATTCTTGACGGGCAAAACGTATGGCAAAGTATAGGAGGCCAGGAAGTAGGTTCCATCTGGGGCCACGGTGCATATACCGCCCCCGATTGGACCGCAGACTGGCTGCACCGCGAGTCGATGTTCATGCTCAACCACTGGGCCAACGAAGACTATAACACCGGTTATAGCGAGTTGAATGGGGAGAAACAGGCCCTTTTGGAAAGGCGGCTGCAGGATGAGCTTAGGAAAAATACTTATGATGAGGAGACAAACACCATTACCATCTCTCCTCTTCGTGCCCGTGCTGTTGAAAATCTCCATGAATACTACAAAGGGCTATTCATGGATGAAGCCGCACTTGACGAGATAAGGGCAAACTATGCGATCCCAAAAAATGCTATTAAAGATGAGGCTCGCATGCGTCAAATGAGCAGCTTCTTCTTCTGGGCAACCTGGGCAACCGTAACCGAAAGGCCTGGCAGCGAAGTTTCATACACCCATAACTGGCCACCGGAGGAATTGGTGGGCAACAAACCAACGGGAGATTTGATCATCTGGACCGGGTTCAGTATAATTTTATTGCTGTTCGGGATTGGGATCATGGTTTTCTACCATGCCAGGATGAAGCATGACGAGGAAATTGATCTTCCGGTAAGTGACCCATTGATGAGACAAACTATCACTCCTTCTATGAGAGCAGTGAAGAAATACCTGTGGGTAGTCAGCCTGCTTATTCTTGTACAGGTGACTTTTGGAGTGATTACCGCCCATTACGGCGTGGAGGGCGATGCTTTTTACGGCTTTGACCTTGCCAAAATAATGCCTTATTCCATTACAAGAACATGGCACGTGCAACTGGGAATCCTCTGGATCGCCACCGCCTGGCTGGCAACCGGATTATATATCGCACCCGCAGTTTCGGGCCGCGATCCAAAGTTCCAGACGCTGGGCGTGAACTTTTTGTTCATCTGTTTACTTATTATAGTTGCGGGTTCTATGGCCGGGCAATGGATGGGGGTGATGCAAAAACTTGGTTTGGCAGAGAATTTCTGGTTCGGTCACCAGGGTTATGAATATGTGGACCTCGGCCGTTTCTGGCAGATCTTCCTGCTGGTGGGACTCTTCCTTTGGCTGGCATTAATGGTAAGGCCGCTTATCCCGGTGCTTAAAAAGAAAACTTCAGAAAGGAATCTGCTGCTCATGTTCCTGGTTTCTTCCGCAGCGATCGCCCTGTTTTACGCAGCCGGCTTGATGTGGGGAAGACAAACCAACCTTGCCATTGCCGAATACTGGCGCTGGTGGGTGGTGCACCTTTGGGTAGAAGGCTTCTTTGAAGTGTTTGCTACCGTGGTAGGGGCATTCCTGTTCGTAAGACTGGGACTCCTAAGGACAAAAACAGCTACTTTAAGCGTGCTGCTGGCGACCGTGATATTTCTTTCAGGAGGGATCCTGGGGACTTTTCATCACCTCTACTTCAGCGGAACTCCCACTGCTGTCATGGCACTTGGAGCGACCTTTAGCGCCCTGGAAGTTGTACCCTTGATCCTCATCGGGTTTGAAGCCTATGAGAACTATAAAATTAGTAAAGCGACAAAATGGATCAGGGACTATAAATGGCCAATCTACTGTCTGGTAGCTGTGGCATTCTGGAACTTTCTTGGTGCCGGGATCTTCGGATTTGTGATCAATCCTCCAATCGCACTCTACTACATGCAAGGCCTTAACACCACTGCCGTTCACGCACATACTGCACTCTTTGGAGTCTACGGAATGCTGGGCATTGGCCTTATGATGTTCGTGCTTAGAAGCATGTATCGCGTACAGGTGTGGAACGAAAAACTGCTGAAGTTTTCCTTCTGGTCAATAAACATCGGGCTACTCCTGATGGTCGTTCTCAGTGTTCTGCCAATCGGTTTATTGCAAACCGTGGCCAGTGTGAACGAAGGCATGTGGTATGCCCGCTCTGCCGAATTTATGCAGCAACCGGGAATGGATACGCTGCGCTGGCTAAGGGTCATCGGTGACACCATCTTTGCCATTGGCCTTGTCTCCTTTGTTTGGTTCGTCTTCTCGCTGGACAGCAAGAAAAAACTTGCTCCCATGCAGGAAGAAGTTCCCCAAGAAGAACCCGTACTCGAAGAAGTTGAATAAAAATTGAGAAGTTGATGTAAAGCTGCCCAAAAATGTCATTTTTGGGCAGCTTTTATTTTTGGCAGTTGTTTCTGCAGATCAAGCTCTTCCAAAATTCCTATTTTTAGCACATGATCAATTTGAGAAGACATACCAATATCGCCCTTGGTTATTTCTTGCTGGTGGCGCTGCTGGGGCTGTTCCTTAGGCTGTTTTTTGTAGTGCAAATTCCCGCGAATTTTCGCTACGTGGTCCACGGGCACTCCCATATCGCGCTTTTGGGCTGGGTTTATATTGCGCTAACGACGCTCATCTACAAAATGTACCTTTCCGAAGGGAAAAATGCCGCGGTCTACCGGCGCATCTTCTGGTTTACCCAGCTTACGCTGCTGGGCATGCTCTTCACCTTTCCTTTTACGGGGTACGCGATGCTGTCCATCACATTTTCCACGCTTTTCCTTTTTGCATCTTATTTGATGGCCTGGTTTGTTCTCAAAAAGACGCCGCAGGAACATCGAACCCGAAATTCTTTCAAATGCATCAAAGCTTCATTGTGGTACCTGGTGATCTCCAGTATCGGCCCCTGGGCTGTGGGCGGCGTGATGGCTACCTTGGGCAAGACCTCTATCTGGTACAAGATGTCCATCTATTTTTACCTGCATTTTCAATACAATGCCTGGTTCATCTTTGGCCTCTGCGGAATTCTGCTTTACTTTTTAGAGCAAAGAAATCTTACCCCTCAAAAAAGGCATTTTGGGGCCTTCTTTAATCTGCTGAATGCGGCGGTAATTCTCAGCTTTTTCCTTTCGGTACTTTGGGTGGAACCGCATTGGATCTTTTATGTACTTGCCGGCCTGGGCGCAGTGCTGCAGCTCTTTGCCTTCGGAAAATTCTATCTCCTGCTGAAGCCGTTGTGGAAAGAGGAACGCCTGCCGTTTACACCTTTTCAGCAGTTCCTCCTGAAGATCGTTGTAATCCTGCTCTGTGGAAAGATCCTGCTGCAACTGCTCTCCGGGATTCCGTTTTTTGCCAGCCTGGCCTTCACCTTCCCCGATCTGGTCATAGGTTACCTGCACTGGACCTTCCTTGGCGTGGTAAGCATCAGCCTTTTCGTCTTCTTGGAAGTCGCAGGTCTTTACCGTATTTCAAAGCCTGTTTTCTGGGTCTACTTTGGCGCCTTTTGCCTTACCGAAGCCCTCATCTTCTTCAAAGGAACAGCAGCCTGGCTGGAACTTCCGCTTTTTCTTGATTACTTCAAACTACTGGCGGCAGCGAGCAGCTTCTTTGGGATCTCCATCTTCATCTTTCTCGTTAAAAATCTCTTAACAAAGAAGAAGGAATCCTAAAACTTTTCGAATTAGTGAACTGTTAACTCGATCCAAGCCTTTTAAGAGCTAACTTATGGATATGAGATTTTCAGTGACATTTTATATTGCTATAACTACTATTCTTTTAGTGGCGGTTGCCGTCATGGTCTTTTACGAATTCTCCTTTAGCGCTGTCTTCTATACGGTTGTTGCCGGTCAAGCCTGGTGGCTGCTCACGGTTTATAAGGTTTTATCTGACAAATATTCGACAGACAAAACCTTTGATGACTGGTACGAAGACTA
>JBAVJB010000019.1:0-11503 GCA_049687495.1 Salinimicrobium sp.
GTCTTCGGGGAACGTGGACCTGAGCTGTGCTGAAGGCAAAGGCTATATCGCGTTCAGGTATTCCGGAAGTGATCTGCCCGGTTATGACGGCATCTATGAACTGGACGAGGTGATGATTTCCGCGGAATAGGTCTCAAAAAAGCCATTTTTAATGCGCTATATTTGCATCAAAATCAGTTAGGTGCAAAAAGAGTTTTCTTTTCAGGTTTCTCCCGAAACCGCTGCGAGCGCAGAAGCGTTGCGGCATTATGTCTCTCGTGAAAAAGGTATTTCGCCTGGGAATATAAAACATATCGAGATCCTTAAAAGGAGCATTGACGCCCGTCAAAAAAAAGTGAAGGTGAACCTGAAAGTTCAGGTTTTTGTCAATGAAGATTTTGTGCCTCAAAAGATCAGCCTTCCTGATTATCCCAATGTATCCAATTCCGAAGAAGTCGTAATCATCGGTGCAGGTCCGGCAGGTATGTTTGCTGCTTTGCGTTGTATTGAACTTGGAAAAAAGCCCATCGTCCTTGAACGTGGTAAAGATGTAAGAGCAAGACGTCGTGATCTTAAAAAACTGAACATTGAGCATGTGGTGGATGAAGATTCCAACTACTGCTTTGGGGAAGGCGGTGCGGGAACTTATTCAGATGGAAAATTGTACACCCGCAGTAAGAAAAGGGGAGACGTAAACCGCATTTTAGAACTGCTCGTAGGTTTTGGCGCCACAGATCAGATCCTGGTGGAGGCGCACCCTCATATCGGGACAAATAAACTGCCGGCTATCATTCAGGATATGACCAGGACTATCATTGAGCGAGGGGGAGAAGTGCTGTTTAATTCCCGGGTGATTGACATTTTGCTGAAGGAATCGGCTGTTGCGGGAGTGCAGCTGCAGGATGGTACTACAATATCTTCCCAAAAGGTCATTTTAGCCACCGGTCATTCGGCGAGGGATATTTTTGAGCTGCTTTACAGAAAGACCATTCACATTGAAGCCAAACCTTTTGCACTTGGGGTGAGGGTCGAGCATCCGCAGGCGTTGATAGACAGGATTCAGTACAACACCGATGACCGGGGCGAATTTTTGCCGCCTTCTTCCTATAGCATTGTGAAGCAGGTTGGTGGCCGTGGTGTTTACTCCTTTTGCATGTGCCCCGGCGGAGTTATCGCGCCTTGTGCTACCGCGCCGGGAGAGATCGTGACCAATGGCTGGTCACCCAGCAAGCGTGATCAGGCGACGGCGAACTCGGGAATTGTGGTGGAAATAAGACCTTCAGATTTTGCCATTTTTGGAGACTCACCGTTGGCTGCCTTGAGATTTCAGCAGCAGGTAGAGCAGAAAGCCTGGCTTGCCGGCGGAAAGACTCAGACCGCACCTGCACAGCGGCTGGTAGATTTCAGCAATGGCAGAGCTTCCAAAGACCTGCCCATAACTTCTTATAAGCCCGGAATAACTTCAGTAGAATTGGGCGAAGTGCTGCCAAAATTCGTTTATAAAAGTTTGCAGCAGGGCTTTATCGAGTTTGGGAAAAGCATGAAAGGCTATTTCACCAATGAAGCGGTGGTACATGCAACCGAATCAAGGACTTCATCCCCCGTGCGAATTCCGCGGGATCGTCACAGCCTGGAACATGTGCAGATCTCAGGACTCTATCCTTGTGGAGAGGGAGCAGGGTATGCCGGCGGAATTGTTTCCGCAGCTATAGACGGCGAAAAATGCGCCGAAAAAGCGGTTTTGGCGATGGGCGAATAGAGCAGACCTGCAAGGTCTTTTTTAGAACTTGTAGGTCTTCTTTTATTTGGAGTTCCTCCCTTTTTATAAAAATAGATCTCACAGGTTTTAAAAACCTGTGAGATCTGGAACTTTACTTCTCAAAAGCCTCCTCATACGGAGACCAGATCTCATACATTTCTTCTCCTCTTGAACTCTTGCCGCTGTGATGCCATTCCCCGTCTTTGAGCTCGTATTGAAAAGGGAGTATTGCGCCTGCACGGCTGTCATCACGGGAGAAGAATTCAATGTTTTCAACATACTCCCCATCTTTTGCAGAATAGGTGCCGCCACCGGTGCCAAAGAATTCTCCGGTATCTGAATTGAAGGCGACCCACTGGAACCTGTCGCCTCCAAGGATCTTGATCGTTCGCCTGGCGCCCGGAGTGCTGCGGCTGATCTTCCCATTCCTTTTCCTGCCGGTGATCACCCAATTGCGGGAAAGGTCATTTTCATTATCCGAAATTTTCTTCCAGGTCATTTCATCGCCTGCAGCATTGTGAAGCAGCATTTCATCTTTGGAGACATCTATTTCGTAATTACGCTGTTGTCCTACCATGGCTGAATCCTGAGTGTAAAAATCATAGACTTCAGAATAACCGTCAGTTAGAGTGTATTCCCCGCCTTCGGCATGCATGAAGCGGTTTGTTCGCTTCTCCTTTGTGCCGGCAGCAAAATAGCCATCCTGATAGATCCTCACGGAATCCTCATTGGTTACAGGTTCGCCATTAACAGCGACGAGTTTCCAGGAGCCATTGAGCTCTTGTGCGCTGAGGCTTCCAAAGAAAATTAAAGCCAGAAGGAATAGCAACTTTTTCATAATCAATAGTTTAGTTGCTTATAAAGTTAACAAAAAAAAGAAGACCTCACAGGTTTCAAAAACCTGTGAGGTCTGTTCTAAAGGGGTTTCAAAAATGACATTTTTTACTCCTCTTCGTCACCATAGGTGTCATATTCGGGATAGAGGAAGTTGTTGTAAGGGAACCTCGTAATATGGATCTTTCTCACTGCCTCGTAGACCTTCTTCCTAAAGTCTTCCAGGTTCTCCTTGTTCAATGCCGAAATGAACAATACATCATCTCCCAGCCTGTTCATCCAGGTTTTTTCCCATTCGGCTAAAGAATAATGAGAAGAGGTCCTTTCGGTCATTAGGTCATCCTCTTCGATCTCTTCGGCTTCGTAAGCATCGATCTTGTTGAACACCATTATCGTTGGCTTGTCGGCACTTTTGATCTCATCAAGGATCTGGTTTACCGAAGCTATATGGTCTTCAAAGTTTGCATGAGAAATATCTACCACGTGCAGGAGCAGGTCGGCTTCCCGAACTTCGTCCAGTGTAGATTTAAAAGACTCTACCAGCTGTGTTGGCAGCTTGCGAATGAATCCCACCGTGTCTGTCAGCAAGAAAGGCAGGTTACGAATGACCACCTTTCTAACCGTGGTATCGAGGGTGGCAAAAAGTTTATTTTCGGCAAAGACCTTAGACTTGCTTATCACGTTCATCAAGGTAGATTTTCCCACGTTGGTGTAACCTACCAAAGCCACACGCACAAGCTGCCCGCGGTTACCACGCTGCACCTCCATTTGCTTGTCAATGGTCTCCAGTTTTTTCTTCAGCAAAGAGATCTTATCGCGTACGATACGACGGTCTGTCTCGATCTCGGTCTCCCCCGGTCCACGCATCCCGATACCTCCACGCTGTCTCTCAAGGTGAGTCCACATCCCGGCAAGCCTCGGCAGCAAGTATTGGTATTGCGCCAGCTCTACCTGCGTCCTTGCATAACTGGTGGTAGCTCGCTGGGCAAAAATGTCTAAAATGAGGTTGGTCCTGTCCAGGACTTTGCAGTTGAGGATCTTCTCAACGTTCTTTTGCTGGGCGGGAGAGAGCTCATCATCAAAGATCACCGTGCCTATTTCGTTTTCCTGCACAAAATTGCGCACCTCCTCCATTTTTCCCGAACCAATAAAAGTCTTGGGGTCTGGGCGATCCAGCTTTTGAGAATATCTCTTTACCACCTCACCGCCGGCGGTGTAGGTAAGAAATTCAAGTTCGTCAAGATATTCCTTCAGTTTATCTTCATCCTGTTCACGGGTGACGATCCCTATTAAAACAACTTTTTCGTATTCTAAATCGGTCTTTTCTAACATAAATCGGGTTGAGTGTAACTACAAAGTTACGCAAATTGATGCTCTTCAAAAGTGGGAAAATTCAAGGTCTTTCCTTCCCTAAAAGTTCTTAAGAATTGCTGCGGAAGCTTCCTAAAAATTGAAGTTAAAGGCGGCTCCAAAACCTCGCGTATCTGGAAAGCGCCTACGGTATTGTCATCATAGATGGCCTGAAAGATCAGGTTGGCTGTAAGCAGTTTATTGATGCCCATCTCCAAATTCATAAGATAGTCGATATCCACATTTTGGGGATTTGACAGGTAGTTGGAATAGAGGCTAAGGGTGTTTTCCATGGAGACATTTTCCATGATCCCAAACTTTGCATAGGCGTTGATGGAAGCACCAAGTTCATATCTCGAGGATTTCCCGGCGTCAACGCCATAATAGGCGCCATCCTGGTATCCGGGAACACTTGTAAAAGCATCATCTACAAAAATAAATCTTGAAGTGGCGGGAGCGATGTTTACAAGCAGGTCGTCATTCTTTTTCCACATCATACCCGGCCCAAACTGCAGGTAAGCAGGAGACATGAAATGAGTGGTCTCTGTACGGAATTTTTCACCGGTGGCCTTGTCTTCACTGTAAACATAGCCTTTGGTGAACTGCGTGCGGAAGTTGGTGAAAAACGAATAATACCAGTTCGAGTCATCAAGTTCCCGGCCTGCAATGGAATTGATCTCCAGCCGATCGCTGGTCTTGCGGGAGAATTCATCCCCTTTTAGCTGAGTGATTCCGTAATTTGCAAGCACTTTGTTATCCCAGCTAAAGTTTCCTTTACGGTAGTTGAGCTGGTAATCAACGGTTAAATTACCGGCAAGGCTCGAAGTTCCGCCGCCGCTCCATTCTTTGTTGAAAGCAGACTGGTTGAAAAGGAGCTGGAATTTACCCTCAGAGCTCCAGCCTTCCGGAGCCACGTCCTCCTCTTCTTCCTGTGCGGTTGCTACTAATGATACGAATGTGAAAAGGAAAAGTAGATATTTCTTCATAAGTTACTTTTTATAAAGCGGTACAGAGGAGCAGGCCTCCCCGTACATGATACTTTTTGCTACTGGTTGCAGTTTATTGATCAATTGAATATAAGCATTTTGCGGAACCGGTTTTTTCGAGCAGCCCTTGATGATGACCGGCAGATCGTTATATTCTGAAACGTCCAGATCCTGGATAATTTCAGAATAGATCAGGGTTTCCAGCATTTCCAGGTCACCTACGACCACTTTTTTGGCTACAGGTGTAAGATAAGTGCTTAGCAGCATGTAAGCCCATCCGGGAATGATCGCATCGGTGGAACAGGTCAAAGCAACATAGCAGCCATCATAGCGAGACCAGTTGTGTGCTTTAGCACTTGTCCTGAAGTCTTTTTCCCGCAGCACAATGCCTTCCAGTAACCAGTCTTTTATGTCAAAAACCACGCGTTCCCCCGCAGGATAATGATCCTCCAGGTCTACGGTGACCAGTTTACTGTTGGCGACTCTGTTAATAATCTCTTCAGCCATAGCTATTATTCAATTCCTTTCAAAAATGCCATTTTTTAAAGCATTCCCAGTTCCAGTTTTGCCTCTTCGCTCATAAGCTCCTGGCTCCACGGCGGATCAAAAGTAATCTCCACCTCGCAGTCCTTTACCTCCTCGAGGGTTTTAACCTTTTCCTCTACTTCCATAGGCAAAGATTCGGCTACGGGACAGTTTGGCGTGGTAAGCGTCATCAGGATCTTTACCTCGTCATCTGTGCTTACCATGACGTCATAGATAAGCCCAAGTTCGTATATATCTACGGGGATTTCGGGATCGTAAACAGTTTTTAACACAGTCACGATCTTTTCACCCAATGCTTCGGAATTTTTTGCGTGTTCCATTTTAGTTCAATTGTGTTTGATATGCCACTGCGTACATTTTGAGCTGTTTGATCATGCTCACCAGTCCGTTGGCACGGGTTGGAGACAAATGCTCCTTAAGGCCGATCTCGTCAATGAATTGTGTATCTGCCTCGATAATATCTTTTGGATGCTGGTTTGAGAAGGTGCGAACAAGAATGGCAATAATCCCTTTGGTTATGATCGCATCGCTGTCTGCAGTGAAGACCAGTTTATCGCCGTCCATTTCGGCATGAACCCAAACCTTGCTTTGGCAGCCTTTGATGAGATTGTCATCAGTCTTGTACTGCTCCTCGATGAGCGGAAGCGATTTTCCCAGCTCGATCATGTGCTCGTAACGCTGCATCCAGTCATCAAACATTTCGAATTCCTCGACGATGTCTTCCTGTATTTCTTTAATTGTACTCACAGTTTTTTGTTTTTGCTTCGGAAGGAAGACCTTCCAAAAATGTCATTTTTAAGACAACATATTTTTTGCCCTTTTCACCGCGGCTACAAAAGTGTCAATTTCCTCTTTTGTATTATAGAAAGCGAAAGAAGCGCGCACGGTTCCAGGAATTCTATAATAATCCATTACGGGTTGTGCGCAATGGTGGCCGGTTCTCACGGCAACCCCAAGTTTATCAATAATTGCGCCTATGTCGTAAGGGTGAATTTCCCCGATGTTGAAGGAGATCACTGCCGTTTTTTCTTCGGAAGTTCCGTAGATCCTTAGATCCTCGATCTCCTGAAGTTTTTCTGTAGCGTACTGCAGCAGCTCCTGTTCATAGGCAGCGATATTTTCAAAGCCTATTTGATTCATGTAATCCAGTGCAGCTCCAAAGGCTATTCCGCCGGAGATGTTTGGTGTTCCCGCCTCGAATTTGTGCGGTAGATCGGCATAGGTAGTCTTTTCAAAAGTAACTGTAGCGATCATTTCGCCGCCGCCCTGGTAAGGCGGAAGCTTTTTCAGCCATTCTTCTTTACCGTAAAGCATTCCCACGCCTGTTGGTCCGCACATCTTGTGTGCAGAAACCACGTAGAAATCCACATCCAGCTCCTGTACATCGGCTTTGATATGGGGCGCCGCCTGGGCACCATCAATGAGCACGGCAGCTCCAACCGAATGGGCTTTGTCTATGATATCTTTTATCGGATTCACCGTTCCCAAGGCATTGGAAACGTGGTTCACAAAGACCAGTTTTGTGTTTTCTGAAACAAGCGCCTCGAAATCTGCCATTTTTAAGGTCCCGTCCTCATTCATCGGGATCACCTTCAGCCTTGCACCGCTGCGCTCGCAAAGCATTTGCCAGGGCACGATGTTGGAATGATGTTCCAGGGCAGAAACGATGATCTCATCGCCTTCCTTCAGCAAAGCGGCAAAGCCGTTTGCAACCAGGTTGATGGCGTGAGTGGTGCCCGAGGTCAAAATGATCTCGTGGGACTTTTCAGCATTAAAATGCTTCTGAATTTTTATCCTCGCCTGTTCGTAAGCGTCTGTGGCCTCCTGTGAAAGCGTATGCACTCCGCGGTGAATATTGGCGTTGTAACGTGAATAGTAATCAACAATAGTATCGATCACCTGCTGTGGCGTCTGCGAGGTGGCCGCGTTGTCGAAATACACCAGCGGATAGCCGTTCACCTTCCGGGAAAGAATAGGAAAATCCTTCCGGATAGATTCAACATCAAAATTCACTTTTTGAGCAGCAACTTTCATTCGGGGCTATTTTTTACAGGCTGTATCCTACGTTTACACCGAGTTTTTCAGCAATGATCTTATTGATCCTTGTCTTGAGCTCAGGAATTTTCACACTTTCCAGCACGTTGTTCGCAAAAGCGTACATCAGCAGCGCCTGGGCTTCCTTCTTCGGAATTCCGCGGGAACGCAGGTAGAACAACGACTCCTCGTCCAACTGACCGATAGTACAACCGTGGCTACACTTTACATCATCTGCAAAGATCTCCAGCTGAGGTTTTGAGTTGATGGTCGCCTTGTCGTCCAGCAAAATATTGTTGTTCGCCTGGAAGGCGTTCGTTTTTTGCGCGATCTTGTCTACAATGATCTTTCCGTTAAAAACTCCGGTGGAATTTTCAGCATAAACTCCTTTATAGTCCTGGTGGCTCTCACAGTTTGGCTGTTTGTGGTGCACCAGCGTGTTGTGGTCAACATGCTGTTTGCCCTCAATAACGGTAACTCCTTTTAAGGTCGAATCTATGCGCTCGCCTCTTTGATAAAAGTTAAGGTTGTTTCGGGTAAGCTCCCCTCCAAAGGAGAAAGTATGTACAGATGCCACACTTTCCTGCTGTTGGTCGATATAGGTGTTGTCGATCAAAGAGGCAGTGGTCGCATCGTTCTGAATTTTATAATAATCAACGATCGCACGTTTTTCAGCAAAGATCTCGGTAACCGAATTCGTTAACACAGGATGATCTGTAAGGCTTTGGTGCCTCTCGATGATCTGTACGTGAGAATTCTCACCCACCACGATCAGGTTGCGAGGCTGCACCAAAAGGGCAGATTCGTTTCCTGTCGAAAAGTTGATGATCTGTATCGGCTTGTCGGCCATCGTATTCTTTGGAATATTGATATAAGCTCCTTCGCGTGAAAAAGCAGTATTCAGCGAATTAAGACTTTCATTAGGCGCGATCTTGTTGAAATAGTTGTCGATGACCGGCTTGTACTTCGAACTGTTCATAGCCGAAGACATCAAACAGGCATCGATCTTCTCGTGCGTGGTCGCCGAAAGATGCGACGAATAAATCCCGTCGATGAACACGATCTTATAGGTGTCGATGTCGTCGATGAAATATTTCTCGACATCGCGATAATCTATGGTGTCCTCTTTCTTCGGAAAAACGGTATAGTCATGCTTGAGCAGCTTGTTAAGGGAAGTGTACTTCCATGCCTCCTGCTTTTTGGTAGGAAAGCCGGTTTGCTCAAACTCCTTTATCGCGCGGCTTCTAATGTCGTGGATCTCAGAATGCATGTCCACGTTCTCTTCAAAAGCCAGAAAAGAGGATAATAATTTATCTTTTAATTCCATTGTTCAATTTTGTTTCTTCCCAAAAAGGGGAAATTTAAGCAGCGCTTACTGTGCGCTTACTTCTTCCTTGATCCAGTCGTAACCTTTTTCCTCCAGCTCGTAAGCCAGTTCCTTGGTTCCAGATTTCACGATCTTTCCATCCAGCATTACGTGAACAAAATCAGGAATGATGTAATCCAGCAATCTTTGGTAGTGAGTGATCACAAGAGTCGCATTTTCGGGAGTCTTCAGCTTGTTCACCCCGTTCGCAACAATTCTCAGCGCGTCAATATCAAGACCTGAATCTGTCTCGTCAAGAATAGCCAGTTTTGGCTCCAGCATTGCCATTTGAAAGATCTCGTTTCTTTTCTTTTCACCTCCGGAAAATCCTTCATTCAATGATCTCGACAAGAATTTACGGTCGATCTCCAAAAGTTCAGATTTCTCCCTGATCTTCTTCAGCATCTCATTGGCCGGCATATCTTCCAGGCCTTTTGCTTTCCTGTTTGCATTGATCACGGTTCTCATGAAGTTGGTCACAGTAACTCCCGGAATTTCTACCGGGTACTGGAACGAAAGGAAAATTCCTTTGTGCGCTCTTTCTTCGGGAGCGAATTCTGAAAGTTCTTCCCCTTCAAAAATGATCTCTCCACGGGTCACTTCATACTCTTCCTTCCCGGCGATCACCGAAGACAAAGTACTTTTTCCTGAACCGTTAGGTCCCATTATAGCGTGAACTTCTCCCGGATTGATCTCCAGGTCAATTCCCTTTAATATTTTGAGACCTTCAACTTTGGCGTGTAAATTTTTGATCTTAAGCATTGCGTTCTTTTTATGTGCCGATTTTTCAATCTTGCTCTTCGTTATTATTCATGGCAGGCGCTTTTACAGTGTCTGCCTTAGATTGGGAAACTTCGAGGATCTCCCTGATTTGTGCTATTTCTTCCCAGCCTTCTCCCGGGTTGTTTATAATTTTCGCTCTCACCGTGACGGGTACCATGTCAAAATTGTCTTTTTTGAGAGGTGCCACGCTGTCTGCCAGTTTCATAGAGATCGAGTCCAGCTCTACTCCATAGATGAAATCTTTTCCTTTCAATACTGCTGCATCGGCCAGGTAAATAAAATCTCCTTTTATGGTGGTGAGACTGTCCTGCACCTGCTCTACTGCCTCAGGTTCAATTTCCTCGCGGGTATCGTCTCCGCAAGCAGAAAAACCTAACAAGATGATCAAAGCAGCGAATAATGTTCTTTTCATGTTGTTTATCCTACAGATCCTTCCAATGAAATTTCCAATAGTTTCTGTGCTTCTACGGCAAATTCCATCGGCAGTTTGTTCAATACTTCTTTGCTAAAACCGTTCACGATAAGGGCGATGGCTTTTTCAGTATCTATTCCGCGCTGGTTGCAATAGAATATCTGGTCTTCCCCGATCTTACTCGTGGTTGCCTCATGCTCTACTCGTGCGCTCTTGTTCTTTGCCTCGATGTATGGGAAAGTGTGGGCCCCACAATTGTTGCCCATCAACAGGGAATCGCACTGCGAGAAATTACGGGCGTTTTCGGCCCGGCTGTTGATCTGTACCAATCCGCGGTAGCTGTTTTGCGACTGTCCTGCGGAAATACCTTTGGAAATAATGGTACTCTTGGTGTTCTTGCCAAGGTGGATCATTTTTGTTCCGGTATCTGCCTGCTGATAAGCGTTGGTCACGGCGATGGAGTAGAATTCCCCAACCGAGTTGTCACCTTTCAACACACAGGAAGGATATTTCCAGGTCACGGCCGATCCGGTCTCTACCTGTGTCCAGCTGATCTTCGCATTCTTCTCGCAAAGTCCTCTTTTGGTCACGAAGTTGAAAACCCCGCCTTTTCCTTCTTTATCTCCCGGATACCAGTTTTGTACCGTAGAATATTTTATTTCTGCATCATCAAGCGCGATCAATTCCACAACCGCTGCGTGCAGCTGATTCTCATCCCTCTGCGGAGCAGTACAACCTTCAAGATAGCTCACGTAGCTGCCTTCATCGGCAATTACCAGTGTTCTCTCGAATTGACCTGTTCCTGCCTGGTTGATTCGGAAATATGTTGAAAGTTCCATAGGGCATCTCACTCCCTTCGGAATGTAACAGAAAGAACCGTCACTAAATACTGCGGAATTTAAAGCCGCGTAAAAATTATCTTTTTGAGGCACTACCGTTCCCAGGTATTTCTTCACCAGCTCCGGGTGTTCCTGAATTGCTTCGGAAATAGAGCAGAAAATAATTCCTTTTTCAGCAAGTGTTTTTTTGAAGGTAGTGGTCACCGAAACAGAGTCCATTACTACGTCTACAGCAACCCCGGCCAGTTTTTTCTGCTCATCGAGCGAGATTCCCAATTTCTTGAAAGTGTCAAGCAATTCGGGATCTACCTCGTCAAGACTGTCATACTTCGGCTTCTTGTTGGGAGCCGAGTAGTAGGAAATGTTCTGAAAATCTGGCTTCTTGTAATGGACGTTTGCCCATTCAGGTTCCACCATCTGTTCCCAGGCGCGAAAAGCCTCAAGCCTCCAGTTGGTCATCCATTCTGGTTCGTTCTTCTTGAGCGAGATCGCTCTCACAATATCTTCGTTCAGCCCAACAGGAAGCGTATCAGATTCAATATCGGTATAGAATCCGTACTTATACTCCTTGTTGTCGAGCTCTTTTTTTAAATCATCTTCGGTATATGCCATCTT
>JBAVJB010000020.1:0-9047 GCA_049687495.1 Salinimicrobium sp.
TAATTAAAAACTAAAGAATGAATACTGTTTTAACCATTGAAGAACGCAATGCCGTGTTACTTTCAATGGCAAATCTTGTAGAAAAAGAAAAAGAAAGTATTTTAAAAGCGAACAAAATTGACCTGGATAACTATTCAGGTGAAGATTTAGCCATGGAAGACCGGCTAAAAGTGGACGACTCGAAGATCGAGGGGATGATCCACTCTTTGAAACACTTAGCTTCCCAGGAAGATCCTGTGGGAGTGGAAAGATTTAGCTTCAAACACGAGAACGGGATGCAGATCTATAACAAAACTGCCTCTTTTGGGACTGTCATGATTATTTATGAATCAAGACCCGATGTGACCGTGGAAGCTGCCGGGATTGCCTTTAAATCGGGTAACAAGATCCTTCTTAAAGGAGGTAAAGAATCCCTCAACTCTAACCTAAAAATTGTTGAACTTTGGCATAAAGCCCTTGAGGAGAACAATGTTTCTCCAAACTGGGTAGAATACCTTCAGTTTGACAGAAAACAAACTCAGGAATTTCTAGCAAAACCATCTCAACCGGTAGATTTGATCGTACCAAGAGGCGGGGAACGACTTATAAAATTTGTAAAAGAAAATTCTTCGGCACAGGTGATCGTAAGCGGCCGTGGAAACAATTTTGTCTATGTGCATGAACAAGCAGATCCTAAGATCGCGCTTGATGTGATCCTTAACGGGAAAACCGGGAAGATCTCTGCCTGTAACGCAGTAGACAAAGTACTTATAGATTCAAGGCTGCCTAACAAAGAGGAGTTCTTGAAAGACCTTCTAAATGCCCTTTCTGAAAATAATGTAGAGATCATTGCAGACAAGTCTCTGGAAGATCTTGACGGGGTGAAACCTTTAGAAAGCGAAGACCAGTGGTATGAGGAATTCCTGGATTATAAAGCGCTTATTGGAGAAGTAGACTCAGTTTCTGAAGCTATTGCAAAGATCAATAAATATTCAGGCGGTCACTCTGCTTCAATTATCTCAAAAGATGACAAAGCGGCACAACAATTCATGGAAACTGTAGATAATGCTGCTGTTTACCACAATGCTTCAACCCGTTTTACCGATGGTGGACAATTAGGACTTGGTGGGGAGCTGGCCATTAGTACAGACAAACTACACCAGCGCGGGCCAATTGGGCTGCAGCACCTGGTGACCAATAAATGGTATATACACGGAAATGGACAAATTAGATAAAATTTTAGAACACAATAATATAACAATGGAAAAGCCTAAGAAGAAAAAGAGGATCTTACTAAAGCTGGGTTCCAATACGCTCACAAAAGAGACTGACCAGATTTCCCGTGGGAAGATCGAGGATATTGGTAGGCAGATCGCCGCGCTTAAGGACGATTACGAGTTTGTATTGATCAGCTCGGGTGCAGTGGCAGTGGCAAGGCAATTTGTGAACCTGGAAAAAAGTGGTGAGAACATCGATGTGAAGCAGGCTTTGGCTTCTATTGGCCAGCCTCACCTCATGAGGATCTTTCAGGAAAGCTTTAGAGAACTGGGGCTTTTGATAGGCCAGTGCCTGCTTTCTCCTAATGACTTTATCAGGGAAGATTCCAAGAAGAACATCATCAATACGGTGAATGTGCTTGTAGAGAACGATTACATCCCGATCATCAATGAGAATGATACTTCTTCTACAGATGCTATTAAGTTTGGAGACAATGATAACCTGGCGGCACAAACAGCTGCCCTACTCGATGTAGACCTATTTATCATTGCCACCAATACGCACGGAGTATATAAAAAAGGTTCCATTAGCGCTGAAACTCCCGAGACCATTCGCAAAGTGAAGGATGTGAAGGAGCTGGAAAAAGAGGTGATGTCTGAGACCAAATCTACTCACGGTACCGGTGGTATGGAAACCAAGATCTCGGCTGCAGCAATTACGCAAAAAGCCAAGATCGAAACCTGGATCGTAAACGGTTTGGATGACAATTTCATTCTAAATGCCATTAATGACGAGGTGCACTTCACGAAGATCCATCACTAGGGCTTCAAAAAAGCGAAAATCAGAAGAAAATCCGGAGCAGCGTCTCCGGATTTTTTTATTTGTCCTCATGAATTCTGGAGTTCAGCGTGTTAATTTTTTCCTTTTTTTGAGTAGAAAGATCGGTTTGCTTTAGCCAATTGTTGAATAGTTCGAAGCTCCATCCCTTAATCTCTACGGAAGGATCAAATTCTTCAATTTCCTTTTGGTTCACTTTTCCTTCTAACGTAGACAAGATCAGATCAAAATACTGCAGCAAAATCTGATTTCTTTCCGAAGGAATGTCCAAACTCTTCAACACTTCAAGATATTCTTTTGCCTCCGAAGTTTTTCCTGAAACTATGTACAATTCCAACAAGCTTAGCTGATATCCATAATCTACCCTATCATTTTCTGCATTCCATGTTATCTGTTTCTGATAAAAATCTATTCCCTCTTCAAAAAGTTCGTCTGCTAAAGGATCATTTTGAATTTTCTTGGCCAGTAAACCAGCATCTCCCCAGTCATTTGCGTTAAATCTTGAAGACACGAACCGCAGATCCTCGATAGCCGAAAGTGTGTCCCCAAGTCCTAAATACGCCTCGGCCCTTTGCCTAAACTCCGGAATAATAAAGTTCAAGATCCTTAGTCCCCGGACCGTATCTTCCTGTATAGCCCTTGTAAAGTATCCAACCGCTTCCTGGTAAGCTTTGCCCGCCAGCAAAGCTTCGGCGTAAGCATCTTTTCGAATATGTTTTGCAGTATATAAACTGTCAAGAGCAAAAGCTTTTTTCATCATCTCCAGCATTTCCTCGGGAGCACCTGAGAATTTTTGGTTATATGAATTACTTAAATAAGCCTCGGCCATGGCAGACGTTTTTGGCAATTCCTCAAAAGGAATAAATCCCTCCTCTTCAAAAAAGGCGTTTAGCTGTTCTTTTCCCCGGTAACTATAGCCCATGCGATCCTTCTTGCTCCGCCTAAGGCTAAGAAAGTTGAGATAAGGCGCATTAATAATGTCTTCAGGGATATGAGATATAATATTGCCACCAAGGATCAACTCCTCCACTTGAAAATCTTCCCATCCATTTTCTGGTAGGGAAGTAATTCCTGAACTGCTAAGATCCAATTGAAATTTCTTCGATTCCAGATCAAATAAAACATTAAAGAAATTTTCAGAATCTATGTTTTGAAGTTCAGAAAAATTAAGACGCTTTACATTCGACAGTCGAGACAGGCTTTCAGGCAAGGTTTTAATTTGATTTCGCAGTCTTGGTCTTCTTGTTGTATCGACTTTTGGCGTTAAACCTTCATAATATGTTATTCTTCTATTTCTGGAATTTCCCGCGTATAGCTTTTCGAGTTCTACAAGATTTCCCATTTTCCCGGGAAGTCGTTCTAAATTGTTATCAGTTACGTCCAGAGCCTTTAATTTTATGAGCTTCGTAAAGGAATCCGGTAGCTCTTCAAGAAAATTTCCTCCCAACGGCATCTCGGTTATATTAGAAAGATTTCCAATCTCTTCAGGAAGGTTTACGAGATCATTTTCTGTGAGCGTAAGCTCCTGAAGATTCTTTAAATGGGTGATACTTTCAGGTAATGACTTAAGCCTATTCTGCTCCAGACCTAAAATTCTGAGCCTTCTTAAATCTCCTATTCTGTCAGGCAAGGTTTCCAGATCATTTTCTTTAGCCTGAAACTCTTCAAGATTCGTCATTTTTGTCATTTCGTCCGGAAGAGTTCTTAGATCATTTCCCGAGATATCAAGAGACTTTAAATTCCTAAGATATTCTACTTCATCAGGAAGCGAATTGAGCTGATTCCCTCGCAGATTCAGCGTTTCCAACTGTTCAAGACGACCAATTTCCGAAGGAAGAGATTCTATGTTATTGCTGTAAAGAGAAAGATGAACCAGGTTTTTGAGCTTTCCTATTTCTGAAGGTAATTTTGAAAAATTCTGGCTTTCCGAGATCCCGAGAAATTTCAGGTGGGTCAGATTAAAAAGATCTTTTGCAGGTTCAAAATGGGAATCATTCGTGTTTTGAATGTTCAGTTCTTCTAAATTCTTCAATTTCGAATAATCAACAGGTGATTTAATAGTTGCAAGATTGATCAACCGCAATTTATTTAGATGGTTGTCTTCAGGAAGAATGTCAAAAAGATCTTGAAGATCATCAAACTTTGAATTAAACAATTCAAGGGTTTCAAGATTTTTCATGCTTGCTAGCGCAGCGTATTCGTCACTATCAAAATCTACATACCTTAACGACAAGTCTTTAAGATCAGGAAGTCGGGCGATCTTCTCTAATTCTGCGGAAAGATCTTTGAAGCCTTCAACATATAGGATAACAGTAGACAAATTTGTCATTTTTGACAATTCTTTGGGCAAGTTGAAGTCTTTGAAACCTTGGATTCTAATTCCCTTTAGTTGCTTGAGATCTACAAAATTGTCCGGCACAACTACATCTTTTGGATGATGTCCAAAACTGAAGTATTCCAGATGAGATAGCTTTTTAAGCCGCTCAAAAAACCTGTAGAAATCGATCTCATAGCTTCCCGAGATATTTAAAAACTTTACTCCTTCTATTGCAGAGAGATCTTTAGGTAAGACAAGTTCCTTTTTCACATCTTCCTGCCGAAATTGAGTTGCCGCCTTGATTTCCAGATATTCAAGATTCGGAAATTTTCTTAGCGTTTCTATAGCATTCTTAAAGTCTTCAGCTGATTTATAAGAAACAGAAACGAACCTTATTTTGTCCGGATTTTTAATCGTCTCTGGATGCATTTTTATGATATCAGGTTCATAGTTCCAGACTCGTTTGTTTTCAAGGCCATTGACGAACTTAATTTGCTCTGGGGTATTCATTCCGAAGCCATAGAAAAGCGATTCTATACTTAGATCTGCAAGTTCCTGGGATTGAGAAGGAGTGTAAAAAAGAAAAATGGAAAAGATAAAAATGTAAAGCTGCCTCATAAGCTAAAATTTATCTAATATAATTCATTTTCAAAAACTATCTCCTTCTGCCATTATTCCGCTCAGTTCTTCTTATTTTTGCATCCTGAAAAAATTTTAGCAGCATGTACAGAAGTCACACCTGTGGTGAATTAAGAATAGAAGATATAAATCAGGAAGTTACGCTTTCGGGATGGGTTCAAAAGATACGCGACAAAGGTTTCATGATCTGGGTCGATCTTCGTGATCGTTACGGCCTTACCCAGCTTATCTTTGACGAAGAACGCACTCCAAAAGAGATCATGGAACTTGCTTCTAACCTGGGCCGGGAATTTGTGATCCAGGCTACGGGAAAAGTGATCGAAAGGGAATCTAAAAACCCCAACATGCCTACGGGTGATGTGGAGATCCTGGTGACCGATCTAAAAGTACTCAACGCTGCACAGGTTCCTCCCTTCACCATTGAAGACGAGACCGATGGCGGGGAAGACCTTAGAATGAAATACCGCTACCTTGATATTCGCCGGAATCCTGTAAAGAACAAGCTCATCTTCCGCAGCAAAGTGGCTATGGAAGTGCGCAATTTTCTTTCAGAAAAAGGCTTTATTGAGGTGGAAACTCCTGTTCTTATCAAATCCACTCCCGAAGGAGCCCGTGATTTTGTGGTGCCAAGCCGCATGAACGAAGGACAGTTCTACGCGCTGCCACAATCGCCGCAGACCTTTAAGCAGCTGCTTATGGTTGGCGGAATGGATAAATATTTCCAGATCGTAAAATGTTTTAGAGATGAAGACCTTCGCGCCGACCGTCAGCCGGAATTCACGCAGATAGACTGCGAAATGGCTTTCGTGGAGCAGGAAGATATCCTGAACATTTTTGAAGACTTTACTCGTCACCTCTTAAAAAAGGTAAAAAACGTGGACGTTCAGGAATTCCCAAGAATGACCTATGCCGAAGCCATGGAGAAATACGGGAACGATAAGCCCGACATTCGTTTTGGGATGGAATTCGGGGAACTTAATGAGGTTGCCAAGAACAAAGGCTTTAACGTATTTGATCAGCAAGAGTTGATCGTGGGAATTGCGGTTCCGGGAGCGGCTTCCTTTACCAGAAAAGAGATCGACAAGCTCAT
Source organism: Salinimicrobium sp. (assembly GCA_049687495.1). Classification (GTDB taxonomy): domain Bacteria; phylum Bacteroidota; class Bacteroidia; order Flavobacteriales; family Flavobacteriaceae; genus Salinimicrobium. The sequence goes on from JBAVJB010000020.1 coordinate 6,081, forward strand.
CGAGTGGGTGAAACGCCCACAAATTGGTGCTAACGGACTGGTTTGGGTGAAGTACAACGAAGACGGAAGCCTGAAATCTTCTGTAGACAAGTTTTATTCCGAAGAAGATCTGAAGAACTGGGCAGAAAAAACCGGTGCCAATCCGGGGGATCTTATCCTCGTAATGGCAGGTGGGGCTACCAAGACCAGAACTCAGTTAAGCGCTTTGAGAATGCACCTGGCCAACGAACTGGGCCTTAGAAAAGCCGATGATTTTGCACCTTTATGGGTGGTAGATTTTCCGCTTTTGGAATGGGACGAAGAGACCAACAGGTATCATGCAATGCACCACCCGTTCACCTCTCCAAAACCCGAAGATATTCCGCTGCTTGACAGGGAGCCGGGCAAAGTAAGAGCAAATGCATACGACCTTGTGCTTAACGGAAACGAGATTGGTGGTGGTTCCATCAGGATACACGACAAAACCACTCAGGCAATGATGTTCGATCATCTTGGCTTTACTCCGGAAGAAGCAAAAGCACAATTCGGTTTCTTAATGGACGCTTTCCAATATGGAGCTCCTCCACATGGAGGGATCGCCTTCGGCTTCGACCGACTCGTAGCTATTCTGGGCGGGCAGGAAACCATCAGGGATTTTATCGCTTTTCCAAAGAACAATGCAGGCCGCGACGTAATGATAGACGCACCTGCCAAAATAGACGAAGAACAGCTAAAAGAGCTAAGTCTTTCAATAACTTCAGAACAATAAATCAAAAATCCTGCTTAGGCAGGATTTTTTTATCCAACAGGTAATCTTATGCCCGTTAAAAAAAGAAATCCGCTGCTGCTGCGCTTCCTCATCTGGAGGACCAAACACATGACCCAGCAACAGTTCGTCATGTTGTTGAGTGCCATAATAGGTTTTACCGCCGGTTTGGGTGCAGTAATTATCAAGAACGTTACGCACTTTATTCAGCATTTGCTGGAGTATAAATTCATAGTCTCCTATCACCAGGCTTTTTATTTCCTGTTTCCTATTCTTGGGCTTGCGATCACGCTGCTCATCATGAAGTATGTGCTAAAAAGGGAGGTAGGACACGGGATTCCGTCTACGCTGTACGCAATCTCCAAGAAAAAAGGATTGATGCGGCCTATGCAGATGTACGGCTCTATCTTAACCGCTCCTATCACGGTTGGTTTTGGAGGATCTGTTGGACTGGAGGGGCCTACTGTGGCAACCGGTGCTTCGCTTGGGTCGAATATCTCCAGGATGTTCAACATGAACCAGGCAACCAGAACGCTGCTTATAGGTTGTGCGGCTGCAGGTGCGATGTCTTCGATCTTTAAGGCGCCAATTGCGGCTATTGTTTTTGCCATTGAAGTATTCAGCCTGGACCTCACACTTTCGTCTCTGCTGCCACTGCTGCTGGCTTCAGTTTCGGCTATACTTACCTCCTATTTCTTTTTTGGTTCGGCTACCATTTTACCTTTTGACCTTAAGGACAATTTTATCATTGCAGATGTGCCTTACTACATTATGCTGGGGATCATAGCTGCTCTATGCTCCATCTATTTCACTAAGGTCTATTTCAAGGTAAATGAAATTTTTGAAAAGATAAAATCGCCTTTTTACAAATTGCTGATTGGCGGTGGAGCTCTGGGAATTCTGGTATATTTCATCCCGCCTTTATATGGCGAAGGTTACGATGTGATCAACAACCTGTTGCAGGAAGATTACCTGCAGGCAATGGGCAACACGGCTTTTACTGAATTCCTGGACAATTTCTGGGTGGTCATCGCCCTGCTCGCGGGGCTGGTGATCTTTAAGATCGTGGCCACTTCGCTTACTTTTAATGCCGGCGGCGTGGGTGGTATTTTCGCACCTGTGTTGTTCATGGGAAGCACAATGGGTCACCTTTTCGCCCTTTTTCTGAATCACCTTAATATCCTGAAGAACCCTCTATCTGTGAGTAACTTCACCCTGGTGGGTATGGCCGGGCTCATGGCCGGAGTGCTGCAGGCGCCCCTAACAGCCATCTTCCTTATTGCCGAACTCACTCACGGGTATGAACTGTTCGTGCCGTTGATGATCACTTCAGCAATATCATTTATGATCACCACCAGGTTTTTACCTCACTCTGTTTATACCATGGAACTGGCCGTTAAAGGTGATTTGATCACTCACAATAAGGATCATGCGGTGTTGACACTCATGGAGATCAACCAGGTGATAGAAACCAATTTTATCGCCTTGAAACTTGGTATGACTTTGGGAGATATTGTTCATGAGGGCGTGGTGCGTTCGTCGAGAAATATTTTCCCTGTGGTGGATGATGACAACAACTTCATGGGAATTCTTTTGCTGGACGACATAAGGCCAATCATGTTTGACAAAAAGTTATATGACAAGGTAAAGATCGAAGAATTGATGCAAAGCGCCCCAGATGTAATTGACAGCAAAGTAGACGAGGTGAGATCAATTATGAAGAAATTCCAGGACAGCGATGCCTGGAACCTGCCGGTGGTAAGAGATAAGAAATACCAGGGCTTTGTTTCCAAGTCAAAACTTCTTACCGCCTACCGTAAAAAATTAATAGAAGTAAGCGTTTAGTATGAGTACATTTCTTAAAATTCTTGGCATTTTGATCCTCTCGGCTATTGGAGTGGGTTTCTACTTTAGAGAGACAGAACAAATCGTTCTTGGCGACAGGATCATAGGGCTTGCAGTTTTGGCGAGTTCCTTTATTCTACTGCCTTTATTCCTGTACCACAGGTGGAAAGGAAAGAGATTACAGGATTATACCCTTTCTGAAGAAAACATGAAAAAAATGAACGAGCGCAACAAGAAATGATTTTTTCTGAATAAAATTTTTAGAAATAAATAACAGTTTCATTAACAACTGTTTCAATTATTAGTCTATGTTTGTACTTTATTAATTATTATTTTTTTTACAATGGAAGGTACAGTTAAATTTTTCAATGAATCTA
>JBAVJB010000021.1:0-4321 GCA_049687495.1 Salinimicrobium sp.
TTTCGCCGGCACCATTAACCACGGTAGTGTTGTCTTTGTCGATAGCTACTTTCTCGGCAGTACCAAGCATATCAACAGTAGCATTTTCAAGGGTGAAACCTCTTTCTTCAGAAATCACTGTACCACCTGTAAGGATGGCGATATCTTCCAACATTGCTTTTCTTCTGTCTCCAAAGCCCGGCGCCTTAACGGCAGCGATCTTTAAAGATCCTCTTAGCTTGTTCACTACAAGAGTGGCAAGCGCTTCCCCGTCAACATCTTCAGCAATGATCAATAGCGGCTTTCCACTTTGAGCTACCGGCTCAAGAACAGGAAGCAGGTCTTTCATGGCAGAGATCTTTTTGTCGTAGATAAGGATGTATGGATCCTCAAGATCTGCAGTCATTTTTTCGCTATTGGTCACAAAGTATGGAGAAAGGTATCCTCTGTCGAACTGCATTCCCTCAACCACATCAACGTAAGTCTCGGTCCCTTTTGCCTCTTCAACAGTGATCACACCCTCTTTTCCAACTTTTCCGAAAGCCTGGGCGATAAGATCTCCAATCTGGTCATCGTTGTTGGCAGAGATAGAAGCTACCTGCTTGATCTTTTCTGAAGAATCTCCTACCTGCTGGGTTTGGTCTTTAAGGTTGGCAACCAAAGCATCAACAGCCTTGTCAATCCCTCTTTTAAGATCCATTGGATTTGCACCGGCAGCAACGTTCTTCAAGCCTTCTTTTACAATAGCCTGCGCAAGAACTGTTGCGGTAGTGGTACCGTCACCGGCAAGATCGTTGGTTTTGGAAGCAACTTCCTTCACCATTTGAGCACCCATGTTCTCAAGAGCGTCTTCAAGTTCGATCTCTTTTGCCACGGTCACCCCGTCTTTTGTCACTACAGGAGCACCAAAAGATTTGCTGATGATCACGTTACGGCCTTTTGGCCCTAGAGTTACTTTTACTGCGTTTGCCAATGCATCGACACCACGCTTGATTCCGTCGCGGGCTTCAATGTCAAATTTTATGTCTTTAGCCATTTTTCAAATAATTTTTTCTCCCAAAAAGGGAATTAGTTAGTTGTTTTCAATAGTATGAGAAATGCCGTTTATAAGAAGTGGGTAAAACGGCGAATCCATAGTTAGACTATGGCAAGAATATCATCCTCTCTCATCATAAGGTATTCTGTACCTTCCAGTTTGAGTTCGGTGCCTGAGTACTTTCCGTAAAGTACGGTATCACCAACCTTAACGGTCATCTCGTGATCTTTTTTACCGTTACCCACGGCTACTACTTTACCTTTTTGAGGCTTTTCTTTTGCAGTCTCCGGAATGTAAATACCTGAGGCGGTCTGGGTCTCAGCTGCTACAGGCTCAACAAGTACTCTGTCTGAAAGAGGTTTAATGTTTAGTGCCATTTCTTTAAATGTATTTTAGTTAATATATTCTTTGCTTGAGTAGCCTTGAAGACGAAAATTGTGCCACTCGAAAAAAGCTGACATTTGCCAAAAAAAAATGCCAGCTTGTCATAAGCCGGCATTTGTAAATGTCTTTGTTGTTCTCTATTATTCCTCTTCCACAGGATCCATAGCAGGACCGTTGGCAGGTGCCGGAATGTTTGTCTCAACATCAGGCTCGCTGTCAATGATCTTGGACTCGGCAGTACCGTTTCCATTCATGATGGTCACATTAGAAAGCAGGATAAGCACCAATAGCAATGTTGCAAGGGTCCAGGTACTCTTGTCAAGGAAATCTGAAGTCTTTTGAACTCCTCCAATTTGGTTCGCACCTCCTCCAAAAGCAGAAGAAAGTCCGCCTCCTTTAGGATTCTGTACCATAATAACTATCACCAGCAAGAAAGCCACGATGATGATAAGTGCTAAAAAGATTGTAAACGTGCTCATTATCTAATTGTTATTGTCTTGCAATTTCTCAATTGCCCGAATTTGGTCTGCAAAGAAACCACTTTTTTCGGGATTTTTCAAAATTAAAATTTTATAAGCCTGAATGGCTTTTTTATAGTTTTTCTGCTCCAGGTAAACCCTTGCTAAAGTCTCTGTCATCAAGGCCTCGGGCGCCGTTAAGTGCTCCTCGGCAAGGTTGACCTTTTTTCCGCTTTTTGAAGGGGTGATCTTAGGGCTTTCTGCAATGAATTTGTTGATAAGCTCAAACTTCCTGTTCTTGGCTTCATCTTCTTCAAAAGTTTGTTCTTCCCGCTCCACAGGTTTCGCCGAAGCCAGTTTTAACCATTCTGAGAAGGAGTGATTCTCATTCTTATGGAACACCAGTGGGGAACCTATCTGTAGTTTTTCTTCTTCGGAAGCTTCTTCTTTTTTTTCGGTCCTGCGAAAGAGTTCGGGGTCAAAAACCTGTTCAGATTCCCGGTACTTCATTTTCAGGGCCTTGTCCAGCCCGATGTTTTCATCGGAATCTTCAGCCTTTTTCTTCTGTTCCTCCTGCTTCTCTTCCAGTTCCTGCTTTTTGATCTGCTCGGCGATCTGGTTCTGGTTGAATTCTTCCGAAGTGATAAAGTCGAAAAGCACTCCCCGGTCTGTAGTATAGGCCGCGGTTTTTTTCAACTCCTTGTTATAATGCAGGCTGTTGCTGTTCTTTAGGCCCTTGAGCATAACCGCTCTGGCGGCCTGGAAATACGGGTATTGCTGCAGCAGCTCCCTCAAAGCGCCGGTCTGTTCAAAAGTGACCTGCGCGGGATCCTGCAACAGCTGTTGTATTTCCTCCTGTCTCATTACCAGTTTGCGAGTGTGGCGTTAAAAATGTCCTGCGTGATACGGGTAAATACCTCGTCAAGCGCTGTGGCCAGCCTGCCGCCGGTAAGCTGCTCATTGGCCGGATAATCATAGTAGAAGGAGAACCTTCTTTCCATGTCTTTTTCGGGATCTAAAGTGTTGTAGAACCTCACGTTCACCACCACTGTAAGCCTGGTTTGTGCAGCTGTACTCTGTGCGGTCGCACTCATGGGAGATTCATAGTAATCTACAATTTCTCCTTCGTAGATCAGGTCTCCGTTAGAATCGGTAAGGTTAAGGCTGGTCTGGCTTTGTATCAAATCCTGCAATTGCAGCGTAAAGGTTCTGTCTATTCCCGGTTCTACCAGGGGTGAGGCATTCTGGAAGTAGTTCACCTGGAAAGTTTCGGCGTTACCAACATCGGCTCCCGAGAAAGAATAAATTCCGCAGGAAGTGAGGCTTAAAAGCAACAGGCCGATGAACAAATGCTGTAGGTGCTTCATAAAAGGGGTGTCAAAAATGCCTTTTTCAAAGGTCGTATTGTTTGATTTTTCGGTAAAGAGTGCGTTCGCTAATTCCCAGTTCTTCAGCTGCCGCCTTGCGTTTACCGTTATGGCGCTCCAGCGACTTCTTGATGAGCTCCAGCTCTTTATCCTGTAAAGAGAGCGTCTCCTCTTCCTCGATTTCTTCTGCAAAATAATATTTATCCTGCTTGTCGGGCATATTGTTCTGCGGAATTTGCAAAACTTCCAGTTGCTCGTCTGATACCTCTTCGGGTAAAACCTCTTCTCCTTCGGTCTGGCCGTAGATCTTCTGAATAAGTCCTTCGTTCTCTTCCTTCACCTTTTCGCTGCTCTCGTGCTTCATGAGCTCCAGCGTGAGCTTCTTAAGGTCATTAAGGTCGCTCTTCATGTCAAAAAGCACCTTATAAAGGATCTCGCGCTCATTGCTGAAGTCGCTTTCCTTCTTTTTCTCCTCGATCACTGCGGGCAAATTGCTGCCCACGCCGGGAAGATAACTTTTTAGGATCTGCCCATCAATATTCCTTTCCTGTTCTAAAACCGAAATTTGTTCGGCAATGTTCCGAAGCTGCCGCACGTTTCCGTTCCAGCGGTATTTTTCAAGCAGGTCAATGGCGTCATCTTCCAGCCTTATGGTGGGCATTTTGTATTTTAAAGCAAAATCTGAAGCAAATTTCCTGAACAACAGGTGAATGTCGTCTTTTCTTTCCCTTAAAGGCGGAAGATAAATTTCTACCGTACTTAAACGATAGTAAAGATCTTCCCTGAATTTCTCCTTTTTGATCGCCTCGAACATGTTGAGGTTGGTGGCGGCTACAATGCGCACATTGGTCTTTTGCACTTTTGAAGAACCAACCTTGATGAACTCGCCGTTCTCCAACACCCTCAACAGGCGAACCTGGGTGGTCAATGGCAGTTCACCAACTTCATCAAGAAAAATGGTACCGCCGTCGGCTACTTCAAAATACCCGCTTCGGGTTTGTGTAGCTCCCGTAAAAGCCCCTTTTTCGTGCCCAAAAAGTTCAGAATCTATAGTGCCTTCGGGGATCGCCCCGCAGTTCACTGCAATGTATTTTCCG
>JBAVJB010000022.1:0-16058 GCA_049687495.1 Salinimicrobium sp.
GAGGCAGCCTGCTGGATATCGGGATCTATCCTATTTTTCTTGCCCTGCACACGCTGGGCAAACCTGAGAAAATTTCAGCAAAAGCGCAGATGAGCAGCACCAATGTTGATGAAGTCTGTGAAGTGCAATTTGAATATGCCAATGGCGCACAAGCAGAACTGCACAGCAGCATTGTGGAACACACTCCCACTGCAGCTGAATTTGTGCTTGAAAATGCCGTTATCACGATTCATTCCCGCTGGCACGAGCCTTCAACGGTTAGCATAAAAACTTCCGAAGGAAGTATTTCAAAAAGCTTTGAAGTGGTTTCTCATGGTTACGAATATGAGGCAGCACATGTGCAGGAGATGCTAAGGCAGGGGAAAACGGAAAGTGATGTCATGAGCTTTGAAAAAAGCCTGGAGCTTATCTCTATGCTTGACCGGGTAAGGAAAGAGATCGAACTGGAATATTGATTCGAAAACTAATTTTTGAATAGCTGCCTTGCACGCTCAAGATCTTCGGGCGTATCAATGCCCACACCTTTCACTGTAGTTTCCACCATCTTGATGTTCTTACCGTATTCTAAATAACGAATGGCCTCGATCTTTTCAGCGGCTTCAAGGCTGCGCATGGGCAGGCGCTGGAAATCCAGCAAAGCCTGTTTTCTAAAGGCATAGATTCCCACGTGCTTGAACCATTTTGCGCCGGCATTTTCGTCTCGCGGATAAGGGATCGGGGAACGTGAAAAATAAAGTGCAAAGTCATCTTTATCGGTGATCACCTTAACGTGGTTTGGATTCTCGATATCTTTCCACTCCTTTAACTCCGTCTTTAGGGAAGCGAGGTCGATCTTATCGGCATCTTTTCCGCGGAAAACCTGCAACACCTTCTCAAGACTCTCCTTATCTATCATAGGTTCATCGCCCTGCACGTTCACCACGACATCTACGTCCATATCTTCTACTGCTTCGGCAATACGGTCGCTGCCGCATTCATGCTCCTTTTTGCTCATGATGGCCTTGCCGCCGTTTTCGGAAATTTCTTTGTAGATGATATCGCTGTCGGTCACCACATAGACTTCTTCAAAAAGGCCGGTTTGCTTTGCAGCCTCATAGGTGCGCAAAATGACGGTCTTGCCATTGAGGTCCTGCATTAATTTTGCGGGAAACCTGCTGGCGGCATAGCGTGCCGGGATCATAGCGATTATCTTAAGCGGAGCGGTGTTCATATTGTTCTCTAATTTATGCTTTACAAAGGTCTCAAAAATAGCAGTTAAGGATAAAATTTAAGAGGTCTCAAAAAAGTCATTTTTGAAGCCTATTAAATACAGCTTATCCTGTGCCCGGGTGACGGCGGTGTATAGCCAACGCAGGTAATCTTTGTCAACCCCGTTTGGCAGGTACGGCTGCTCCACAAAAACTGTTTTCCACTGGCCACCCTGGGATTTATGACAGGTCATCGCATAGGAAAACTTGATTTGCAGCGCATTGAAGTACTTGTTGTTCTTGACCTTCAAAAACTTCTTGTATTTGGTTCGTTCCTCTTCATAATCTTTCATCACTTCCTGGTAAAGTTTGTTTGATTCCTCATAAGTAAGGGAAGGATTATTGCTCTCCAAAGTATCCAGCATCACCACGGTCTCAATGGGGTTCATGTTAGGGTAATCGACCATCTGGGCTTTAATTTCCGCAAAGCGGAAGCCGTACAATTCTTTAATCGCAAAGATCTCAAGCACCTTAATAATATCGCCATTGGCAATAAAACCGGCTTCAGAATTTGGTTTGACCCAAAAATAGTTGTTCTTGACCACCATGAGATAATCGCCGGCAGAGATCTCTTCTTCCTGGAAAAGGATTCGCTGTCTTATTTGTTGATTGTACAGGTTGGCCCTTTTATTTGACCTCACAATAATGGTCGTATCCTCATGGCCCAGGTTGCGGTAGGAATCTTCTATAGCTTCCATGATCTCGTAACCGTCTATAAGCCGCACCACATCCTGTTTTTGGGTAAGCTGAAACTGAAAAGATTCATAGAATTCTTCTCTTAAAGCCTCTCTTATTAAAGTAGCATTAAGTAGAATATCACTTTCTTCACTCTGCCTCACCACCTCGTCAAGCTCAATATGGGTCACCTCTTTGAGATAGGTGTTTTGCAGCTTGTGCTCCTCCAGCGCCGGGCTTACCTCCAGCTTTACCGGCGGCAGCTGGGCCGTGTCTCCAATTAAAATGAGCTTACAGTTGTGCCCTGAATACACATATTGTATAAGATCATCGAGCAAAGAGCCATTTTCAAACATCTTCGCGTCGTTGTTCACATCGGGTATCATTGAGGCCTCGTCAACAATAAAAATAGAATTTCGGTGCTTGTTAGGCTGCATTACGAATTGCACTCCCGCGCCTCCTTTTTTCTTCGGAAAATAGATCTTCTTGTGAATGGTAAATGCTTCGCGACCCGAATAGTTGGAGATCACCTTTGCAGCCCTTCCTGTAGGTGCCAGAAGCACGCCGCTTTTCTTCACTTTCCAAAGGTTCTTTACCAGGGAACTTATAATAGTGGTCTTCCCCGTTCCGGCGAAACCCTTCAGCAGAAAGAGGGCATCTTTATTGCCATCAACCACAAAAGAAGCCAATTGTTGCAGGGCTATATCCTGTTTGACTTTGGCCTCAAATTTCAGATCCTCAAGCAACAGGCGGTAAAAAGATGCAACGTTCAATTCTTCCATGGTTCAGTTTGGTCAAAACCCAAAGATAGCAAGGTTTTTTTCGGAAGAAACTTTTGCGAATAAAAAAAAATTGTAGATTTGCGTGGAACACTAATTAAACTCAAACAACGCATGAGACTTGCCATTCAGTTAGTTCTTTGGATTGTTATTATCGTCCTGGGATACCTGGTCTTTAATTCGGTCTATGAACCAATTAAATTTAATGATGTAAAAGAGCAGCGGTATGCCAAGGTTATTGAAAACCTTAAAGACATTCGTGATGCCGAACTTGCTCACAAAACAGTTACCGGAAAATTTGAAGGCAACTGGAATAATTTGATCCGTTTCATCGATACTGCACAGTTCACCCTTACCCAGCGTAGAGATACTACTGTAATGGATGAAGAGTACCGCAAGACTTACGGGGTTGACCGAAGAAAAGAGATTGTTGTGATTGATACTCTTGGATATAAATCTGTAAAAGATTCTCTCTTTGGAAACAGCGACCGGTACAAGACCATGATGAACATACCTATCGCAGGGGTTGATGAACAGATCAAGCTTGATGCGGGAATGATCGACAAAAGTGGAACTATGATCCCTGTTTTTGAAGCCAAAGTAGCTAAGGAAACTATTCTGCACGATCAGGACAGAGACCTGGTACTACAGGAGAACGAAGTAGTTTCCGTTGATAATGTAAACGGTCCTTTCATCAGCGTTGGTTCTATGCAAGAGGTCAACACCAGTGGAAACTGGCCTAAAACTTATGGTGACGCTGAATAAGCATCCAAATACCAAAGAAATAAAACTGTCCATTCAGGTTAGCCTGAATGGACTTTCTTTTTGCGCCTTATTGCAGGAAGAAAAGAGGATCCTGTTCTTTAAAGACATTGTTTTTCCAAAGAAACTGAATCCTATTCAGGTCCTTCAGCAAATAGAAAAAGTCTACGAGCAGGAAGAATTCTTGCAGCGTGACGACCTGGAAGTGATCGTATTGTTCTCGAACGAGCTGTACAGCCTGGTGCCCGAAAAGCTTTTTAAAGAAGAGAATGCTTCAGATTACCTCAAGTTCAACACCAGGATCCTTGAAAACGATTTTGTGGCATATGACCAGCTTGATAACTTTGGAATGGTCAATGTCTATATTCCGTACACCAATATCAATAACTTCTTTTTTGAGAAGTACGGGGAATTTGAATACAGGCATTGTGTGAGCATTCTAGCTGAAGAATTCCTGAAGCTCAATAAAGATACTGAAGGCACAAAGGCTTACTTAAATTGCTACCCGGGCGGCTATGACCTGCTGGTGATCAAGAACGGTAATTTGCTCCTGGCAAATTCCTTTAAGTGCAAGACCAAGGAAGATTTTATCTATTACCTTCTTTTCACTGCAGAACAGCTGGAGATGGACACTTCAGAATTTGAACTCATCCTGCTGGGCAAGATCGTGGAAGATTCAGATTATTACAATATCGCTTACACTTACGTGAAGAAGATCTCTTTCCTGGAAACCTCTTTTGGGTATCCTTATTCAGCAAAAGAAGAACCGCCAAAAGGCCGCATGCAATATACCCTCTTAAAAGCACTTTCATGAGAATAGTTTCGGGAACACATAAAGGAAAAAGGATCACTGCGCCAAAGAAGCTGCCGGTAAGACCAACCACAGATTTTGCCAAGGAAGCCCTTTTCAACATCCTGAACAACCAGTACCATTTTACTGCCCTCAAGGTGATCGACCTTTTCAGCGGAACAGGGAATATCTCTTATGAATTCGCTTCTCGCGGCGCTTACGAGATCATTGCTGTTGACGGACATTTTGAATGCGTAAAATTCATCAATAAGATCTCTGCAGAACTTGACCTCCCCATAAGAACGGTCAAAAGTGACGTTTTTAAGTATCTTAAAGCAACTTCGGAAACTGCAAACATCATTTTTGCCGATCCGCCTTACAATTTTGAAGTGGAAAGCCTTTCTGAAATGGCCACAACCGTTTTTGAAAGAAATTTACTGGAAGAAGGTGGTTCTCTCATTATAGAACACTCCAAAAAAATTGATCTTTCGGGCCTGGAACATTTTTCTGAAGTCCGAAAATACGGTAATTCCGTTTTCAGTTTTTTTGTTTAAATTAGGGGATGCCACAACCTAAAAGAGTCTTAGAACTGGAGTTTACCGTCCTTGAATTTTTTGAGGATTATGTAATATCGATGCCTCGGGAAGGAGAAATCCTCGAGAAAAAACAGGTTGAAGATCTTGTGGTAATTTGTTCTGATTATTACGACGGCAGGAACTTTATTTACCTCTCTTACCGCGTCAACGACTACAATGTTAATCCTACAGTATATCTCGATCTGGACACCGTGAAGAACCTCAAGGGTATTGCCATAGTGAGCAAAAAGCCTACTTCCCTGAACATGGCAAAGTTCGAGAAGAACTTCTGCAAAATACCTTTTGAGATCTTTAAGGAGCTGGAGCCCGCGCTGGAATGGGCGCAGAAGATCCTGGTAAAGAAAAAAGCAGACCTGTAAGCCGGATTCTGTCCCTCAACCAAAGCTGGGGTCCTTATCATTTATCTGAAACCTTTGTTACCAAAGGTCTTGAGCTGCCTACCCTCCGGCAACGGACGGGCAATCCTTAACAGCCGGTATACATGGCATTGCACCGCATAGAGTTTACCTGGTTTCACTACAGCATTACCTGTACATTCTTTCTGTTGCACTGGTCCTGGTCCCAAAGCGAGTTCGGGATCGGTGGGTGTTACCCACTATGCTGCCCTATGGTGTCCGGACTTTCCTTCCCGCTAAAACAAGTTCGGCGGAACGATAAGGCGGTCTGCTTGGCGACAAAGGTAGCATTTAAAAGGCTTCCAAAAATGACATTTTTGAGAGGTCTTAAAAATAGCATTTTCAACAGGCATTTGTGGATAAAAACCTCTTGATAGCGCCCTGCTTCAGATTTGTATTTTTATATTTGTCTTCTAATATTTTTCAATGGAGCATTTTGTAGTATCGGCAAGAAAATACCGCCCCCAAACGTTCAAAGACGTTGTGGGCCAGCAAGCTATCACCAACACCTTACTCAATGCCATTGAACATGATCACCTGGCCCAGGCCCTTTTGTTTACAGGTCCCAGGGGAGTTGGAAAGACTACCTGCGCCCGTATTCTTGCCAAGAAGATCAACCAGGATGGCAACCAGGATCCCAATGAAGATTTTGCCTTCAACATATTTGAACTGGATGCCGCTTCAAACAACTCGGTAGATGACATCAGGAACCTTATCGACCAGGTGAGGATCCCGCCGCAGGTTGGAAAATACAAGGTGTACATCATCGATGAGGTGCACATGCTTTCACAGGCTGCCTTTAATGCCTTTTTGAAGACCCTGGAAGAGCCGCCAAAGCACGCGATCTTTATTCTTGCGACTACAGAGAAGCATAAGATCATTCCTACCATTCTTTCACGTTGCCAGATCTTTGATTTCAAGAGGATCACCGTAAAAGACGCAAAAGAATACCTGGCATATATTGCAGAACAGGAAGGTGTAAAAGCCGAGGATGACGCTTTGCACATCATTGCCCAAAAAGCCGATGGCGCGATGAGGGATGCGCTTTCTATCTATGACCGGGTAGTAAGCTTCACAGGTAAAGAGCTTACCAGGCAGGCCGTGACCGAGAACCTTAACGTGTTGGATTACGACACTTACCTTACCGCCACGAGCCTGATCCTTAAAAATGATATCCCGCAGCTGTTACTGCTGTTTAACGAGATACTTTCACACGGGTTTGACGGCCACCATTTTATTGCCGGCCTTGCATCTCATTTTAGAGACCTGCTGGTTTGCCAGGACCCCAAGACCATTAATTTACTGGAGGTGGGAGAAAATACAAAGGCCCTTTATTTTGAACAGGCCCAAAGTGCTTCTCCCGAATTTTTACTGAAGGCAATCGAGCTCGCCAACGAGTGCGACCTGCAGTACAAGAGCAGCCGCAATCAACGTCTCCTTGTAGAACTCTGCCTAATGCAGTTGGCCTCCATTACATTTGGAGCCGAAAAAAAAAAGGATAACGCATTCATAATTTCCCCTTCGCATTTTTCGGGGCCTCCAAAACCTACTCCGGCACTCAAACTGTCAAAAAAGGAAAAAGAGGTCATTGTTAATGCTGAATATGCCACGGGTAACTCGGCGCCGCCAAGGGAAGCTCAGCTACCAGAGAAACGGGCGAATGCTTCAGATTGTGTTGCAGAGCCACAGCCTGAGAAAAACATTGCTTCGGAAGAAAAGCCTGCGGAAAGCGCTGACCTACAGGAAATCCAAACAGCCACTACCACTACCGAAGCAGAGCCCGCAGCAGCAGACCTTTCAGAAGCAGCAGCTTCAGAAGAAAAACCTGAACCAACAGCCGAAGCAGCCACTCAACCTGAACTTCCAAAAAAGAAGGTTTCGGGTCTTTCTTTAAAAAGCATTCAGAAGAAAAAAGAGCTGGAGGCACAAAAGCGTGATGCCAAGAAGGAAGAAGAGGTCGTGAGAAACGGCAAATTCACCGAAGAGCAAATGCAGGAGGCCTGGCACGAATTTGCACAGGAGCAGAACGACAAAGGTGAAAAGATCCTTTCTTCCATCATGCAAACAGATACCCCTGCTCTCAAGGGAAATAAGATCTGGGTCGAGCTGCCAAACGAGACCATGAAACTGGAACTTGAAAAAGTACAGTATTACCTCATGGGCTTCCTCAAGGAAAAGCTGCAAAACACGCAGATTCAGCTGGAAGTTAGCGTGAATGAAAAAGCCGAGAAAAAGTTTGCCTTCACGCCTATCGAGAAATTTGAAAAACTAAAGGAGAAAAATCCCCTTTTAGAGAAGTTACGTTCCACCTTTGATCTAGATGTTTAATTATGTTAGGCCTTAAACTTCCTACCGACCCAAGGTGGGTGAATATTGTAGAAAAAAACATTGAGGAAATCCTCACAGACCACGCCTGGTGTGAACAAAAAGCGGCTTCTACCGCTATCTCGCTCATCGTCACGCATCCCGAATATTCTGAACTGGTTACTGCAATGACAGCACTGGTAAGGGAAGAAATGGGGCATTTTAAAATGGTGCACGACATCATTCTTAAGCGCGGCTACATTTTGGGAAGAGATCGTAAAGACGAATATGTAGCGCAGCTCATGAAATTTTTTCCGAAAGGCGGCAGCAGACTCGATCATCTTGTTCACAGACTACTCTATGCTGCGCTTATTGAGGCGCGCAGCTGCGAACGTTTTAGGTTGCTTTCGGAAAACCTGGAGGACAAAGAGCTTTCAGAATTCTACAGGAGCCTTATGGTTAGCGAGGCCAACCACTACACCATGTTCCTCAATTTTGCCCGCAAGTACGGCGACCGAAAAGCGGTCGATAAGAAGTGGCAGGATCTGCTCATTTTTGAAGCCGAAATCATGAAGGATCTTGGCAAATCTGAAACTATGCACGGGTAGTTTCTTCTTTACCTTCCTGGTAAAGCGATTTAATAATTCCGTCTGAAAGTCCAATTTTTGGAACGTATATCCTGCGTGCCCTGGTCCACTTCATGGCCGAGAGGTAGATCTTGGCGGCAGGCACAATAACATCGGCCCTGTCCTGGTTAAGGTTGAGTTGAGTTATCCTTTCTTCATAAGTAAAGGACTGCAACAGCTGGTAGTAAGAACTCAAGTAAAAAAAACTAAGAGGTTTCCCGTTGGCTTTCCCACTGCTTTTAAAGATGTTGTTGATGTTTCCACCCGACCCAATAAGATCGATCTTGGTATATTCTTTTGTTATTCTTTTAACCCATTCTTCAGTTTCCTTCCACACTTCATCGGGCACCATGTCTTCCAGCAACCTTACTGTTCCTAGCTTAAAAGATCTTGAAGCAACGGTCTTTCCGCTTGAATAAAGGGTAAATTCGGTACTACCCCCACCAACGTCCACATAGAGGTAAGTTTTATCTGTCTGGATGAGCGCGTGAAGATCTGTAGCAGCAATAATTGCGGCCTCGTCATTTCCATCGATGATATTGATGTCAATACCGGTTTGTTCTCTTATGAGTTCGGCAATTTCTTCTCCATTTTCTGCTTCGCGCATAGCTGAAGTCGCACAGGCTTTATACTTCTCGATCTTGTGAGACCGCATGAGAAGTTTGTATGCCTGCATGGTATCGACCATTCTCTTGGTATTTTCAGCAGAGATCTTTTTTGACAGGAAAACATCTGCCCCCAAACGAATTGGTACCCTTACCAGCGAAGTCTTTTTAAACAGCGGTTCCCTTCCCTCCTGCTCGGTGATGGTTGAAATGAGCAGGCGTACGGCGTTAGAACCAATATCTATAGCGGCATATTTCTTTTGAACGATCAAACCTTTTCTTTTTCCAGTTTCTCAGTATAGTAATCATAAAGCGCAAACTGCGAGCGCAGTGGCGGCCTGTTGTTCTTCCTGTAGGCGTTGTCCTGTTTGCACGTGATCACTCTCGCTTTAATATTGTCTGCCCAGCAGATCTCGAAGGTCTCCATCAATTCCTTCTGAATATCGCTGTCATAAATTGGACAGCTTACTTCCACGCGGTAATCCAGGTTTCTCGTCATCCAGTCGGCTGAAGAAATGTATACCTTTGGTGTGCCCGCGTTCTCAAAAATAAAAACCCGCGGATGCTCCAGGTATTTGTCAACAATGCTTATCACCTGAATGTTTTCACTCATTCCCTTCACTCCCGGAATAAGGCAGCAGATCCCGCGGACAATAAGCCGCATCTTCACTCCTGCCCTGCTGGCTTCGTAAAGTTTGTCTATGAGTCCGTAGTCAGAAAGGGAATTGAGCTTTAGGTGTATTCCTGCAGGCTTGCCTTCACGGGCATTGTCAATTTCAGTTTGAATCAATTTGATAAGGGCACTGCGGGTATAATGTGGAGAAACGATAAGATGTTTATACCGGCTCACTTTATAGTTCACCTCAAAAAAGTCAAAGACTTTGTTCACCTCTTTCAGAATATTCTGGTCACTGGTAAACAGCGTAAGATCTGAGTATACCCTTGCAGTAGATTCATTGAGATTTCCGGTACTTATAAATCCATACCTGCGCAGTTTATTGTTTTCCATCCGCTCTATCACACAGGCTTTGCAGTGCACTTTGAGACCTTTGACCCCGAAGATAAGATTCACCCCCTCCTGCTGCATCTGTTCGGCATAATTGATATTGGCCACTTCATCGAATCTCGCTCGAAGCTCGATTTGAACGGTCACTTTTTTGCCATTTTTGACAGCGTTGATCAGCGAACTTGCAATATGCGAGATCTTAGCCAGTCTATAGATCGTGATCTTAATGCTTTTTACCGCAGGGTCAAGTGCTGCCTCTCTCAGGAACTTTACCGTGTAAGAAAAAGACTGGTAAGGCGTGTGCAACAGGTAATCTTTCTTAGCGATTTCCTTGAAAAGGCTGCCTTGCAGAACCAGCCCGGGAACCGGAAGCGGTTCGTATTTTTTATACTGAAGGTCTTCACTGCCAAGGCTTGGAAAATTCATATAATCCCTTCGGTTGTGGTAACGGCCGCCGGGAATAATACTATCGGTCGCGTCTATGCCCATTTTGCGCATGAGATATTGCAGGGTGTCCTGCTCAATATTCATATCGTAGACAAAACGTACGGGTTCTCCTTCTATCCTCTCTCTAACACTGGCAGAAATTTTCTCTATAAAAGACTTACTTAAGTCAGAATCTATGTCCAGCTCGGCATCACGCGTGATCTTGATCATGTGCGCTGTCACGCTTTCATAATCAAAAATATTGAAAATGGAATGCAGGTGATAACGAATAAGGTCATCGAGCAAAATGATGTACTGCTTATCCCCCTCCTTCGGAAGCACCACGAAACGCTCAATGCTCCTCGGGATCTCGATAAGCACATATTTTTTCTCTTTAAGAACCTGCCCGGGCTGTACACTACCCTTTTTGCCCACCTGCTCTTTCATGGTCATTTTCACCGCCAGGTAAGCAGCACTGTCTTTTAACCGGGGCAATTCAGCAAGGTCATTAAGGATTATAGTCACGAGGGCAGGGCTCACCTTTTGCAAAAAAAAGTTCTTCAGAAAAGGCTGCTGCGCCTTGGAGACTTGCTTTTCATTGATGATAAAAATGTTATGATCCTTCAGCTTATTCTGAATAGAATCGAGGATTTCCAAACTCTCACTTTGCTGATCGATGACAATTTGCGTGATCTCCTCCAGTAACTGGCCGGCTTTGATCCCTCCAAGCACACTTTTCGCACCTTTTCCTGCCAGGTCGATTCTTTTGATCGTGGCATATCGCACCTTAAAGAATTCGTCAAGATTATTGGAGAAGATACCAAGAAAACGCAGCCTTTCTATCAGAGGAACCGTTTTATCTGCTGCTTCCTGTAAGACCCTGGCGTTAAACTGCAGCCAACTAAGTTCTCTGTTAATATACTGGTTGTTCTCCATAAATTATTTTAGATGCTTCGGAAATAAATATAGGTTAGTTTTGCCATTTTTAAGGGTTCTCCAGGAATTTGCTTCAAAGGTAAGCACGGTAAGGCCGGTTGTGGGAATTTTATCGAAAAAGTGGTCGCCCAAGGTGTTCACCAGTTGGGTCATTGCCGGATTGTGCCCAAAAACCATCAGATTTTCAATGGTATCATCACAGCCGGAGATCACCTTTAAAAGTTGATTGACATTAAAGGTATAAAGCTTCTCTTTTACCTTGAACCGGTTGTCAGACACATTAAGCTCGTCTTTGAAGAGATGGGCTGTAGTTAAAGCCCTGTTGGCGGGACTGCTCCACATGGTCAAAGGGCTTGGAACTTTCTCGCTAAAAGCTTTTAATACAAGTTCTGCATCTTTATAAGCTCTTTCTTTAAGGGGTCTTTCTTCATCGGGAAGGTCTTCGCTCCAGGAAGATTTCCCATGCCTTACAAGGATCAAAGTTTTCATATTTTCAAGGTGCTAAACGGTCCATTTTCCAGTACAGTTCATTCTCTTTGCTATAGTAGATGCGGTCATGAAGCCTGTTAGGCCTTCCCTGCCAGAATTCAAATTCTACCGGGTAGACCTTGTATCCTCCCCAATGTGGAGGTCTTGGCACTTCTCGTCCCTCATATTCTTTCTCCAACAGCTCCAGTTTCTTCTGAAGATATTCCCTTGACGGAACCACCGAGCTTTGATTGGAAGCCCAGGCGCCTAATTGGCTTCCCCGCGGCCTGGAGCGAAAATATTCTTCAGACTCCTCTTCGGAAACCTTTTTTGCAAGCCCTTTGATAATCACCTGTCTTTCGGAAGCAGGCCAGAAAAAGGCCAGGCATACCCTGGGATCATTCTCAATAGATTTTCCCTTTTCCGAAAGATAATTGGTATAGAAGACATACCCCTCCTTATCATACTCTTTGAGCAGCACCACCCTTGCCCGCGGATAGCCGTCGAGGCCGTTGGTAGTGACGGTCATGGTATTTACTTCTTCAACTTCTCTGTTCGTTTCGATTTCCCGAAGCCAATAGTGAAAAAGATCGAAAGGATTCTCGGGAATTTCTTCTTCGATCAACTGGTGTTTAGAGTACAGTTTCCTGTAATCGTGGAGCTTATTTTTCATATAGCCAATTTACGAGAAATAGGCCAAAGTCTGCAAAAAAAGCCAGTGGATTCTTCAGCAAATTTGTAAGAAAAACAAGCTTACAAAGAAGGTAAAACACCGCAGATACATTACAAGTCACGCATGAATTTTCTGGTTAAATAAAATTAAATATGATGTACGGAATTTCGCATAAAAACGGCAAGACAAGAAATGACCTAAAAAGAGATTTTTAGGGCTTTTATCACTCTATTCTGTTGTGGTAACAGACTGCACTTGTGTAGTTTGTCTGTAAAACCTCACCTTATATCTAAAACAACACAATTTCCTTTTTTTAACAGTGATTGCCTACTACTTTTACTTTAATAGTTAAAGGATTTTGTCCCACGGAAGCATTCGATTCCCCCCAAGTCATTGTTTGTTTTTGTAAGAATTCTTGCTTATTCCTGTTGTCTTGTCTTGAGACAATTTGAACTTAACCAAATAGAGTAAGACATTAAAAATATGATTCCCAGGATATTATTTCACTCGACGAAATATTAATCCCAGGGGAAAATAATAATCAAAAAAGAAGATCATGGTTTTCAAAAAAAGGAAAATGGAATTCTGGAACTTCAGAACAATAGCTATGGCATGCGCCGTTCTTATTTTTTCGGTTTCCGGTTATGCACAAAAAACTGAATTGACCGAACTCCGATCTCTATTGAGCAATTCTGAGAAATCTTTAAAGATGAATTCACAGGAGGTAGCTCAACTTAAAAGTCTCGTTTATGACCAGCAGACCACAGTTTTAATTCTGCCTAAAGGAACAAAGACCTTTGGTGAGGGAGCTGCATTAAAAGCCGAATTGGACCTTAGCAATCTTTCCTCCTTGGAAAAGTCAGTTTCAGCACTAAAAGATATCGAACTTATGGTATTGAACCTCGATGAACAAACCAGTTTAAATAGAAGTTATGACTTTTCAGCATTAAGCTCTCTTAATAACTTAAAATACATTCTGGTGATTTGTTCATACCAATGTGATCGTGAGCAAATCGAAAATGCTTTTGCCGGACTTCCGCAGGAAGTGCTGGCATTATACAATATTTCCATACCTCAATAATTTTATTGAACTAATCTTCCGCCCATTATGGAAAAAAACTACTCCAAGTACTTCCCGAATAAAGATCTTAGAAGCTGGCTCCTGCTTTCGCTGCTTTTCATAGGTGCTGGTTGGCAAACCTTTGCGCAGGTAAGAGATCCTTTTACACAACGTACATCAAGTGCCTCACCAAACAGGAAGATCTACAACATCAATGGAGACTTCACCATGATTGGGAATACCAACATGACATTGGTAGATTATGACGCAGACAAAAATAACAGTAGTAACTGGATGACTGTTGTTGATGTAGATGGTGACTCATCCACCTCGAACTCCTCGAGTGCCACGCTCAGTTTTTCCACGGAAAATGACGCCAAACCTGAATGTTCAAATATACTTTTTGCGGGCTTGTACTGGACCGGGAGAACCAGTAGTTATGTTTGGAACTCTGAGAAGATCAAAGTAAAATTCAAGGGACCAGGCGGATCCTATCAAACTGTCAATGCTTCCTCTTACAACACTCCCGGAGATAATTATATGTATACCGCATATGCTGAAGTGACGGATATTGTGAAGTCAGGAGGAGCGGGACAATACTGGGTGGCCGATATGGCCTTAACTACCGGAAAGGGAGACAATACAGGAAATTACGGGGGTTGGGGTATGATCGTAGTTTACGAAAACCAGCAAATGAACCTTCGAGATGTTACTGTTTTTGACGGTTATGCTTACGTAGAAGGAAACACCACCCTCAGTTATGAACTTCCTGTTTCAGGTTTTAATACGGTACAGGATGGCCCGGTCAATATGAAGATTGGAATGATGGCGGGAGAAGGCGATCGCGGAATTGCCGGCGATTACTTTCAAATTCAGAAATTAAACACCAGTAACTGGCAAACACTAAGCCATGACCAAAATGCCTCAAATAATTTTTTCAACTCCTCGATAAAAACAGAAGGCCTACGAAATCCAAACCTTGTAAACAACACAGGTCTGGATATCAGCATGTTCAACATTCAGAATCCTAATAATTCTGTTATTGGCAATAAGCAATCCTCTACAAAATTCCGTTACGGCTCTACACAAGACACGTATATTATCTTCAACATGGCGATGTCTGTGGATTCTTATATACCAGATTTTGAGGTCGAAACGTCTACCAAAGACAAATCTGCTAAGCCCGGGGAAGAAATTAAATACAAACTTGAGGTATTTAACAGAGGTACTGAGGATATTAATGATGCAAAAGTAACGATTCCTGTTCCCGTAAATCTTGAATTTGTTTCAGGCGAAGCCAAGTTTAAAGATGAAACCCCTTCTCCCAACGAGATCACTTACGATCCTGCACTGGGCCCTAACGGATCGGTCATCTGGAATATTGGTACCTTATCACTTCCTGACAATACTAATAAACCTCTTGGGGATTTGGAATTGATCTTTAAAGTGACCGAGGATTGTACCGTTTTGAAGAATTCATCCTGTGGTGATCAATTCGAAATTCCTTTAATCGGGAGTTTAAGTGGGACAGGACATATTACTAACGTAAGTTTTAATGATAAAGGTCTTATCCAGGGATATGAGAAAAAAGGCGAATGTAAAGGACGAAGAATTACCGAACCTATTCTTGTAGAAATTGATGCCTCTAAATATATTAAGGAAAACTGCCAGGCAACGCCCGACGAAATAGTTTTCTCAACCTGTGATCCCGGGCGGGAATTCACGGTGAATGAACTTCAATCTTATTTTCCTGCTGGCTCCAGATTTTATGACAATTATCCAATAAATTCCTCTTCCAATCAAATCACCGGAACTTTCCCCAAGGGATCAAACACCTATTATGCTATTTTAAAAGGTTCTTCAGCTTGTTACATTCCTTTTAATATTGTTGTAGATGAAATCACTTCTGTACCACAGGCAGAAGATGTCCAGTATTGTATCAACGAAGAAGCTGTTGCTCTTACTGCAACTCCAAGCAGTCAAAACCTTAAGCTCTTTTTCTATGCTTCGGAAGATGGAAGTCCGCAGACTTCTCTTATACCAAATACTTCCCAGGCGGGGGAATATACCTATTATGTAGCCGAAGGAGAATCTCTCGATTGTATTAGCCGAAATAAAATATCCATTAAGGTTAAAGTCAATGGAAAACCTGAAGTGACCGCTCCTGACAATTTGGAAACCGAAGGCTGTGGCACCTCCTTTAATAATTCTGATGTTCCTCAATTTTCCGATGTCTTCACCTCCATTTCCCCTTCCACTTATGAGCAGCTTGGAGGAAGTATAACTTCAGAAAAAGAAATAGAAAGTGTTCAGTATCGCGATGTACTGGAACAAAATTCTCCTGCCGTAATAACAAGGTCTTTCCGTATAACTTCTGAATGCGGAAGCACAACGGTAAAGCAAAACATTAAAGTTTTAGATAAAACAGCTCCTGTTAAACCAACTCTTGTAGATGTAACCGTTGGACAGTGTGAAGGAACTCCAATTGCACCAACCACAACAGATAACTGCGCCGGAACAATCACAGGCACCACATCAACTGTTTTCCCTTTAACTACTCAAGGTAAGCATGTAGTGACCTGGACCTTTGATGACGGACATGGAAATTCTGTTACTGCAAATCAAAACGTATATGTAACTGATGATAAGGCTCCTGTTAAACCAACTCTTGCAGATGTAACCGTTGGACAGTGTGAAGGAACTCCAACTG
>JBAVJB010000023.1:0-9118 GCA_049687495.1 Salinimicrobium sp.
GGTCATTGATATGTCGCCGCAGGCTTTTTTAGAATCCTTCATCATGAATTTGATGAAGGGTTTTTTATGGAATAAAGTTAGATCTGAAAACAACTTACCGTTTGCCTCCTTGAGAGAGGGAGGGAAAGTCCGAAGGCTTGCCTGCCGAAAGGGAGGATTGAGAGGGTAGAATTCTGTATTTGTATAGAGACCGGCTCGTCGGTTATGTAAAGAAAAAGAAAGCATCAAGGAACCTGCGCCTTATCCCCCTTCAAATGTCACTAATATCGAATATAATAAGAAGGCAAATAGGAACCTGTAAAGGGAGAAAAACTACTAAATGTTCTGTAACCATGATGGGCCGCGATGTGGCCTTAAAAGCGAAAGAAATGTATGTCTGGATGGTATAAACAAATAAGGACATCTTTAATTAAACAAATTGTCTCCTCTAAGAAGCAAGTTAGTCAACCATTATAAATAGAAAAAGCAGCCGGAAACGGCTGCTTTTTCTATTTAACTTTGGACTGAATTTATTTCAGCCTTGGTCTGTCAAGCTGAACTTGTTTCAGCTTCAGGCTAATCCCTCAGGATACTCCTTGAAATAACGATCTTCTGGATTTCTGAAGTTCCCTCGTAGATCTGCGTGATCTTCGCATCCCTCATCAATCGCTCCACGTGATACTCTTTTACATATCCGTTTCCGCCGTGTACCTGAACAGCCTCAACTGTAACGTCCATTGCAGTTTGAGAAGCGAAAAGTTTAGCCATAGCGCCTGAAAGATCGTAGTTCTCACCATTGTCCTTGTCGCATGCAGCTTTCATTACCAGGTGGCGCGAAGCTTCGATGTTAGTGTACATATCTGCGAGTTTGAAAGCGATCGCCTGGTGGTTCATGATCTCGGTACCAAAAGCCTTTCTCACTTTTGAATAATCTCTCGCCAGCTCATAAGCTCCGGCTGCGATACCAAGTGCCTGGGCAGCAATCCCAATTCGTCCTCCTGAAAGGGTTTTCATCGCGAACTTAAATCCGAAACCGTCTTCTCCAATGCGGTTCTCTTTTGGAACCTTTACATCATTAAAGATCAAAGAATGCGTGTCACTTCCACGAATTCCAAGTTTCTGCTCTTTCGGTCCGATCTCAAATCCTTCCCAGCCTTTTTCCACGATAAAGGCGTTAATGCCTTTGTGTTTTTTCTCTTTATCTGTCTGTGCGATCACCAGGTAGTAATCTGCCGTGCTTCCGTTGGTGATCCAGTTCTTGGTCCCATTCAGCACGTAGTGATCATCTTTCTCAATAGCAGTTGTTTTTTGAGAAGTAGCATCACTTCCAGCTTCGGGTTCCGAAAGGCAAAAGGCGCCAATAGATTCTCCCGTAGCCAACTTCGTAAGGTACTTCTGTTTTTGCTCCTCGTTCCCAAATTTTTCAAGCCCCCAGCACACCAGCGAGTTGTTAACGGACATCACTACAGAAGCCGAAGCATCGATCTTCGAGATCTCTTCCATCGCCAGCACGTAAGACACCGTATCCATGCCGCCACCGCCATACTCCGGGGAGACCATCATTCCCAAAAATCCGAGTTCCCCCATCTTTTTGATCTGCTCCTTCGGAAATTCCTGTTTTTCGTCTCTTTCTATAACGCCGGGCAGCAATTCGTTTTTTGCGAAATCACGGGCCGCGTCGCGTATCATTAAGTGCTCTTCAGTTAGCTTGAAATCCATTCGGTCTTTGTTTAAAAATTTTTGAATTTTCGAGCCCAAAGATACCCTTTTACAGGCATTTTTTCAATTTAGATGGCTATTTTTACAGCTGTGAAGAAAAATAACTATAACGTTATAGGAGTAATGTCGGGAACATCTCTTGACGGGGTCGACCTGGCACTTCTCACTTTCACAAAAAATTCAGGCTGGAGTTACAAAATTCTTGCCGCCGAAACAGTTCCGTATTCCGCAGCCTGGGAGGAAAGCCTCTCAAAATCCGCATTTTTGGAACCTCAGGATTTTCAGTCTTTAAATGAAGAGTATACCGATCTTTTAGCTGAAGTCATCCTTTCTTTTCTTCGGAAGCATCAGCTGAAAGATCTCGATGCGGTTTGCAGCCACGGGCATACGGTGAGGCACGAGCCGGAGAACCGCTATACTTTGCAGATCGGGAACCTTCCGAAGTTAGCTAAAAGAATAGGAGAGCTGGTGGTTTGCGACTTTAGGGTGCAGGACGTGGAAATGGGCGGGCAGGGAGCGCCGCTGGTGCCTATTGGTGATGAGCTGCTTTTCCCAGAATATGAATATTGCCTGAATCTTGGAGGCTTTGCCAATATTTCTACACGAAAGAATGGCCATCGCATTGCCTACGACATTTGCGCTGTCAACACAGTGTTGAATTTCCTATCTAATAAGCTTGGAAAACCTTTTGATGCTGATGGAGCCTTTGCCGCTTCGGGAGAGCTGAATGAAGATCTTCTGAAAAGGTTGAACTTTTTGCCATTTTACAGCCTGCAGCCGCCAAAGTCTTTGGGAATAGAGTGGGTAAACAGGCATATTTTTCCCCTTTTTGACACCTCAGTCCCGGTGGAGGATCTTTTGCACACCTATTCCATACATGCTGCAGTTCAAATTGCTTCGGAAATAAAAGGAACTTCCGAAGAAAAAGTGCTGCTCACCGGCGGCGGAACGTTTAACAGCTTTTTGATAGAGCAGATCAGGAAAAGGACGGCTGTTGAGCTGGTTATTCCTTCAAAAGAGGTAGTGAACTTTAAAGAAGCCCTTATTTTTGGCTTTTTGGGAGTGCTGAAGCTGCGCGGAGAGAACAATGTTTTGAGTGCAGTGACCGGAGCTCCAAAAGACCATTCTTCGGGAACGATTTTTAAACCTGATTGAAATCAAGTTTTTAGGATATTTAGTTTTTTATATTTGCAACAATTTTAAACAGTATTATGAAAGAATTATTGAATAAATACCAAGATAAAGCCCCGGAAATTGTTTTTAACTGGAAAGATCCCGAAACCGAAGCCGAAGGCTGGACGGTGATCAATTCCCTAAGGGGTGGTGCTGCCGGTGGTGGTACCCGCATGAGAAAAGGCCTTGATATGAACGAGGTGCTTTCTTTGGCAAAAACAATGGAAGTGAAATTCACGGTTTCCGGCCCTGCAATTGGCGGAGCAAAATCTGGGATCAACTTTGATCCTAATGACCCTCGCAAAAAGGGCGTTTTGGAGCGCTGGTATAAAGCGGTTTCTCCGCTTTTGAAAAGCTACTATGGAACCGGTGGTGACCTGAATGTGGATGAGATTCACGAGGTTATTCCAATTACCGAAGATTCCGGAGTATGGCACCCGCAGGAAGGAGTGTTCAACGGGCACTTCAAACCAACCGAAGCTGACAAGATCAATCGCATTGGCCAGCTGCGCCAGGGAGTGATCAAGGTGCTTGAGAACAGCAATTTTTCACCCGATGTGACCCGTAAATATACCGTTGCCGATATGATCACAGGTTACGGGGTTGCCGAAGCTGTGAGACATTACTATGAAATTTACGGTGGTGATGTTAAAGGAAAGCGAGCTATCGTGCAGGGCTTTGGAAATGTGGGATCTGCAGCGGCGTACTACCTCGCTCAAATGGGGGCTAAAGTTGTTGGTATTATCGATCGTGAGGGAGGCCTTATCAACAAAGACGGCTTTTCTTTTGAAGAAATAAAAGATCTTTTCCTTAACAAGAAAGGAAATACACTTGTTAGTGATAAAATGATTCCTTTTGCTGAAATGAACGAGAAGATCTGGGGACTGGAAGCCGAAATCTTTGCGCCTTGTGCCGCTTCGCGTTTGATCACCAAAGAACAGATCAGCAAGATGATCGATACCAAGCTGGAAGTGATCTCCTGTGGTGCCAATGTTCCTTTTGCCGATAAAGAGATCTTCTTCGGGCCTATCATGGAATTCACCGATGAGCGCGTAAGTCTTATTCCCGATTTCATCTCTAACTGCGGAATGGCAAGGGTGTTTGCTTATTTCATGGAGCGAAGAGTGCAAATGACCGATGAGGCAATTTTTAATGACACTTCAACGATCATCAAAAAAGCCATTGAAGATACTCACCAAAGCAACAGCAGTAAAACCAATATTAGCAGAACAGCTTTTGAGATAGCTCTTAAAAAGCTGGTATAACAGCAGCCCATGATCCCCATAATTTTAGCCACCTTTGTAATAGGATACCTGGCGATCACCCTCGAACATCCCTTACAGCTCGATAAAGCTGTTTCGGCTCTCTTGATGGCCACACTTATTTGGGCCATTATTTCTTTCGGTTTTAATGAGGGTTGGCTTTCAATAGTCAATTCTCATGGGGAAGTCTTCAACATTAATGAAGGCGATCCTGCCGAAGCTGCTTTTGGATTCAAGAACAATCTCATGCACCACTTTAGTGCGGTGAGCGAGATCCTTTTTTTCCTTATTGGGGCGATGACAATTGTGGAGATCGTTGACCTCCACCGGGGTTTTGCCATTATTAAAAAGTCCATCACGACAACAAATAAGGTGAAACTGCTGTGGACGCTTGGGACGGTGGCTTTCATTCTTTCGGCCATTATTGATAACCTTACGGCTACGATCATTCTTGTGACCCTGCTGCGTAAGCTGGTTCCAAAACGGGATTACAGGGTATGGTTTGCGGCGCTTATTGTTATTGCGGCCAATGCCGGAGGGGCCTGGTCGCCCATAGGCGATGTGACCACAACCATGTTGTGGATCAATAACAAAGTGACGGCCGCAGGACTTGCAGAGCATGTGGTGCTGCCGGCGGTGCTGTGTTTTATAGTGCCGTTTCTTATTGCTTCCAGGTTAAAAGCCTTTAAAGGCGTTACCGTGCTTAAAAGAAGGAATCAAATTGACGCTGAATCACAGCGCCTGTTGAGCAGTAAGAAAATGCTTTACACAGGCCTGGGCGCTATTCTTTTTGTGCCCATTTTTAAGGCTGTAAC
Source organism: Salinimicrobium sp. (assembly GCA_049687495.1). Taxonomy (GTDB): domain Bacteria; phylum Bacteroidota; class Bacteroidia; order Flavobacteriales; family Flavobacteriaceae; genus Salinimicrobium. Next base: position 4,949 of record JBAVJB010000023.1, read on the forward strand.
CGGGCTGCCTCCTTATGTGGGCATGCTGTTCAGCCTTGGGGTGGTTTGGTTGGTTTCGGAATATGTGAAGCCGGTAAAGAACCTTAGTCGTAACGAGAAGTATCTTTATTCTACGCATAAAGCCCTTTCAAATATCGAATTTTCGAGTATCCTGTTCTTCCTGGGGATTCTTCTCGCAGTGGCGGGACTGGAGAGTTTGGTGTACGGGGTTGTTGACGGGGAAAGAGTAGGTACTCTCTTTTACGCGGCCAATTCCCTTTCTAATTCCATCCCCAGCATGAACACGGTGGTGATGATCCTGGGAGGTTTATCATCGGTGATTGACAACGTGCCTTTGGTAGCGGCTTCTATGGCGATGTATGATTTCCCGATGGATGACAAAATTTGGCATTTTATAGCCTACAGTGCAGGTACCGGCGGTAGTTTGCTCATTATTGGCTCGGCTGCGGGTGTGGCTGCGATGGGAATGGAGAAAATAGATTTCATGTGGTACCTTAAGAATATTGCGCCGCTTGCCTTATTCGGATTTTTGGCCGGGGCTTTCAGCTTTATTCTTACAAAGTTTCTCTTTTATTAATATTTAAGCCTGTTGAGATTATTCCCCGAATTTTGGGTTGCAGGAGTCCAAAGCCTGACTATCTTTACAATTAAATTTATATTCTCACGTTACATAAAAAACTAAATCTTACACATGCTATACTTTTTTCAGGAAGATGGTCTTGCCGGGGCAGCGCAGCAGGCAGAACCTATAGTTGAAGAAAAAACCCTGTCTTTAATGGATCTTTTTTTAAGCGGTGGAGTGGGTGGCCAGATCATCATCGCCATTCTTTTCATCCTGCTTTTTGCTGCAGTGTATATTTATTTTGAACGGCTTTTTGCGATAAAGGCTGCTTCGGAAACTGACAGCAACTTTATGCATCAGATCAAGGATAGCGTTGTGACAGGGAATATCGAGTCGGCAAGAATAAGATGTGCACAGGCCAATTCTCCTGTTGCCCGCTTAACTGCCAAAGGTCTGGACAGGATAGGCAGCCCTCTTGAAGATATCAATACAGCCATTGAAAATGCCGGTCGCCTGGAAGTATATAAATTAGAGAAGAACGTGAGTATACTTGCGACCATTGCCGGAGCGGCACCTATGATAGGTTTCCTCGGAACTGTAATAGGAATGGTGATCGCTTTCCATGAACTGGCAACCAGCAGCGGACAGGCTGAAATGGGTGCTCTTGCCGAAGGTATCTACACCGCGATGACCACCACAGTCGCCGGACTTATTGTGGGTATTATCGCCTACATCGGTTATAACCACCTGGTTGTAAAAACCGATAAAGTGGTGCATCAAATGGAGGCCACAGCGGTCGATTTCCTTGACCTTCTAAACGAACCTGCATAGTATGAACTTAAGAGGCAGAAATAAAATTAGTCCGGAATTCAGTATGAGTTCCATGACCGATGTTGTGTTTCTCTTGCTGATCTTCTTTATGCTTACCTCTCCTGCTATTACTCCGGAAGCTCTTGACCTTATTCTTCCGAAGGCAAAAGGAAAGACGACTACAAAACAGAATATTTCTGTGAGCATAACTAAAGATCTGCAGATCTACATTAACAAAGAACGGGTGAGCAATACTGCCCTGGAACAAAGGCTGAAAGAAGAACTTGCGGGAGTTGAAGACCCAACGATCATTCTTCGCGCCGAAGAAGGTGTGCCTATTGAAAAGGCCGTTGATGTCATGGACATTGCGAACCGAAACCGCTACAAGATCGTTCTGGCTGTAAAGCCCGAGTAATTTTTCCGCTTTTTAGAAGTGGAACCATATTTGATCAAGAAATCCAATAAAATATTCCGGTGAAATTCCTCGAAACCAAATACGAAAAGAGATCATTTGCGATTACAACCGTACTACACGTGTTATTGATCCTCTTGTTGCTGTTTTTTGGGTTCACCTACCTTGATCCGCCACCCGAAAACGGCATTGCCATCAACTTCGGAACATCAGAAATGGGTTCGGGAGCAGAGCAGCCGGTAGAGGAAATCAAATCTGCACCCGAGACTTCCAGACCTGAAGTTACTCCGGTGAAGACCGAGGTGAAGGAAGAGGTGGTGACGCAAGAGGTTGAGGAAGCCCCTGTGATCGAGAAAAAGAAGAAGGAAGAACCGGTCGTTCAAAAAGTTGAAAAACCGGTAAAGAAGGTGGAGGAGCCGGTGAAGAAACCCGATCCTAAACCCGACAAGTCTACTACCGATGCCTTAAGCAGTATTCTTAACGGCCCCGAAAAGGATGGGAAGACCACCGGGGGAGAAGGTAATGACGATGTTGCCGGTGACAAAGGAAGCCCCGACGGCGATCCAAAGGCAAAAGCTTACTACGGAAGCGGTACTGGCCTTGACGGTGACGGTAATTACCGTCTTGCAGGGAGAAAAGCCTTGAATAAAGAGAAATTCGTTCAGGATTGTAATGAAGCCGGTGTAGTGGTGGTACAGATAGAGGTGAACCGCAACGGTGATGTCATTAGAGCGGTGCCGGGAGTGAAGGGTACTACTAACAACTCGCCCTGCCTCACAGACCCTGCAAAAAGAGCCGCACTGGCAACCCGCTTTAACAGCGACCAGGATGCTCCTGCCAAGCAGGTGGGAACCATCATCTATAATTTTAAACTCTCAGAATAGTTTTGATGACTTACCAGGAGACTGTTGACTGGATGTTCCGGCAGTTACCCATGTACCAGCAAATTGGCGGCAAGGCCTATAAGGTTGACCTGTCCAATATTCAGAAGCTTTCTGCACATCTGCAGGAGCCGCATAAAAGTTTTAAGACCATTCATGTGGCCGGTACCAACGGTAAAGGTTCGGTTTCTCACATGCTTGCCTCTGTGCTGCAGGAGAGCGGCTATAATGTAGGATTATATACCTCTCCACATCTCAAGGATTTTAGGGAAAGGATAAAGATCAACGGCCATGAAATAAGTGAAAAGGCGGTTATTGACTTTATTAAAAAGAATAAAAGCTTTTTTGACCAGGAGCAGCTGTCTTTTTTTGAAATGACGGTGGGATTGGCTTTCCAATATTTTGCTGCCGAAGAATTGGATATTGCTGTGATTGAAGTCGGGTTGGGGGGAAGGCTGGATTCCACGAATATTATTTCTCCTGAAGTTTCGGTAATTACCAACATTGGTCTTGACCATACCGCGATTCTGGGAAATACTTTGCCCGCTATTGCTGCCGAAAAAGCCGGGATCATCAAGCCGAATACTCCTGTGGTCATTGGCGAGCGGCAGGAGGAGACGCTGCCGGTTTTCTGTAAGATCGCCTCAGAAAATAATGCTGAACTTTTTCTTGCTGAAGATTACTCCGGAATCATTTATCCCAGTGATCTGAAAGGCTATTACCAAAAAAAGAATACGAAGACAGTGCTACAGACCATCGAGGTGTTGCGGACAGCAGGATGGGAGATACCTGAAGCAGCTTTGCGTAGAGGTCTTGAAAATGTCATTTTTAATACCGGTTTAAGAGGGCGGTGGGAGATCCTGCAGGAACGTCCTAGAGTGATCTGTGATACCGCGCATAACAGAGAAGGCTTGCAATTTGCCATGCAGCAGTTGCAGGAAGAGCAATTCTCCAATTTATTTGTGGTTTTCGGAGTTGTAAATGACAAAGATTTGGATGCGATACTGCCGTTATTGCCAAAAAACGCAAAATATTTCTTTTGCCGCCCTGACATTCCCCGCGGAATGCAGGCTGAAGTTTTACAAAAAGAAGCTGCTCAAAAAGGGCTTTTTGGAGAGGTATTTAATTCAGTGCCTGAAGCTTATGAAGCCGCGTTACTACAGGCTTCCGAAGATGATGTGATCTATGTGGGTGGCAGTACTTTTACCGTTGCAGAAATAATTTAATTTTTTTGATTTTATTCTTTGCATAATTGAAAATGTAGTCTATATTTGCATCCGCATTGACAGAGAAACATACTCTAACAAATGCGAAAGTTCATAACAAATAATGAGGGCAATTAGCTCAGTTGGTTCAGAGCACCTCGTTTACACCGAGGGGGTCGGGGGTTCGAATCCCTCATTGCCCACAAAAGAAGGCTTCCTTAATGGAGGCCTTTTTTGATTGCAGAAGGGTGATTAGCTCAGCTGGTTCAGAGCACTACCTCGACAAGGTAGGGGTCACTG
>JBAVJB010000024.1:0-30277 GCA_049687495.1 Salinimicrobium sp.
ATATTGATGAATTATCAATACCTGAACTAAAGTTGATGTCATGAATGCTTTAACTAGTTTATGGAAAAATTATACGGATGAATTCTCTACAGTGCAAAAGGTCATTGTTGGCGTTGTATTGGGAGTAATTTTTGTTACTGCCCTTATGGCCATTGTTTTGGTGATCATGGAATTTGCCAAATAGGGAATTAAGAGAAATCCCGTTTTTGTTCTTCTCACGTACAGGAGATAGAATTTCTTTTGCCGTTTTTTAACGGCTTTTTCATTTCTTCGAAAAATGCCGTCTCCAAAATTTTTTGTATCTTCAAGATGAAATAGCTTACAACCAAAGCTTTATCAACTAAAATTTCTACTTATGGACGCGAGAACGTTGTTCAGAATGCTTAAACCACATCTGGACGAAATGAATCCGAACGAGAAAAAAGAACTTTCCAAACTCATCACCACCTTGCCTGCCGAAAAGATCTGCTGTCACCATCGCAAGGTTTATCCGGTGAATAAAGCTATAGAGAACCTCAAGGTCTTTTGCCGCACAGAAATGGCAAAAGAGCAGCAACAGCAGCGGGTTTAGAAGGCTTTCCTAAATAGCAAATCTTTTGTTAATCACCTGTTTACAGCACTTTTTTTGCCTTTTTTGAAGTATTTTCAGGTACAAACCTGAAAAAATGAAAGAAAAAGTTTTGTTAGCGGGAGCTTCGGGTGCCTTGGGAACCGAGGTCCTTAAATTGCTGGTCCAACAGGGAATTGAGGTGCGTGCCCTGGTGAATTCCGAAGAAAGTGAAGAAAAGGTGCGTCAATATTCCAACGACGTGTGGAAAGTTGATGCCAGTAAAGAGGCTTCAGCATTAAATGACATTACAAAAGATATCACTACGGTCGTTTCGGCTCTTGGTAAAAGTGTAAGCCTTTTTACAAACAGAGGGAAAACTTTCCTCGAGGACGATTTCTACGCCAACAACAATATTCTTAATGACGCTCTTAAACATGATGTAAAACGCTTTGTGTACGTTTCAATAAAAGGTGCCGAGAAAGCCGAAAATTTTGAGATCACTAAATCTCACAAGATGTTTGAAGATGCCTTACAGGTTTCAGGTCTTAGCTACTCTATCATTAGGCCGGTAGGTTTTTTTTCGGGTTTGAACGACCTGATTATTATGGCGAAACGAAAACTCATACCTGTTGTGGGGGATGGGCAGGCAAAGACCAACAGTATACATCAAAAAGACCTTGCCGAAGTGGTTGTGGCTCAACTAAACGATGGTCCTGAGCTGCTGGAGATCGGTGGACCATTGATCCATACCCGCCTGGAAATGGCAAAAATGATCCAGAAGCGAATTGGAGGAGAGGTCATTAAAGTTCCGGAAAAGATCGCCGAGTGGGGAATGATCCTGCCCGAAATATTGCATGAGAACATTTCTCACAGGCTTAAATTTTTTAAATATATCAATACACACGACATGATTGGAGAGAGAAAAGGTGATATAACTTTCGAGCAGCATTTAAAAGAGCTCGACCTAAAAGACCTGCCGTAATGTCGAAAAAATATGATGCAATCATTATAGGAAGTGGCAGCAACGGGATTGCCGCTGCCATTCATCTTCAGCAAAAGGGACTCAAAACTGCCATTTTTGAGCAGGCTTCTACGCCCGGCGGGGCAACGAGAACGCAAGAGCTTACGCTTCCCGGGTTCAAACATGATGTGGGTTCTTCCATCTTGCCATTGGGTCTGGCTTCTCCTTTCTTCGGAAATTTGCCGTTGACAGATCATGGCCTGGAATGGGTGTATCCCGAAATAGCCTACGCACATCCTTTTGATGACGGAACCGCCTACGGCTGCTATCCCGATATTTACAAGACAGCTGCCCAACTAGGTGTGGATGAAAAGAATTACCTGGAACTTTTCGAACCCCTGCTGAAGGATTGGGATAAATTGACACCTGCTTTGCTGGGTCCACTGGGAATCCCGAAGTATCCTCTTCCTTTCATGAAATTCGGCCTCAAAGCCTTGCCGTCTGCAAGAATGGTGGCAAACCACTATTTTAAAGAGGACAGGACCAAAGCCTTCTTTTACGGATCGGCGGCACATTCCATTTTGCCGCTCACCAACCTTGCTTCGGCTTCCTTCGGATTAGTGCTTACCACTTCGGCACATCGTTATAACTGGCCTTTTCCAAAAGGCGGGGCCGGCAATTTCACCAAAGCTTTGCTCGACCTTTACGATTCTTTGGGAGGCGAACTTCACCTGGATCAGCAGGTCAATGACATTAGAGACCTGCCAAATGCGCTTACTTATTTCTTTGACCTTACCCCAAAACAGCTGTTGCAGATCAAGGGCCTTAACTTTACTTCCCTGTACAGAAAACGAATGGGCAACTATAAGTATGGGGGCGGAGTCTTCAAAATGGATTGGGCGCTGAGTGAGCCCATACCTTTTACCAGTAAAAAGTGCAGAAAAGCGGCCACGGTGCATTTCGGGTTTACAAAAGAGGAGCTGGAAACTTCGGAAAAAGATGTTTATTTAAACCAAACTTCAAAAACACCTTATGTTTTGCTTGCCCAGCATTCTCCGTTTGATGCCACGCGTGCTCCCGAAGGCAAACATACTGCCTGGGCGTACATTCATGTACCCAACGGCAGTCAACTGGACTATTCAGAAATTATTGAAGACCAGATAGAACGTGCGGCACCGGGCTTTAAAGACACCATTCTTGCGCGTTCCAAAAAGACAACCACACAGCTACAGGAATTTGATCCAAACCTCGTGGGCGGCGATATCAACGGCGGAAAACAGGATATCACCCAGCTGTTCACCAGGCCTATTGCTAAAATTTCGCCATATTCTACTCCAGATCCACGAGTTTACCTTTGTTCTTCCTCAACACCACCCGGTGGAGGAGTGCACGGCATGTGCGGTTTTCATGCTGCAGAAAAGGCCTTGAAAGATCATTTTAAAGACCTTCTATAAATGTCATTTTTGACACCTTATAAAAACCAAAAGGCCGCATTCCTAAGAAATGCGGCCTTTTTTTAAGTATTAAAAAGTGCTATTGGGCGTCCTCGTTTCTTGAAGGTACCGGGAAACCACGGTCTCTCATCAAAGCATCAATTTTCGCATCCCTTCCTCTAAAGAGACGATAGGCTTCCGCAGGATCCATGGCGTTTCTTGGAGCAAACAAGTATTTTACAAGCTTTCTTGCTACTTCTTTATCGTAAAATCCTCCCGGGGCTTCCATAAAAGCTTCCGCAGCATCGGCAGTAAGCACATCGGCCCACAAATAACCGTAGTAACCGGTGGCATAACCTTCACCTGAAAATACATGTCCAAAATGCGGCGTTCTGTGTCGCATTGGGATCTCCTCGGGCATGTTCAGATCTTCCAGGGTCTCCTTCTCAAAAGTTTCCATATCGATCTTGCCTGGATCTGTGGTATGCAGCTTCATGTCCATCAATGCTGAAGCCAAATATTCTGTTGTCGCAAAGCCCTGGTTGAAAGTAGAGGCTTTTTTGATCTTTTTGACCAGCTCCTGCGGAATTGGTTCTCCTGTTTCGTGATGTACAAGAAACTGGTTGATCACCTTGTCTGTAGACAACCAACGCTCCAGCAGCTGCGACTGGAATTCAGTGTAATCTCTTACCCCGCTATTAAGGATTGGATATTTTACATTAGAAGAGAAAAAGTGCAGGGCATGACCAAACTCATGGAAGAAAGTAGTGGCATCATCCCAGGAGATCAAGACCGGCTCTCCGGGAGCAGGCTTGATGAAGTTGGAATTATTTGAAGCCAAAACGGTTTCTTCTTTTCCCATGTCGTCATGGCTGCGGTACATGGTTGCCCAGGCGCCCGATCTTTTTCCTTTTCGGGCGTATGGATCAAGGTACCAAAGCCCAATGTGTTTCCCGGTTTCCTTGTCGGTCACTTCCCAAACTTTTACATCAGGATGGAATACCGGCACTGTCCCTTCGGGTACAGGAGTAAATTTATAGTTGAACAGTTCCCCGGCAGTAAAAAATAGCGCCTGGGTAAGCTTGTCAAGCTGCAGGTACTGCTTTACCTCGTCCGAGTTCAGGTCGTATTTTTGCTGTCTTACTTTCTCGGCATAGTAGCGGTAATCCCAGGGAGCAATGGTGATCTCCTTGCCTTCGGCGTTGGCCAAGGTTTGCATGTCTTCAACTTCCTCCTCTACGCGGGCCAAAGCGGCAGGCCATACGGCTTCCATAAGTTCCATGGCTCTTTCGGGAGTTTTGGCCATCCTGTTTTGCAGGCGCCATTGTGCATAATTGTCGTAGCCCAGAAGCTCCACGCGCTCATCACGCAGCTCCAGGATCTTTTTGATGATGTCTTTGTTGTCAAACTCATCATCATTATCTCCGCGGGAATAATAGTTGGACCAAACCTTTTTCCTTAGCTCGCGCTCATCAGAATAAGTAAGGAAAGGGTCCATAGAGGAACGGGTGTTTAGTACGGCATATTGGCCTTCTTTTCCGCGGTCTGCGGCTGCTTTGGCTGCTGCCTTGACAAAAGATTCAGGTAGTCCGCTTAGCTGGTCCTCATTCAGGTAAACCACGTAGTTCTCTTCTTCGGCAAGCACGTTGTTCGAGAATTTCGTATAAAGGCCGGATAGCTCCTTGTTGATCGCAGCGTATCGTTCTTTAGCTTCCGCAGAAAGATCTGCACCTTCCATGGCAAAGTCTTCATAAATGAGCTGTACCGCTCTTTGCTGCTGCTGCGGAAGCGGATCCTGAAGCGAATTTTGGTAGACCGTTTTAATTCGCTCAAATAATTTCCCGTTCTGCGAGATCTTTGAGGAATATTCTGAAAGTTCCGGGGCGAGTTCTGCCTGGATCTCCCTGAACTCGGGAGAAGAGACATTGCTGCTCCAAATGCCATAATATGTGGAGGCGCGGTCCAGTGGTTTTCCCGCTTTTTGCATCGCCAGGATGGTGTTCTCAAAAGTGGGAGCCTCGGGATTATTGGCTATTTTTTCGATCTCGGCCAGGTGCATGGCCATTCCTTTTTCCATAGCCGGCTTGATCTCGGCCAAATCCATTTCATCAAACGCCGGCACGCCACCATACGGCCCCTGCCATTCTTTTAAAAGATCATTTTCCATAACTGCATTTTGTTCCTTGTTTACAGCAGCTGTCTGTGGCGTGGAAGTGGTCTCGTTGCCCGATCCGCAACCGGCCAAAACCAACGCTGTCAACAAACTGCAACCGATTTTTTTGGTATTGTTCATTCGTGTAGATTTAACTGAAATTATGGCTTCAAGATACGCATAAAAACCAAAATTGAAGAGGTCTCAAAAATGGCATTTTTGAGGATGCTTCAATAGAATGCTTACTTTTGTTGTTTAGATTGATTTATATGAAGTTTTTAAAGAAAAACTGGTCAAATATTCTTCTCATCCTTTTCTTGTTGCTGATGTTTATTCCGCAGACGAGAAAGCCTGTGCAAATAGCTTTGAACCGTTTGATCTCCTTTAGCCCTTCGGAAATTTCTGAAGCAAATCGGGAAGACCTCGAGGATTATAACTGGCAGCTGTTCAGGCTGGACGGGCAGCAGATCAATTTTAGGCAGTCAAAAGGGGAAGTAGCCGTGATCAATCTCTGGGCGACCTGGTGCCCGCCGTGTATTGCCGAGATGCCTTCCTTCCAGGAGCTGCATGCCGATTATGGTCAAAAAGTGGATTTTTACTTCATTTCTTCGGAAGAACCTGAAGCAATTAAAAGTTTCTTGCAGAAGAAGGAATTGAATATTCCGGTTTACCTTCCGCTTTCAGCAGGGCCTGAACAAATGCAGTCAAATACTTTGCCTACTACTTATGTTATTTCCAGGGAAGGAAAAATTGTTGTGAAAAAGACGGGTTCAGCTAACTGGAATGCCAAAAGTTTCAGGAGTACGCTTGATGGGCTATTGGGGCAGTAATTAAACTTCGGTAGAAAGAGTGTTTTCCAGGTCAAGCAGCTCCTCTACAAATTCGCGGCTGTTGGAAAGCCTTGGTATTTTATGCTGCCCGCCCAATTTGTTCTTCTGCTTTAACCATTGATAAAAAGTTCCTGAAGCCATTTCCCGAACAACAGGCGCTTCAATGGCAATATCGTGTTTTCTCTTGGCCGCGTAGTCATCATTAAGTTTCCCGAGTTCCTCATCCAGGATCTCCCTAAAAATTTCATGGTCCTGAGGTGACTGCACGAATTCTACCAGCCATTCGTGATACCCTTTTTTCTGGCGGTCGTAGAAGAACGGGGCAGCCGTGAAATCTCTCAAGACGGCTCCTGTTCTTTTGCAGGCTACAGAAAGAGCCTTTTCGGCATGTTCTACAAAAAGATCTTCTCCAAATACATTGATGCAATGCTTGGTCCTGCCGCTTATTACAAATCTATATGGGCTGGTGCTGGTGAATTTGATCGTGTCACCGATCTTATAACGCCACAGCCCCGAATTGGTGCTGATGACCATTGAATAGTTCTTGCCAGGCTCCACCTCGCTAAGAGGAATCACCTTGGGATCATCCAGTAAAAATTCCTTTTCTGGGATGAATTCATAGAATATTCCGTAGTTAAGCATCAGCAGGAGGGAAGTATCCTCTTTTTGATCCTGCAATCCAAAGAAACCTTCGGTAGCGTTGAAGATCTCCAGATATCTCATGCTTTTATTCCTGTCCAGCTCCTCAAAAAGCGGACGGTAAGGTGCAAAAGAGACCGAACCGTGGAAAAATACTTCCAGGTTTGGCCAGATCTCCTGTATGTAGTCGATATTTTGTTCCTCGATGATATGCTGCAGGAGCAGGAGCATCCACATTGGTGATCCTGCAAGGCTGGTCACATTTTGCTGAGTAGTGATCTCGGCTATCTTCCTGATCTTCTCTTCCCAGTTGTTCATCATGGTCACCTCCAGGCCGGGAGTTCTCCCGAACTGGGCCCAAAAAGGAAGATTTTTCATGACAATTGCTGAAATGTTGGCGGTGTAGTAGTTGCTGTTTTGTGAAAAGTTGTTTTCCTGGCTGCCGCCAATAGAAAGGTTCTTTCCTGAAAACAGCTTGGCATCGGGATAATTGTTGATGTAGAGAGCTATCATATCGCGGCCGCCCTGGTAGTGGCATTGCTCCAGACCTTCGGTCGAGACCGGGATCATTTTGCTTTTAGCTCCTGTGGTGCCCGATGATTTGGCAAACCACTTGATGGTGGTAGGCCATAGCATGTTTTGTTCCCCTTTTAAAAGCCTTTCAATGTAAGGGTATAGGTCTTCGTAGTTAGAAAGCGGTACCTGCTGCTTGAATTGCTCATAGTTGCGTATCCTTCCGAAGCCGTGTTGCTTTCCAAAAACAGTGTCCTTGGCCATTTCCAACAGCTGCTGTAGAACCTCCTGCTGAATGTCGTGAGGGTGGGATACAGTATGTTCTAAAGTTTGCATCCGGTTTTTCATGACCAGATTGCCTATGGAATCTATTATTCCCATACAACTACAGCTTGATTCTTTGGTTTTTTAACAAAAGGTAATTCTCCTTTTCTTCTGTTGGCCGAAGATAAACATTAATCGGTTTTATGGAACAAGATTTTGCTATTTTCCTTCTTCTTCCTCGTAACAGGGAAAGCTCAGGATAAAGGTGGTGCCAAGGTTTGGTTTACTGCGCACCTTAACCGTGGCGCCATGTTCTTCAAGAATATTTTTGACCGAGCTAAGACCTACTCCCATCCCGCCCGGTTTTTGCGTGTAGAAAGATTCGAAAAGGCGCTCCAGCTGCTCTTTTTCCATTCCGCAGCCATTATCGCTGATCTTTAAGATATAGGATTTCTGGCTTTTTGTGATACTCAAGGTGAGTTCACCTTCATCGGGAAGCATGGCTTCGCTGGCGTTGACAATAATGTTGAGCAGCGCGATCTTCAGCTTATCTTCATCGGCGTTGATGAAGTATGGTCCTTTGTAATTTTTCTTCACCTTCACGCCGGCAAGATAGATGCGGTCCTGTGCAAGTTCAAGGGCTTTATTTGTGGTCTCGGCAAGGCAGCATTTTACCAGGACGGCGGGAGAATAATTGGAAACGCTCAACAGGTCGGTGACCAGCTTGTTAAGGTTAGAGGTGCTGCGCTTAATAATGTCAATATAATTTTGAAGGCTGTCGTGATCGGGATCCTGTGTTTTTTGGTTCAGGATATCGGCAGACATTCCAATACTCGCAAGAGGGCTTCTTAGCTCATGCGCAAGAGTCCTTGCAATTTCCCCCTTAATAGAAAGCTTTTCGGCATGAATAAGCGCCTGCTGCGTTTGTTTTTGTTCCTGTACATTGCGCAGAAGTACTATGTATTCGTACACATTCCCGTTTTTGTTCCGCATGAAGATTTTAGCCCTGGCGTTGTAGCAATTCCAGGTTTTCTCTTTTCCTCTTAGGCGGAATTCAAGTTCGCAAATATCCTTGTCGCCGGCCTTCATGATCCTGTCATGGAACTTAAGCGCCTTTTCCCTGTCCTGCGGATGGATCAACGGAAGTAAGTCCAAAAGCGGCATTCCTTCGATCTTTTGCTTTGTCAAGGCGGTGTCGTTGGTGAAATCGCGGTTCATGAACCTTACCTTTTCCTCGTAAAGGTTGAAGATAAGGATGATATCTGGAGAGGTGTTTATCAATTGTTTTTTGAACCTGATGTTCTCCTTTAAGTTTTGAGCCCGCAGCTTACGGCGGGTAATGTTCTCAAGTGAGTTCACCAAAAGGCCTTTTTGGCGCCTGGTAGTGATCTTGAACCAGTTATTCTTTCCATTGCGCTCAAAGCAAACCTCAAAATCTTTTGATTCCCCCGTGAGCATCGTTTGTTTGAAGATCTCAAATGCACCTGTGCTGGCGGCCTGTGGGTTGAGTTTCAGGAATCTTTTGCCAACCATCTCCTTCTGTTTGTAGTAGCGGACAACTTTTTTATTCACCCTAACATAAGTAAAGTCAATGATGTCAAAATTTTCCCCAAAGTAAGGCTTCAACAGGAAGATACCCTGGGTGACGGTATCAAAGACCATCTGCAACAGGTCGTGATTTTCCTCAAGCTGCTGTGTTCTTTGTTGAACCTTGTATTCCAGCATTTCATTCGCCTTTCGCAGCTTTTCTTCGGAAAGTTTTCGTTCGGTGATATCTGAACATAAGACCGCCACTTTTTTGCTTTTTTGACTGCCAAAGGGAAAGACATACATGTCAAACCAGGTTTCTGTAGCCTGGGAATATTTTTCAAACCGCACCGGTTCTCCCGAAAGTGCAACTTTACCATACTTGTCAAACCAGTATTGCTCATGGTTCGGAAAGAACTCCTTCATGGTGCGGCCAAGAGGGTTGGACAAATGAGTATGCCTCTCAAGCGCCGGATTGATCTCTACAAAGAGAAAATCTATAGGCTGTTGCTCTAGGTCATACAGCATTTCTACAACCATAAAGCCTTCATCCAAAGAATTTACGAGTACGCGGTACCGGTTAAGGCTTTCCTGCAAAGATTTTTCTGTCTCAAAGTTGGTTGAAACAGTTTTTCGGTGATTCGCCCTGTAAGGATCTACAGCCCGGGCAATACTTAAAATATACTTTTCGTCTTCATCTTCAAAACCGGTGTAAAGCCTGTTCTTGAAGAGATATTTTTTCCAATAGCCAAAGGGTGAGCGCAGTCTTACACTTATTTCATTCTCTTCGGAAATAGAAAGATGGTCGCATTTTTGAAAAGCACTCATCAATAAAGGATAATCCTCGGGGTGCACGATCTGTCCAAAAAAGTCCTGGCTGTCCGTGGGATTGATCTTATTTTTGAAGTAGCGCCGGCTCTTGAAATTTGTAGCCTTAAGAGAATAATAGTCAAGGGAAGTTATGAATAGAAGAAAGTCCTGATTTTCCGGCCCCGAATCGCCATTAAACAAGCTGTGTGGCAGGCTTAGGAACTGCTCATTTAATATGTAATTCCCTTTTTTCATTTTCGTCAATAGGTCTGGCCTCGACAGAGGGCTTTTGCTAAAATTCTGTAAGGGGTAATTAAGTTAAAATTAGTATAATTATTTTAAACGCTCACAATCAATAGCTTATAAATTGATAATTAGAAGTAATAATTATTGAGAAGCCTTGTGTTATCTACATCTAACTCCGCTAATGTTGGATTTTTCTGCACTAAAAATTGCCGTTTTAGCTCAGAAAATGGAGTTTTTAAGATGATTTTTTAAGAAAATATCAACAGGTGAAGATTCAAATTCTGCGCGAAAACCTGAAATTCACCTCTTTTTTGAAAATTTTCAGCCGGAAAGACTCTTTAAGTGATCAGGGGACTTACAGGACTTCGTTTTGAAAAAGTGGAATTTTCACGCTGATTTTCTGAAGATCCTGCAATAAAGGTGAAAACTTTGAATTAACATTTGATTAGAAGCATTAGAAGAAGTTATTGCTCCTGTTACATCAATATTAACAGGTTCTCAAGAAGTGAAAATTCAAGATCAGGCCTTTATACAAAATAAGAGTAGAGGCTTATTTTTTCTTTTTGCGGTTATAGTTCTTATCACCACGGGTCTTAGGCTTTTTGTATTTTTTCTTGATCTCCCTTCTATAAGAGCCGCCCAGGTTCACTTTTTTGTTCTTTTCCTTCTTGTCATGAAAAGCAGGGCCGGGAGCATCTTCATCGGCAATCTTTGTTGGGTTATAGATCTCTGGAGAATTAGGCCTTTCCTCCGGAAGAAGTTCTGTAGAGATCTCTACTTCCTGCGGAAGTTCTACAACTTCAATCTTTTTGTTCATGAGCTGTTCTATCTTCTCCAGGTCTTCTTTTTCTGAAGGAGTGGTCAAAAGTATGGCCTGTCCTTCTTTTTCGGCTCTACCTGTTCGCCCTATCCGGTGAATATAATTTTCGGGGTAAGCCGGGGTATCAAAGTTGATGACATGGCTTACATGCTCAATGTCCAGCCCGCGCGCCATAACATCTGTAGCGATAAGCAGGCGGCAAAAGCCGTCGCCAAACTGCCTGATGCTTCTCAAACGGTAATTCTGCGTTTTGTTGGAATGTATGATGGCGCCTTCTTCAGGAAAAGCTTGGTCAAGATTTTCGAACAACCTGTCGGCAAGGCGTTTGTTGCCTGCAAAGATGAGCACTTTGTGGAACTGTTCGCGATCCTGCAGCAACTCCTTCAGTAAATTTACCTTCGTATAGAAGTTAGGTACTTCAAAAAGCTGTTGGTGAATATTTTCCAGGGGAGCGCCACTTGCGGCAACCGAAACTTTTTCAGGATTCTTAAAGTAGTCCGTGATGAGCTTTTCCACCCCGGTGGTCATAGTAGCCGAAAACATGATATTCTGCCTGCTTTGCGGAAGCAGCTCCAGGATGTTGTTCAGCTGAAAGCGGAAACCGAGATCCAGCATCACGTCTACCTCGTCTATTACCAGCTTTTGAATCGATTTCAACTGCAGGTCGCGGTTGATCGCCAGGTCATAAAGCCTCCCCGGCGTGGCCACTATTATATCCTGTCCCTGTGCCACCAGCTGTCGCTGAGTGTTGATGTTGGTCCCGCCATAAACTGCCGCGATCCTAACATTGATGTACTTGGTAAGCTTCTCCAGCTCTTCCACCACCTGTACCACAAGTTCCCTCGTAGGCACAAGAATGAGCACCCGCGGGTTCTTTTGTTCAGAATATTTGATCATTTTCAGGAGGGGCAACAGGTAGGCTAAAGTCTTTCCCGTTCCGGTCTGGGCGATCCCAAGCATATCTCTGCCCGAAAGAATAACGGGAGAACTCTTTTCCTGGATAGGAGTGGGAGTAGTAATTCCCAGCTCTTCTAAAGCATTGAGCAGGGGTGTGTTAAGGTTAAGGTCCTGAAAAGTCAAACTATATAATTTAAGCTGTCAAAGGTAAGACAATATTTCAGCTTAAAAAGGGCAAAAAAAGAAGTGGATCCTGTTTCGTATTTTTGGCAAAATTCCAGGTATGAATAAGATCCTTGCTTTTGCCGGCTCCAACAGCCCAACCTCCATCAACCAACAGTTGATCGATAACGTCACAAGGCGTTTTTCTGAACATGAAGTGGAAATGCTCAGGCTAAGGGAGCTCAACATTCCAATGTACAGTATTGTGATCGAAAAAGAAGGGATTCCGCAGGATGTGAAGTTTCTGTTTGAAAAGATTCAGAGCTTCCCGGCGCTCATCATTGCAGTGAACGAGTACAACACCAATGTTTCGGGCTTTTTTAAGAATATTATTGACTGGCTTTCGCGGATTGACAGACATTTTCTTCAGCAAAAAAAGATCTTGTTGATGAGCACCTCGCCCGGGAAAAGAGGCGGCGCTTCGGCTTTGGAATATTGCAAAAATAAGTTCCCTCGTTTTGGTGCAGAAATACTGGAAAGCTTCAGCCTTCCCCAGTTCTATGAGAACTTTGATCCTGAAAAAGGCGAAATCGTGAACGAGATCTTCGAAAGAGGCGTGGCCGATGTGGTTTCTTCCTTTACTCATCAAATCAAGGAATAGTGCGTACTTCTCAAAAATTCAGTTTTCAAGACATAACAGGGTTCAAAAATGCCATTTTAGAGTGGTCACGGCAGTTCGAGGAGGTCGTGTGGCTGGATAGTAATAAGTACCATCAAAAATATACAGCTTATGATGCTGTTTTGGCGGTTGAAGCTTTTACGGCCATAAAAACCTCGGCTCATGGCGCTTTTGAACGCCTGCAGGAATACCAGGAAAGCACTGCCGACTGGCTTTTTGGCTATCTTTCTTATGATCTTAAAAATGATGTGGAAGCCCTTTCTTCGGAAAATCACGACGGGCTGCATTTTCCCGACCTGTATTTTTTTCAGCCAAAGAAGCTTTTTCTTTTCAAGGATGATGAGGTGGAAGTGCAGTACCTGCGGATGGTTGATGACGAAATAGAGGAGGACCTGGAAGAGATCAAGAAGCTGGGGGCTCAAAAAGGGCAAAATCAGAAGGCTTTAAATAAGCCGATTAAGCTGAAGCCAAGGATCCCGAAAGAGGAATATCTGGTAAAAGTGATCCACCTGCTGGGGCACATTCAGCGCGGCGACATTTATGAGGCCAATTTTTGCCAGGAATTCTTTGCTGAAGATGCCGAAATAGAACCTTTACAGGTGTACCGCGACCTGAACGCTATTTCCAATCCGCCTTTTGCAGCCTTCGTGAAGCTGGACCGTTCTTATATCATGTCAGCCTCTCCGGAAAGGTATCTTCAGAAGAAAGGTTCAGAAATTATTTCACAACCAATCAAGGGAACGGCGCCACGAGCTAAAGATCTCAAGGAGGACCAACGCCTTGCAAAAGCGCTGGAGAAGGACCCGAAGGAGCATTCAGAAAATGTAATGATCGTGGACCTGGTGCGCAATGACCTCTCAAAAGTGGCAAAAAAAGGCTCTGTTATGGTAGAGGAGTTGTGCAAGGTCTACAGTTTTGAGCAGGTGCATCAAATGATCTCTACCGTCAAGGCGCAGCTTGCACCGGGTATTCCCGCGGTAGAAGTGGTTAAAAGCACCTTTCCCATGGGTAGCATGACCGGCGCGCCAAAGGTGATGGCGATGAAGCTTATCGAGGAGCTGGAAGAGAGCAAGCGCGGCGTGTACAGTGGAGCCATAGGTTATTTCACGCCTCAAGCCGACTTTGATTTCAACGTGGTAATAAGGAGCATTTTGTACAATGAGGCGGAAAAGTACGTGTCATTTTCGGTAGGAGGGGCGATCACGGCCAAGTCTTATCCCGAGAAAGAATATGAAGAGTGCCTGGTCAAAGCGAAGGCGCTAAGGCAGGTGCTGGAAAACCGCAATCCACAATAGGTTTTTTCGGGTATTAAACTGTTGCGGCATAGACCTTCAAAAATGGGCTTTTTTGGTATATTTGGCTTCTATGTTACTACCGTTTCAAAAACACCTGCAATCCAATTTTCCAAGGCTGGAATCCGGGAAAATCCTTGTCGCCGTGAGCGGCGGGGTTGACAGCGTGGTTTTGACACACCTGTGCCGGCAGAGCAACCTGGATTTCTCTATGGCGCACTGCAATTTTCACCTTAGAAAAGAAGAAAGTGACGGCGATGAGCTCTTTGTGACCGAACTTGCCGATGCCCTGGAGGTGGAGGTATTTATTGAAAGCTTTGAGACTGAAGCTTATGCGAGAGAAAAGAAGATCTCTGTACAAATGGCAGCGCGGGAATTGAGGTATCAATGGTTTGAAAGCCTTAAAGAGACTTTGGGATTTGACTATGTGCTTACGGCACATCACGCCAATGATAATTTAGAGACGGTACTTATCAATTTTGTTCGTGGCACCGGTCTTGACGGCCTCACGGGGATTCCGCCAACCAACGGCTACATCATTCGTCCTTTACTGCCATTTTCAAGGGAAGAGATAGAGGATTATGCCCGCAATACGCATTTGAAGTGGCGGGAAGACAGCAGCAATGCTTCCACTAAATACCTGCGGAACAAGATACGACATGAGCTTATTCCAAAAATGCAGGAAATTAATCCGCAACTGCTGGAAAGCTTTTCAAAAACACAAAACAATCTGCAGCAGAGTTCGCTGCTCATTGACGACTATATTTCGGCTATTTTCCCAAGGATCGCCAAGGAAGAAAAATACGGATACAGCTTTAAGATCAAGATGCTCAGGACCATTCCCAATCTGCGGGCGGTGCTGTATGAGCTCTTCAGGGGCTTTGGCTTCACAGAGTGGAATGATGTCTATGACCTGCTGGAAGCCCAGCCGGGCAAAATGGTCTTTTCGAAAACCCACCGCCTTATCAAGGACCGTGAGGAGCTTTTGCTCACCACTATCCCGGATATGAAGCAGAAGGAATTCGGCATTTCTGAAGAGGAAGAAGTGGTCATGTTGCCGATGGGCACTTTCCATATTGAAGAAGTAGAAGAATTTTCGGAAGAAGCTTCAGAAAATGTCATTTTTGTAGACAAAGAAGCGCTGATTTTTCCGTTAGGTGTAAGAAAATGGAAAGAAGGCGACTATTTTTATCCTTTTGGGATGAAAGGAAAAAAGAAGCTGAGCAAATATTTTAAAGACGAGAAGCTATCTTTGCCGGAGAAGGAAAACAGCTGGCTGCTGTGCTCCCATAACGATATCGTGTGGGTGGTAGGCCGCCGGCCCGACGCAAGATTTGCCGTTAAAGAAGACACCAGATCAATTTTGAGATTAACCTATACATCATGAAGAAATTACTTCCCTTTTTACTTTTTATCATAAGTTTTGGCACACAGGCCCAGGTCTTTGGTGAGAACCAGAATGAGATCATAGAACCGGTTACCTGGAAGGCCTCGGTAGAACAGGAGAATGATTCCATATATAAACTTGTTTTTGAAGCCAGGCTTGAAGAAGGCTGGCACTTTTACTCGCAGGAAGAGCCTGAAGAAGGAGGGCCTTTCCCGACTGAATTCAGTTTTAATGCGGAAGAAGCCGGTTATGAACTTGTAGGCGCTACAGTTGAACCCGATTTGCCGGCTGTTTTTGATCCGGTTTTTGAAATGGACATCAAGTATTTTGAAGATGACGCCACGTTTGTACAAAAGATCAAGATCAAGCCGGGTTCAAATCCTGACATAGAGGCGCAGGTGCTTTTCCAGGCTTGTGATGACGAGCAGTGTCTTGCCCCGGAAACTGTACCTTTTACGCTTTCTCTTTCGGGAAAAGTAGAGGAAGGAAATAAAAACGTGGAAGTTTCTGATGAAGACCGTGCAAAGACCGCTGCGCTGGATCTTGGGCTGGATAATTTCAAGGATGCAGAAGTGGAAAATGAGGAAGAAGCCGGTTTTTTCAACTTGTTCCTATTAGGTTTTATTGGCGGTTTGATCGCTTTGCTTACTCCTTGTGTATTCCCTATGATCCCCCTTACCGTTTCGTTTTTCACTAAGGGTGCAAGGACAAAAAAGCGTGGTTTGGTAAACGCCGTTATGTACGGGGTTTTCATCTTTTTGATCTATTTGTTGCTGAGCTTGCCTTTCCATTTGCTGGATTCGGTAAACCCCGAGATCCTGAATAATATTTCTACTAACGTCACCCTGAACATCATCTTTTTTGTCATCTTCATCTTTTTTGCCTTCTCTTTCTTCGGCTATTACGAGATCACTCTGCCGAGTTCGTGGAGCAATAAAATGGACGACAAAGCCTCCAGTTTTGGCGGAGTTATCGGGGTGTTCTTCATGGCGCTAACACTGGCTATTGTATCTTTTTCATGTACCGGGCCTATATTAGGTTCTCTTCTGGGAAGTTCTCTTTCAACAGACGGGGGAGCGATGCAGCTCACCTTTGGAATGGGAGGCTTCGGCCTGGCGCTGGCATTACCCTTTGCTTTGTTCGCGCTGTTTCCAAACTGGCTGAATTCGCTTCCGAAAAGTGGAGGCTGGTTAAATTCCGTGAAAGTGGTGCTTGGTTTCATTGAACTGGCGCTGGCATTTAAATTCCTTTCCAACGCCGATCTTGTGGAGCATTGGGGCCTCCTGAAAAGGGAAATTTTTATAGGGATCTGGGTAGTCGTGGGAATAGGGCTTCTGCTATATTTATTTGGAGTGATAAGGTTTCCACATGACGGGCCAAAGAAAAAGATGAGCAAGGGACGCCTGCTGCTCGGTTTCATCACCCTGGCTTTTGTGGCTTATTTGATCCCGGGCCTTTCCAATACACCTTACGCTAATCTTAAATTGTTGAGCGGTTTCCCGCCACCTTTGTTTTACAGCATTTATGAAAAGGATACCCAGGGACCGTTGGGACTTGAAGCTTATCACGATTTTGAAGAAGGACTTGCGGCTGCAAAAGCCCAAAACAAGCCGTTACTGTTGGATTTTACCGGCTGGGCCTGCGTGAACTGTCGAAAAATGGAAGAGCAGGTGTGGAGCGATCCTGCAGTTTCAGATGTGATGCGCGACGAATTCGTGCTGGTCTCCCTCTATGTAGATGACCGCGAGGAGCTTTCTGAAGAGGAGCAGTTCAATTATGTCAAACCCGGCGGAGATGTGAAGAAGATTCGCACAGTTGGAGACAAGTGGGCGACCTTCCAGACGCGCAATTTCAGAAATAATTCACAGCCGTACTACGTGATCATGGACACAAACCTGAACCTGTTACAGAAGCCGGCAGGGTATACTCCAGATGCCGATGAGTTCCTGGAATGGCTTTCTGAAGGTATCGTGGAATTCAGGAATTAACCCTGGCCTTTTTTGCGCTGCATTGGTGGGAGTTTTCTATATTAGGGTCTTCGAAAAATCAAACCCTAAACATGAAGTTTCTAAAAAAGCAATTTTTACTGATCGTTTGCTTCCTTATTGCTGCTCCTGTTGTTGCACAAACAGAAGCAGAATATGATGTTGCGGCAAATTACTCCAAGCGTGAGGTGGACATCGTGATGCGAGACGGCATCAAACTCCACACAACCATTTATTCTCCTAAAGATACCTCAAAAGAGTATCCCATTTTGATGACGCGAACGCCATACAGTTCGCGGCCTTATGGCGAAGACCAATTCAGGTCTAAAATAGGGCCAAATGAATACCTCATGAAGCAGGGGAATATCATCGTGTACCAGGACGTGCGCGGGCGCTGGATGAGCGAAGGGGTCTACGACAATATGCGGGCCTTTATTCCGAAGAAAAAGGGCGAAAAGCAGGTTGATGAGGCCAGTGACACCTACGACAGCATTGACTGGCTGGTCAAAAATGTGAAAAATAACAATGGTCGTGTTGGGGTATGGGGAATTTCCTATCCCGGATTTTATTCCACTTATTCTTTGCTGGATTCGCATCCTGCTTTAAAAGCTGTTTCTCCACAGGCATCGATCTCTGATTTCTTTTTTGATGATTTTCACCATAATGGTGCGTATTTGTTGAGCTACTGGTATGCGACCGCTCTTTTTGGCTATGAGAAGAACCAGCCTACAAATGAAGCCTGGTACAACTTTCCCGAATTGGGAACTAAAGACCAGTACCAGTTCTTTCTGGATGCCGGCCCTTTGAGCAATCTTGACAAGTATTATAAAAAAGACAATATTTTTTGGCAACAGCTTAAGGAACATCCAAACTACGATGAGTTTTGGCAAAAACGCGGAATTCTTCAGCATTTGAATGATGTTAAACCTGCAGTGATGATCGTGGGAGGCCTTTTTGATGCCGAGGATCTTTACGGTCCTTTCAACATTTATGAGACCATTGAAAAGACCAGCGACAATTTCAACATTCTCGTTATGGGTCCATGGAGTCACGGGGACTGGGCAAGAACCAAGGGAAGACAGGCGATTGGCAACGTGTATTTTGGTGATAACATTTCCATGGACTACCAAAAGAACGTGGAAACCCTGTTTTTTAACCATTTTCTAAAGGAAGACGGCGATAACAGCACAATTCTTCCTGAAGCTTACATGTTTGACACAGGTTTGATGCAGTGGGAGTCTTATGAAGCCTGGCCACCAAAAGCGGCGGTGAAGAAGTCTTTCTACCTGGGAGGCGATGAGCAGCTGGCACAGCAGCCGCAGGAAGGCGCAGAGGATTTCATTAGTGATCCTAAAAAGCCTGTTCCTTATTCTGAAGATATCAAGGTGGTGTTCACCCCAAGAAAATATATGACAGACGATCAGCGCTTTGCCGCGAGACGTCCCGATGTGCTGGTCTATGAAACTGAAGTTCTGGATGAAGACGTGACTATGGCAGGAGAAATACTTGCAAAGCTGCAGGTAGCAACTACGGGAACTGCTGCCGACTGGGTAGTGAAGGTGATCGATGTTTTTCCTCCCGATGCCGAAGATTTTGAGGAAACTCAGGATTATCTAAAAATGAGCAACTACCATATGATGGTAAGAAGTGAGGTGATGAGGGGCAGGTTCAGGAATAGCTTTAGCAAGCCTGAACCCTTTGTACCCCACCAGAAAACCGAAGTGGATATTAAGTTGCAGGACATTCATCATACCTTTAAAAAGGGCCACAAGATCCAGGTGCAGGTGCAGAGTACCTGGTTCCCGTTGATCGATCTTAATCCGCAGACCTACGTGGATAACATTTTTGAAGCCAAGGAAGGAGATTTTAAAAAGCAGACGCATACTGTCTTCCATGATTCTGAGATCATCTTTTCTGTGCTGGAATAGTTGATAAGTCCTTTAAGAATCCCTGAACACGCACTTCTATAGGTGCGTGTTTTTTTGTTATTTTCGAGAGGAAAATTTTTAATACATCTAATTTGGAAATTTCGGAAGCAACTGAGCAACTGCAACTGCTGAGCCTTAAAAATTCTCGCAACACAGAACTAAAGATACTTAACTTCGGGGCAAGTATTTTCAGCCTTGAATTTCAGAAACAGGACAAAAAGATCAACGTGGTTGTGGGCCCTAAAAGACCTGAAGATTATCTCACTGCCAGCTATCATAAAAGGGGAAAATTCTTTGGTTCTTCGATAGGAAGATATGCCGGCCGCATTTCAAAGGGCAAATTTGAAATAGACGGAGAAAGCTACAGCATCTACACGGAGGAGGGCGTTCACCTGCACGGCGGAAAATATGGCTTTACCTATAAATTCTGGAAAGTGGAGGAAGTGACGAAGGGTGAAGATCCTTCGGTGTTGCTTAGCTACTTAAGCAGGGATGGGGAAGAAGGTTATCCGGGAAATCTCCAGGTATGGGTGAGGTACACGCTTACCGAAGATGACCGGGTAAAGATCGATTATTCTGCAGAAACCGATAAAAAAACTATTGTAAACCTTACCAATCATACCTATTTCAATCTGCAGGGCGAGGGCGATGTAACAAAGCATCTATTGCAGCTGAAGGCAGATCGAATGCTTGAGGTAGATGAGAAGCTGATCCCTACAGGGGATTTGCTGCAGGTGGAAGGCAGCGATAAAGATTTTCAAAAAGCTAAAGCAGTAGACAATGTTTTTCTTGATACGGCTTTTGCTTTTTCAGATCCTGCAGCCGGCAGCGAAAAGATCGTTTTGCAGAGTCCCAAAAGTGGTATTTCCATGAAGGTTTTCACCTCACAACCGGCTGTTGTGGTATATGTTCCCAAGGATCTTCCTTCTAAATGGGAGTACAGCACCAACATTGCAGCGCACCGGCAGGCCATTTGCCTGGAAAGCCAGAATTTCCCCGATGCGCCACATCACCGCGCTTTTCCTTCAGCCATTCTAAATCCCGGGGAGAAGTACAGGAATAGCAGCATCTGGGAGTTTAATATTCAATAAAAATTTTAGACCCGGCCGCCTCGCCTATTCAGAATTAAAAATTTATATTTAACAAAATTTTTGGAAATTCAACCTACATTTTTTGACGCGTCCCACGGGTTGAGCGTTGGGATCAAAATCAACAATTAAATTATGGAATTCTCATTACTGGACCAGATCATTTTTGCCGCTTATGCACTGCTGATCATTGGGATTGGACTATGGGTGTCGAGGGGCACGAACAAATCTTCTGAAGATTACTTTCTTGCCAGCAAATCTCTTCCCTGGTGGGCTATTGGTACTTCGTTGATCGCAGCCAACATTTCTGCCGAACAATTTATTGGAATGTCAGGTTCCGGTTTTGCCATTGGCCTGGCGATCGCCTCCTACGAATGGATGGCCGCGATCACACTTATCATAGTCGGAAAATACTTTTTACCCATCTTCATTGAGAAAGGGCTGTACACCATTCCCGAATTCATCGAGGTGCGTTATGGAAAGAACCTGAAGACCATTCTGGCCGTTTTCTGGATCGCGCTCTTCATCTTCGTGAACTTAACTTCTGTACTTTATCTTGGAGCCACTGCCATTGATACTATCGTGGGCACCGGCGACGGATCGGTATTTATTTATGCCATTATCGGGCTTGCCATGTTTGCAGCGGCCTACTCTCTTTACGGCGGACTTGCAGCGGTTGCCTGGACAGATGTGGTGCAGGTGGTGCTGTTGATCGTTGGTGGTTTGATCACTACCTATATTGGCCTTTCGCACGTTTCGGAAAGCGGAAATGTCTTTGACGGTTTGGTCACCGTTTACGAAAAGGTGCCGGAGAAGTTCTCTATGATCCTTGAAAAAGGGGAAATTATTACTCCTGGTGGAAAAGATGCCTGGTGGGACCTTCCCGGCCTTGCCGTACTTCTTGGCGGGATGTGGGTTGCTAACCTTTACTACTGGGGCTTTAACCAGTATATCATTCAAAGAACCCTTGCGGCAAAAAGCCTTAGGGAGTCTCAAAAAGGGATCATTCTGGCCGGTTTCTTAAAACTGCTTATCCCGTTGATCGTTGTGATACCGGGGATCATCGCCTATGTGATGAACACAGGCCCGGGCGGAGCATTTGGTGATGAATTTACCGATCCTTCTTTTATTGCTGAAGGTGGCAGGATCATCAACGATAACGCGTTTCCATGGCTTATCAGGGAATTCGTGCCGATTGGTTTAAAAGGACTGGTACTGGCCGCTCTTGCTGCCGCGATCGTATCTTCTATTGCATCAATGCTGAATTCGACTGCAACTATTTTCACCATGGACATTTACAAGCCTTATATCCAAAAAGGCGCTTCTGAACATAACCTTGTGAAAGTGGGTCGTATTTCTGCATCTGTTGCACTTATTATTGCTGTTATACTTGCGCCCCAGTTAAGAAGCCTTGGGCAGGTATTCCAATACATTCAGGAGTATACGGGGGTAGTAAGTCCGGGGATTTTGGCGGTATTCATGCTGGGGCTTTTCTGGAGAAAAACCACCAACAGCGCCGCGATCTGGGGAGTTTTAGCTTCCATTCCAATTGCGCTGTACTTTAAAGTTGGAGCACACGGTTGGGCGGAGAGCATATTCTTTGTGAACCTGCCTTTTATGCACCAGATGTTCATCACCTGGATACTTACGATGTTGATCATGGTGGTGATAAGCCTTATTGAAACCAAGGGTGCAGACCATCCTAAATCTATTGTGATCACTAAGAACCTGTTCAAAACCGGGCCTGCATTCAATATTGGCGCCTTTGCGATCCTGTTGATCGTTGCGGTACTCTATGCGGTCTTCTGGTAAGACCCCATAATATTAAAAGAAAGACCGGCTGTTTGGCCGGTCTTTTTTTGTGCCTTCATTTCTGAAGCTGAAGGAATAAGAGGTCTCAAAAATGTCATTTTTGAGACCTCTTCTAAAAGATATTGACAATTTCACCGGAGCGTCATTGTCATTCTGAACGAAGTGAAGAATGTTAAATTTTTAAATTTAAATTCCGAAGTTACGCCTTAGTGTAATGCACTTCCGAAAGCTCCCGTAAAGTTTCTGCGGCTTGTTCTGCAGTGATATCTCTTTGAGGGCCGGCGAACATCTCGTAGCCCACCATGAACTTTTTAACGGTCTTTGAACGCAGCAAAGGCGGGTAAAAAGACATGTGAAAATGCCATTCCTCGTGCTCCTTTCCATCGGTAGGCGCCTGATGGATGCCTGAAGAGTAGGGGAAGGAGGTTTGGAAGAGGTTGTCGTACTTGATCGTAAGCCTTTTGATGATATCTGC
Source organism: Salinimicrobium sp. (assembly GCA_049687495.1). Lineage (GTDB taxonomy): Bacteria > Bacteroidota > Bacteroidia > Flavobacteriales > Flavobacteriaceae > Salinimicrobium. Next base: position 22,451 of record JBAVJB010000024.1, read on the forward strand.
AAAAGATTTTTCTTCTTCGGCATCGAGCTGTCCAATATGCTGCAGCTGTTTTTTAGGGATGATCATGGTCTCGTAAGGCCAGATTGCCCAATAGGGCACAAGGGCTACAAAATGGTCATTTTCAAGGACAAGCCTTTCTTTCAGCTCCAGTTCCTGCTTCACATAATCGGCCAGTAAGCTGCGCTTATTTTTCTCCCAGTATTCTTTAAGATGTTTCGACTTTTTTGCTACTTCAACAGGAATTGAGAACTGCGACCAGATCTGCCCGTGCGGGTGCGGATTACTGCAACCCATCATCTCGCCTTTGTTCTCAAAGATCTGCACGTAATTAATGTCTTTTTTGCTGCCAAGATCGGCGTATTCTTCTTTCCACTTTTGCACCACTTTTACAATGGCCCCGGTTTCCATGACCGGTAACGTAAGAGAATGGTCGGGGGAGAAGCATACTACTCGGCAAATTCCTGTTTCGGCCTTTGCAGTGAGCAGGCCGTCCTGCATGTCTTCATGTTTTCCGTCAGGGAGCAGGGCAGAAAAGTCATTTCTAAAGGTGTAAGGCTCCTTATAATCAGGATTTTTGTCGCCACTGGCGCGAACATTTCCGGGGCATAAGAAACAATCGGCATCATATTTTGGACGCTCTTCCCCGATAATTTTTTCCAGCTTTCCCTGCCACGGCCGCTTCGTGCGATGCGGGGAAACCAGGACCCATTCGCCGGTAAGAATGTTATATCTCCTGTGAGGATGCGTATTGAATTCTTCGTTCATGTAATGCTTATTTTACTTTGGTGCCTTCCTGCGGAAGCACCGGAATAGCCTGCAGTTGTATGTCAAATTCTGCAGAATAGGCTGTTGCAGCTTTTTCTATAAATGAGTCTACTTCGTCGCTCTTGATAAGGTTGATCGTACACCCGCCGAAACCGCCGCCCATCATTCTTGCGCCTGCGATACAATCGAAGTCTTTTGAAAGATCTACAAGAAAGTCTAACTCCTTGCAGCTCACCTCGTACTCATCTCTAAGGCCGGCATGTGAGGCGTACATCAGGCTGCCGAATTCGTCTATTTTTCCTTTTTCGATAGCGTCTACAGCCCTTAATACCCTGTCGTTCTCTTCAAGTACGTAATGGGCTCTTTTATAAAGGACTTCCGAAATCTCATTTTTTACCTCCTCTAAAATGTCAAAATTCACCTCTCTTAAAGAGGAGACCTCGGGATATTTTTTCTGAACGATCTCTACTACCTGTTCACATTCTGCCCTGCGGGAATTGTATTCGCTGTCGGCAAGGCTGTGAGAGACCCTGGTGTTCAGCAAAAGCAGCTTATAATCCTTAAAATCTGCAGGTACAAAAGAAGCCTTAAGGCTCCTGCAATCCAACAGGATAAGGTGATCTTTACGGCTTAAGATCGATGCATATTGATCCATGATTCCGCATTTTGTGCCTACGTAGTTGTGCTCGGCGCTTTGAGAAAGCTGCGCCATGGTTTGCCTGTCAAGTCCAAGGTCGAAAAGCTTGTTCAGGCCGAAGGCCATTCCGCATTCCAGGGCAGCCGAGGAGCTTACCCCGGCACCAACGGGAAGGTTGCTTTCAATGATGCAGTCAAACCCCTTCAGCTGTTTTTCCTGCTTCTGAAGCTCACTTACCACTCCCAAGATGTAATTTTCCCAGGCTGTTTCGCTTCGGGAAACCTTCCGAAGGTCAAAAGAAAAATACTTATTATAGGTCTTGCTGTAGATTTTGCATTCAAATTCTGAAGCATTGGCTGCAAAATGGAGCTCAATTGTGCGGTCTATGGCTGTAGGTAAAACAAACCCGTTGTTATAGTCTGTATGCTCGCCTATCATGTTGATCCTGCCGGGAGAGCTTATGCTGAAATCTTCTTTGAAGTTTCTGAATTGCTTCGGAATTTCCTGCTCGCTATTGAAGTCTTTTTGATCCAAAAATGTGGGTTTTAATGATGTTCGAAGATAATAAATGTAAAATTTACTTTTATTTTTTAATCTCCTGAAAAATGCTTTTTTTGTATTCTATTAACATTAGCATCAATGTACGAAAAAAACCAGCTATCGGGCGCTGTACAGGACGATCTATACAACCGGAAAGACAAGATGTATGTGGCAGTAGATTGCATCATCTTTGGGTTTGACGCCGGCAGCCTTAAACTGCTCATTTTTAGAAGGAGGGTAGAGCCGCTTCAGGGCGAATGGTCACTTATTGGAAGCTTTGTCAAGCTGAATGAAGACGTTTCCTCTGCTGCCCAAAGGGTGCTGGAGGAGATCACAGGTCTCAAGGATGTTTTTATGGAGGAGCTTAAGACCTATGGGGCTGCAAATCGTGATCCCGGCTACAGGTGTATCTCTATAGGCCAATATGCGTTGATAAGACTCAACGATTACGACCGGGAGCTTGTAGAGGAACATGGAGCGGTGTGGCATGAAGTTGATGAGCTGCCGCCTTTGGTTCTTGATCACGACCAGATGGTGAAAGATGCCCTGGAAAAACTGAAGAGAAAAGCCCGCACCCAGCCAATTGGTTTTGAACTGCTGCCGGAAAAATTCACGATTCCGCAATTGCAAAGCCTGTATGAGGCAATCTACCAGAAACCTTTGGATTCTCGTAACTTCCGCAAAAAAGTGATGTCTTATGATGTTTTGATCAAGCTGGATGAAAAGGACAAATCTTCCTCCAAACGAGGGGCCTATTTATACAAGTTTGACCACCAAAACTATGAGCGCCTGATCAAGAGCGGGTACAATTTTGAAATTTAATTCCCACAAGCGTTAATTTTTTCCTACAAAGCTTTTAGAATAGGAAATTAATTGTAATATTTACGCTTATAAAACTGCTGTATGAATCATCAGTTTAACCTGCTGATTTTAATCTGTTTAACCCTTACGTTTTTTGGCTGTGATTCCCTACATCCGGCCGAATTCGTAAGGGGACAGCAGCAGGAAACCCACTTTCGCAGTCGTGAGGATTTTGGCAATGACTGGCAATTTCAACGCCTGCAGGATTCCCTTCCTTCCCCCCGGGAATGGGATAAAGTTTTTCTTCCACATTCAGTAAAGATCGAACCTCTTATAGTAAATGAGCAGTGGCAGGGAAAAGCCCTCTACCGCAAGACTTTTTATGTAGATAAAACTTCCGCAGAAAAATGGTTTTTCCAATTCGAGGGCGTGATGCAGGAGGCTGAAGTGAAGATCAACGATAGCATGGTAAAGCTGCATCAAGGCGGTTATCTGCCATTTACTGTTGATGCCACTCCTTTCCTAAAGAACGGGCAGGAAAACACTATTGAAGTAAATGTTACCAACGTTGACGACCCTAACATTCCACCCGGGAAACCTCTGGAAGATCTTGACTTCAACTACTATGGAGGCATTTATAGAAATGTTTATCTGGTAAAAACCGGTCCTACATATATTACTGATGCTGTTCATGCTGAGCTTGTCAATGGAGGCGGACTCTTACTACACTTTGAAGAAGTCAATTCGGCCCGTGCCGGAGGATTTTTGAAGACGCATGTGCAAAACGATGCTGCTGCTGCCCGCGAGATCCGGGTGAGGGCAACCCTGAGGTCTCAAAAAGGGGAAAAAAACAGCTGGTTATCTCCGGCTACAAAAATCGCTGCGGGAGAAGACTATTCTTTCAGGCAACAAATTGAACTTGAACATCCCAAACTTTGGTCGCCGTCAAATCCGCAGCTGTATGAGCTAAAAGTAGAACTGCTGGAAGACGGGCAGGTGATCGATCAACGGGAGATCAAAACCGGAATAAGAAGTATTCGGCTCACAGCAGACGCTTTTTATCTCAACGGAAAAAAGATCTATTTGAACGGTACCAACAGGCACCAGGAGTATCCGTATTTAGGTTATGCGCTTTCAGATGAGGCCAATTACCGTGACGCTTACCAGATCAAACAGGCGGGCTTTAATTTTGTCAGACTGTCACATTATCCGCAGACGCCGGCTTTTTACGAGGCTTGTGATGAGCTGGGGATCCTGTTGATGGACTGTATGCCCGGCTGGCAATTCTTTGGAGGAGAAGCATTTCAACAAAATGCGCTGCAGGATATTCGGGACATGGCAAGGCGTGACCGCAACCATCCAAGCGTGGTTTTCTGGGAGAATTCGCTGAATGAATCGGGAATGACTGCGGAATTTATTGTGAAGGCCAACGAGGTGCTTAAGGAAGAGCTGCCTTATCATGACACCTACAGCGCCGGCTGGATAGATCATCCTGCTTATGATCTTTTTACTCCCGCCCGGCAACATTCAAAACCACCGGATTACTGGAACAAATATAATAAGCCAAACAGGCCAATTTTGATCGCTGAGTATGGAGACTGGGAATATTACGCGCAGAATGCCGGCTTCAACCAAACCGCTTTTACCGATCTGCAGGAAGAGGAGAGAAGCAGCAGGCAGCTGAGAGCGGCGGGTGAAAAAAGACTTTTACAGCAGGCTTTGAATTTCCAGGAGGCGACAAATTCAAATCTTAAAGGTGCCCAAACGATAGGAATGGCCAACTGGTTGATGTACGATTACAACCGCGGGTATAGCGATGATCTGGAAGCCTCGGGAATTGCAGATATTTTCAGAATTCCTAAATTCAGTTTTTACTTCTATAAGAGTCAAAAAGGGCCTTTTGAAGACAAATTTTCGGCGCCTATGGTGTATGTTGCTAGCTACTGGCAACCAGATTCGTCAAAAGACATCACCGTCTTCAGCAATACCGAAGAAGTTGCCCTTTACCTCAATGGCCGACTCATTGAAAAGAAAAAGCCGGAAAGGGACAGGTTTTCCAATGAACTTGCTCATCCACCGTTCCACTTTCAACTGCCGCAGTTTGAAGCGGGAACTTTAAAGGCTGAAGGCTATATCAATGGCAAGGCTGTAGCTACGCATGTGCTGCGCACTCCCGAAGCAGCTTCAAAAATTGAAGTTTCGGTCGATCTTAGAGGTAAACCAATTTCCGAAGAGCATCCTGATGTCATTTTCGTCTATGCCAGGATCCTGGACAGCAACGGTACTTTGGTGCATTCCTCCAATGCGAATGTCAACTTTAAACTTTCCACAGCCGACGGAGTGGAAGTCATAGGAGAAAATCCGGTGGAGGCAGAAGCCGGGGTCGCCACAATTTTGTTACGAAGCCAAAAGTTTGAAGGACCTGTTACTATTACTGCTACTTCCGAAGGCCTTGACAGCGGACAGCTCACTTTAGAATAATGTTATGAAAGAGATCTCAAAAATGGCATTTTTGCTGCTCCTTTGCAGCTTTTTATTTTCCACAGCTTCATTCGCGCAGAAAAAAGCAGATGTCTATGTCGACAAACAGGGCGTGATGAGATGGGGCGACAGCAAGAAAGAGGTAAAAGGTTTTGGCGTAAATTACACCGCTCCTTTTGCTCATGCCTACCGTACTGCGAAGCGACAGGGTGTGGATCTAAAAGAGGCCATCGACCGGGATGTTTATCATTTTTCGCGGCTGGGTTTTGACCTCTACAGGATACATGTTTGGGATACAGAAATAAGTGATGCAGAAGGGAACCTGCTGGAGAATGAGCATTTGGAGCTGTTCGATTACCTTCTTAGTAAGTTAAAGGAGCAGGACATCAACTTTATGATCACGCCGATCGCCTACTGGGGCAACGGCTGGCCGGAGCCTGATGAGGAAACTCCCGGGTTCTCCCATGAATACGGAAAAGCTGAAAGCCTGACCGATCCCGGAGCTATTAAAGCCCAGGAAAATTACCTGCAACAATTCGCAGGTCATGTCAATCCCTACACCGGCGTAGCTTACAAAAACGAGCCTAATTTGCTGGCTTTCGAGGTGAGCAATGAACCACATCACCGCGGAGAGCCGGAAGAGGTAAAGGAATTCATCGAAAAAATGGTAGAGGCTTTACGATCTACCGGCACCAAAAAGCCTATTTTCTATAACGTAAGCCACAGCATTCATTTAGCCGAAACTTACGCCGAAAGCGGCATTCAGGGTGGGACATTCCAGTGGTATCCAACCGGGCTTGGTTTTGGGAAGGAGCTGCAGGGGAACCTGCTGCCGAATGTGAATGACTACGACATTCCTTTTGACCAAATATGGAAAGAGAAAGGCCTTGCCAAAGTGGTTTATGAATTTGATGCGGCCGATGTGATGAAGTCTTACATCTACCCCGCAATTGCCCGCAGCTTTAGGGAGGCCGGGATACAGTTTGCCACGCATTTTGCTTACGATCCCACCTATATGGCATATGCGAATACCGAGTACAACACGCATTACATGAACCTGGCATATACGCCGCAGAAGGCTTTGGCGCTCATGATAAGCGGGGAGGTTTTTCACCGGCTGCCCATGTATTCGGAAACAGGAATTTACCCGAAAAACAAAGTTTTTGGAGACTTTACAGTAAGCTATGAAAAGGATCTTGCTCAGCTGAATTCTGCGGAAAGTTTTCTATACACCAATTCCACAGAGGCTGCTCCTAAAGCTCCTGAAAAGTTGGAAAAAATTGCCGGCTTCGGAAATTCTCCGGTTGTAAAATACGAAGGTAAGGGTGCATACTTTCTGGATAAGTTAGATCAAAACAACTGGAGGCTGGAGGTTATGCCCGATGCTATTTTGGTGAAGAACCCCTTCGGAAAGAACAGCTTAAATAAAACTGTGGCTGTCATCAATCACAAGCAATGGCCCATGCAGCTGAACCTTCCCGGCCTGGGCTCTGAGTTTTCGGTAAAAGGAATAAGTGCCAAAAATGACATTTTAGAGACTGCTTCAAAAGGGGAGTTCATGGTAGAAGCCGGCACCTACCTGCTCAGCCGAAGCGGGAAAAGCTTTGACGGCAGCAAAGAATGGCCAGAGGAACGCCTGAAGGCTTTTGTTGCACCCGAAACTACCGTAGATCAAACCTATGTTAATCATGAGCCTTATGAGGTACTTTCGGCAGGGGAAACAACAAAGATCTCAGCTGAAATAGTTTCCGATGAAGAAATAGAAAAAGCAGAAGCCTGGTTCAGGAACGGCAATGAATATGGAACTGCTGTACTTCGGCGGGAGAACGGCTACAGCTATTCCGCAGAGATACCGGAAAAGCTGCTTTCAAAAGGCTTTTTAGAGTACCGAATCATTGTAACGACCAACGAAAATTCCTATACCTTTCCCGGCGCAGTAGAGGGCAATCCCGGCGAGTGGGATTTCTATAACAACGAAAGCTATAGGAGCAAAATAGTTAAGAAAGACGCGCCTGTTTATCTTTTCAATGCTTCGGAAGATTCGGAATATGTGGTTGGCCAATGGAAGCCGGGTAATAAATTGGTGCCTACCGCACAACCCGGCGAGGCCGAATACCAGGTAAAGCTGGAGCAGCTGTTTGAAAACGATGTGGAAAACCTGAATGCCGAACCGATCTACGACTATTCCTTCAGATATAATTTCAGCAGGAAAACAGAGGGCCGAAAAATGGCATTTTCAGATAGAAATAAATTAGTGGTAAAAGCAGAAACTGTGGGCGACACAGCAACAAAGCTGCAGGTGGCCCTGGTAACAAAAGACGGCAGTGCCTTTGGAAAATTGATCGAGCTGCAACCGGAAGTTAAGGAATACGAAATATCTCTTTCTGAACTGCAGCCTGTGAAGACGGTAACCTTGCCAAGGCCATACCCTTCCTTTTTACCTTATTACTTAGAGCACGAAGAAGGTGCTACCTTTAGTATAAACAATGCAGAGAGTTTACAGTTCTCCATAGGCCCAGGCTTTTCCACTAAAGAGCAGAAGCAGCCGCAGGGAGTGGGAATTATTTCTGTAAGGCTGGAGTAGGAGGTCTCCTCTCCAAAAA
>JBAVJB010000025.1:0-12217 GCA_049687495.1 Salinimicrobium sp.
ATACTACCCGTTAGAAGGAATTTTGATGAGTCTCCTGTCGACAGCAGTTTTTTGGATTTCATTTTTCTTGTCGTTATTATCCTGGTTGGAAGTTACAAATAAAGTGGCTCCAAAAATTGATACGGCGAAAAGAATAGCTTTGATTTTCATAATTATAGTTTTAGTAGGTTGTACTTTGTTTCGATTTGATATGTCAAACCTATAAAAAACTAAAACTCTAATTATTAGCACATTATTCGTACTTTTGCGCCCTTTTTGAAGGAAAAATCTTCAATCTCTTAAAATAATGTATTAAAACAAATTTAGTTAAAAATATTCGAAATTCGTTCAGATGCTTTTTTTGGTTAAGTATTCAACCCTCTTTTTCAAAATTCGAAGGAAATTTCTCACATGCGCTAAAATTTTATTTTGTAAATATTTTCTTCAAAATTAACAAAATTTTAACTTTCTGAGGCCTTTATCGATCACTTCTATTTCCACCTTTTGATGCTCGTCTTCTATAAAATTTTCAATTTTTTGAGGCCATTCTATAAAATTCCATGCATCAGATTGCAAATATTCTTCAAATCCAATGTCCCAGGCTTCAGATTCATCATTGATCCTGTAAAAATCAAAATGATTTACAGGACCATTTTCGGTCTCATAAACATTGACAAGTGCAAAAGTGGGACTGGAACCTGCATCATCAGCGCCAAGCGCTTTTAATAGTTCCTTTATAAGAGTGGTCTTTCCCGCACCCATTTCTCCATAGAACAAGAGGGTTTTACTGCGGGATTTCTGAAGCAGCTCACGCGCAACAGATTCAATTTCAGACAGAAGGTAGGTGACTTCCATTCTATGCAATACTAAATTTGGGTGGTCAAATATACGTAAATTCTTGCTATCTAGGCGATAAGACAGAAAATGGAATGATCATCTCCTCCATAGAAACCCCGCCATGCTGGAAAGTATTCCTATAATAACTCACATAGTGATTGTAATTATTAGGATATGCAAAGAAGAGATCTCCCTTGGCAAAAATAAAGGAGCTGCTCATATTTATGGTAGGCAGATGAATGGTTTTAGGATTAGGAGCCGCTAACACATCTTTCTCTTCATAGGTCAAACTTTTGCCGGTCTTATATCTTAAGTTAAGGCTGGTCTGTTTGTCCCCGATCACTTTTGAAGGATTTTTCACGTTGATCGTTCCGTGATCTGTAGTGACGATCAATTTGAAGCCAAGGTTCTGTGCCTGTTGTATCATCTCCAGTAGAGGCGAATTTTTAAACCAGCTGTGCGTAAGGGAGCGGTAAGATTTATTGGTGGAAGCTAATTCCTTGATCACCTCCATCTCGGTTTTTGAGTGGGACAGCATGTCTACAAAATTGTACACCACTACCGTAAGGTCATTATCTTTTTGGCTCCTGAAGTTCTCCACCAGCTTCTTGCCGGCCTTAAGGCTGCTTATCTTATGGTATTCATATTTTATGTTTACTCCCAATCTTTTTAACTGGCGTTGCAGGAACTCAGCTTCGTGCAGGTTTTTACCGCCCTCATCTGTATCGTTCTTCCAAAGGTCAGGGTGCAGCTTCTCCATTTCACTGGGCATTAACCCCGAGAAGATCGCATTACGTGCATATTGAGTAGCCGTTGGCAGGATACTGAAAAAGGGGATTTCCTGCTCCTTCTTATAATAGGTATTGATCACCGGTTCAAAAGCCTTCCATTGGTCATACCTCATATTGTCGATGACCACAAGCAAAGTAGGTTGGCCTTTGCTCAGTTCAGGGATGACCTTTTCCTTGAAAAGCGTGTGCGACATAATAGGAGCATCTGCATTCTTTTCGAACCAAGCCGGATAATTCTTATCGATGAACTTACAGAACTGCGAATTGGCTTCGGCTTTTTGTGATTCGAGGATCTCGAACATGCCCGTATCTTCAATGTTCTCCAGCTCAAGTTCCCAATAGATAAGCTTCTGGTAAAGTTCTGTCCAGCCTTCATAAGAGTTGATCATCGCCATATCCATGGAGATCTTCCTAAACTCCTGCTGGTAATTGGACGTGGTTTTTTCTGAGATAAGCCTTGAGTGGTCAAGATTTTTTTTGATGCTAAGCAGGATCTGGTTGGGATTCACCGGTTTGATAAGGTAATCGGCTATTTTGGAGCCAATGGCTTCCTCCATTATGTATTCCTCTTCACTTTTAGTGATCATTACCACCGGCACGTTCGCCTGCTTTTCCTTAATTTCAGAAAGAGTTTCCAGCCCGGTAAGTCCGGGCATATTCTCGTCAAGAAAAACTATATCAAAATTCTCCTTTTCGATCTCCTCCAGGGCTTCGGTCCCGCTTTGGCAGGTAGATACCTTATAATTCTTGCTCTCCAGGAAGAGAATGTGCGGTTTCAGCAGGTCGATCTCGTCATCTACCCAGAGTATTTTGATATCGTTCATATGTGTATCTTTGTTGGACTTAATAAATAAAAAAGCCGGCTTGCTTCCAAGAAACAAACTCAAAATTTTAAACGATCCAATTTACGGATTTATTACCATTCCCAACGAGCTGCTCTTTGAGATTATTGAACATCCTTATTTTCAAAGGCTGCGCCGTATTTCTCAAATGGGCCTTTCTTATCTGGTTTATCCCGGGGCTCATCATACCCGCTTTCACCATGCCCTTGGCTGCCTTCACCTGATGCAAAAGGCGGTGAGAGTGCTAAGATTAAAAGGGGTCGAAATTTCCAAAGAAGAGGAAGATGCACTGCAAATTGCCATTTTACTGCACGATGTGGGGCATGGCCCGTTTTCTCATGCCATGGAACACAGCATTGTTGAAGGAGTAAGTCATGAGACTATCTCAGCCTTGTTCATGGAAAAAATGAATGAAGACCTTCACGGCCAACTTGACCTTGCAATCAAGATCTTTAACGGAAAATATCCGCGGAAGTTTTTATGCCAATTGATCTCCAGTCAGCTGGACATGGACAGGATGGATTACCTCAAGCGGGACAGCTTCTTTTCGGGAGTTGCCGAAGGTAATATCAACAGCGAGAGGCTCATCAGCATGCTTACCGTAGTTGATGATGTGCTCATGGTGGAGGAAAAAGGAATTTATTCCGTAGAGAAATTTTTGCTCGCCCGCAGGCTGATGTATTGGCAGGTATATCTTCACAAAACCGGGGTGGTAGCAGAACAGCTGCTTATTAGAGTCTTAAAAAGGGCAAAAGAACTGGTCGTTTCGGGAGAGGAGCTCTACGGAAGTTCTGCCTTGCGATATTTTCTGAAAAACCAGATCACTGCTGAAAATTTTACTTCGGAAACTTTGGAGGTCTTTTCGAGGCTGGATGATTACGACATACTTTCGGCTATGAAAGAATGGGTGCATAACAAAGATTTTGTGTTGAGCAACCTCTGTAAAATGATCATCAATAGGGATCTGCTGAAAGTAAAGCTGAAGAAAAAGCCAATCAAGGAGGAGAAAATTCAGCAGCACCTGCAAAGCCTGATGCAGCGCAGGAATATTTCCGAAGAAGAGGCGCGATATTTCGTCTTTTCAGGAGAGATTTCAAACCTGGCATATAAGAAGGAGGACGAGAAGATCTGTATCCTGCATAAAAGTGGAAAGATCACCGATGTTGTAAAGGCTTCAGACAATTTCAATTTAAAGGCGCTTTCCAGGCCTGTGACCAAATTTTATATCTGTTACCCAAAACAGAAAGATTAACTCATTTTTTTTACTTTTGCCAGAATGAAGTTTACAGCAGCGCAAATAGCAGGTATATTAGAGGGGACAGTAGAAGGTGATCCCGAGGTCGAGGTCGATAAACTGGCCAAGATAGAGGAGGGCACCGAAGGAGCCATTACTTTCCTCGCTAATCCCAAATATACCTCTTATATATATTCTACCGAGGCATCTATTACAATTGTTAGTGACAGTTTCGTGCCCGAAGACGAGGTTTCTACAACCTTAATTAAGGTCAAAGATCCTTACAACGCATTTTCTAAACTCCTGGAATATTACAACCAGGTGAAGTTGAACAAATCTGGAATAGAGCAACCAAGCTATATCTCCAAAAGTGCCAAATACGGCGACAATTTATATTTAGGGGCTTTTGCGTACCTGGGAGACAATGTCGAGTTGGGGAATAATGTTAAGATCTTTCCTAATGCTTATGTTGGAGACAATGTGAAGATGGGGGACGATGTGATCATCTTTCCCGGGGCCAAGATCTATTCTGAAACTGTTATAGGAAACAACTGCGTGGTCCACGGCGGGGCAATTGTGGGAGCCGACGGTTTTGGTTTTACTCCGGATAAAGAAGGTGTTTATTCCAAAGTGCCACAGATTGGTAACGTTATTATAGAAGACAACGTTGACATTGGTGCCGGTACGACCATAGACCGTGCTACTTTGGGCTCAACCATAATTAGAAAAGGTGTGAAGCTGGACAACCAGATACAGATCGCGCACAACGTTGAGATTGGAGAAAACACTGCTATAGCTGCACAAACGGGTATTGCAGGCTCTTCAAAAATAGGAAAAAACTGCCTCATTGGAGGCCAGGTAGGAATTGTGGGCCACCTGCACATAGGTGACAGGGTCAAGATACAAGCCCAGTCGGGAATTGGAAGGAACGTGAAAGACGACGAAATGATCCAGGGTTCTCCTGCTTTAGGCTACAACAGCTTTAATAAATCTTACGTGCATTTCAAGAATTTACCCAAAATAGAGGAACGCTTAACCCAACTAGAAAAAAAACTAACTAAATAATGGCTAAACAACAAACCATAAAGAAAGAAGTTTCTTTAAAAGGGGTAGGACTTCATACGGGAGATGAAGTCACTCTAACTTTCAAACCGGCTGCGGCCAATACCGGTTACGTTTTTGTAAGGACAGATCTTGAGGGAAACCCTGAAGTTGAAGCCGACGTATGCAATGTGGTAGACACCCAGCGAAGCACCAATCTTGAAAAAGACGGGGTAAAGATCCATACTTCAGAACATGTTTTGGCTGCTTGCGTAGGTTTGGAGATCGATAACTTGCGTATCGAGTTGAATGCCTCAGAACCGCCTATCATGGACGGATCTTCAAAAGAATTTTTGGCTGCCCTTGAGGAAGCAGGAATTGAAGAGCAGGATGCCGAAAGAGAAGAATATGTGGTCAATGAAGTGATCTCTTACCGCGACGAGAAATCTGGTAGTGAGATCATTGTGATGCCGGCTGATGAGTACCAGGTGACAGCCATGGTCGATTTTGGAACAAAGGTTTTAGGTACGCAAAATGCGTCTCTGAACAAGCTTTCAGAATTTAAAGAAGAGATCGCCGACTGCCGTACTTTTAGTTTTCTTCATGAACTTGAGGCCTTGCTTGATACAGGATTGATCAAGGGAGGAGATCTCAATAACGCCATTGTATACGTGGACAAAGAGATCAGCCCCGATACAATGGACAAGTTGCGTGTTGCCTTTAATAAAGACAATATTGCTGTTAAGCCTAACGGAATTTTAGATAATCTCAGCCTTCATTATCCCAACGAAGCAGCAAGACACAAATTGCTTGACGTGATCGGGGATCTCGCCCTATTAGGAGTGAGGATCAAGGGAAAAGTTATTGCAAATAAGCCGGGTCATTTTGTAAATACCCAATTCGCTAAAAAACTCTCGAAGATCATTAAGGCAGAAAAGAGGAACAATGTTCCAAAATACGATCTGGATGCCGAACCTTTGATGGATGTGAACGAGGTGATGAACATTTTGCCTCACCGTCCTCCATTCGTGTTGGTGGATAAGATCATTGAGTTGACAGAGAGCACTGTGGTAGGTGTCAAAAATGTCACTATGAACGAGCCTTTTTTTGTGGGGCATTTCCCCGGGAAACCTGTGATGCCGGGAGTGCTTCAGGTAGAGGCGATGGCGCAGACAGGAGGTATCCTGGCGCTTAAATCTGTTCCCGATCCAGAGAATTACCTAACATTTTTCATGAAGATCGATAATGTGAAGTTCAAAAGGCAGGTAGTGCCTGGGGATACATTGATCTTCAAGCTTGAACTGCTGGCACCCATAAGAAGAGGGATCTGCCAAATGCAGGGATATGCTTATGCCAACGGGAAGCTGGTCACAGAGGCTATCCTGATGGCGCAAATCGTAAAACAAAAATAAAAACTATGAATCAACCCTTAGCATACGTACATCCCGGGGCCAAGATCGCAAAGAACGTGGTAATCGAACCGTTTACCACCATTCATAATAATGTTGTAATAGGAGAGGGCACCTGGATTGGTTCGAATGTTACTATTATGGAAGGGGCGAGGATCGGTAAGAATTGTAATATTTTTCCCGGTGCCGTTATTTCAGCGATTCCGCAGGATAAAAAATTCAACGACGAAGACACCATTACCGAGATTGGGGATAATACCACCATCAGGGAATGTGTGACCATCAACCGTGGTACTTCAGACAGGATGAAGACCAAGATCGGCAGTAACTGTTGGATCATGGCTTACTGTCATATTGCTCACGATTGTGTTGTAGGAGACAACTGTATCTTTTCAAACAACAGCACCCTTGCCGGGCATATCAATGTGGGCGACCACGTGGTTTTGGCAGGAATGGCAGCCATTCAGCAGTTTTGCAGTATTGGAAGCCACGCCTTTGTGACAGGAGGTTCACTGGTAAGAAAAGATGTGCCTCCATTTGTGAAGGCAGGGCGTGAGCCGCTATCTTACGTTGGGGTCAACTCCATTGGGTTGCGCAGAAGAGGTTTTTCTACGGAAAAGATCCGCGAGATCCAGGATATTTACAGGATTCTTTATCAGAAGAATTACAATAACTCCCAGGCGGTGGCCATTATTGAAGCCGAAATGGAAGCCACGCCCGAAAGAGACGATATTTTAGAGTTTATCAAGAATTCCCAGCGCGGGATCATGAAAGGATATTTTAGTTCAAATTAATTAGAGAAAAATGGCAAGTACAAGCGATATTAGAAACGGGTTGTGTATCCGTTACAATCACGACATCTACAAAGTGGTGGAATTTCTTCACGTAAAACCGGGAAAAGGTCCGGCTTTCGTGCGTACCAAACTCAAAAGCGTTACCACAGGAAAAGTGATCGACAACACCTTTTCTGCAGGTCACAAGATCGAGGACGTGAGAGTAGAGACCCACAAATTCCAGTTCCTTTATAACGATGGTGAATTTTACCATTTTATGAACACTGAAGATTACACCCAGATAAGACTTACCGAAAACGCTCTTGATGCGCCGGGCCTTCTTAAAGAAGGAGAAGTGGTAACCATCCTGATCAATACTGAAGATCAAATGCCGCTTTCTGTTGAAATGCCTGCAAGTGTTATTCTTGAGGTGACTCATACCGAGCCCGGAGTAAAAGGAAACACCGCCACCAACGCAACAAAACCTGCAACAGTAGAGACAGGAGCAGAGGTGAATGTTCCGCTTTTTATCAACGAAGGCGACAAGATCAAAATAGAGACCGATAAAGGTACCTATAAAGAAAGAATAAAGGAGTAGTCATTAAAGAGGAGTCAAAAATGCCATTTTTGACTCCTCTTTTTTTTCTTGATATAGATGAAGTTTCCTCATAAATACAGCCTTTCGCAGATCGCCGAGATCATTTCTTCGGAATACGTTGGCGACCCCGAATTCCCTGTGCTTGGCATGAACGAGATCCACGTGGTGACACCGGGTGATATCGTATTTGTTGACCACCCGAAGTACTACGAAAAGGCACTCAATTCGGCTGCTACCATTGTTTTGATCAACAAAAAGGTGGATTGTCCCGAAGGTAAGGCGTTGCTTATTTCAGATGATCCCTTCAGGGATTTCAACAAGCTTACCCGATTTTTTAAACCTTTTGAGAAAGGCACAGCAGCTGTGGCAGCTTCCGCAGAAATTGGTGAAGGCACAGTGCTGCAACCAAATGTATTTGTAGGGAACAATGTGAGGATAGGGAAGAACTGTTTGATCCATTCCAACGTGAGCCTCTATGACAATACCGTGATTGGTGACAATGTGATCATTCATGCGGGTACTGTTTTGGGCGGCGATGCTTTTTATTATAAGAACAGGCCCGAAGGTTTCGATAAGCTGCTTTCCGGTGGAAGGGTGGTGATAGAAGATGACGTGGAGATTGGCGCGAACTGTACTATAGACAAAGGTGTGACCGGTGATACTACGATTGGAAAAGGCACGAAACTGGATAACCTGATACAGGTAGGTCACGACACTGTGATCGGTAAGAAATGTTTGATCGCTTCACAGGTGGGCATTGCAGGTGCGGTGGTCATTGAAGACGAGGTGACCGTTTGGGGACAGGTAGGAATGCGCAGCGGCATCGTGGTAAAGAAAGGCGGAGTGCTTATGGGCCAGGCAGGTATCACGAAATCTACCAAAGAAAATACGATTTATACAGGGAATCCTGCCCAGGAATCCCGCGCCAAACTAAAAGAGTTGGCACTCTTGAGGCAATTGCCTAAATTGATCGAAAAATTAAAAGACTGATATGAGCTTAGCACCAAAAGAATGCGTTGAGAAGTTTTACACCTCAGATTTTTACAAGAATCCCGAATCCATAAAAAGTTATCTCTCTCCCGATTCACAGCTCTTCTGGAACAGCAGCGCCGGTTTTCACAAGCTTAATTACGACCAGATAGCGAATATGTCACAGGAGTTCGCTAAGTCTTTTGAATCGCTTCGGGCAGATGTGAGCCACCTGTTGTGTGATACAGATATGGTAACCATCAGGTTCACTTATTACGTAAGAACGGTTGAGAATCCCGAGGAAGAACTGCCTATGGCGCATTTCATTGCGATCTGGCAGGTAAAAGACGGCAAAATGTACAAAGGTCACATGATAAGTCAGCAGGCTGATGACAGCCCTGAAAATCTGGATTCTTTCCTTCCAATTAATTTGTAAAAGGTTTTAGCTTTCTTTCAATAAAAACTACTTTTGTAGCACAAAAATTCAAAAATCAACTATGAGCGTTTTAGTCAATAAAGATTCAAAGATAATTGTACAGGGTTTTACCGGAAGTGAAGGTACTTTCCATGCCGGTCAAATGATAGAATATGGAACTAATGTGGTAGGAGGGGTTACTCCCGGAAAAGGTGGTCAAAAGCACCTTGAAAAACCAGTTTTCAACACCGTGTCTGATGCGGTTAAGGAAACCGGAGCCGACGTTTCCATCATTTTTGTACCACCCGCTTTTGCTGCCGATGCCATTATGGAGGCTGCTGATGCCGGAATCAAAGTGATCATCACAATTACTGAAGGAATTCCTGTTGCCGATATGATCAAGGCTTCAGATTATATTAAAGACAAAGACTGCCGATTAGTTGGGCCTAACTGCCCGGGAGTAATCACTCCGGGAGAAGCCAAAGTGGGAATCATGCCCGGCTTCGTTTTCAAAAAAGGCAATGTAGGTATCGTTTCAAAATCTGGAACCCTTACTTACGAAGCTGCCGACCAGGTGGTGAAGCAAGGGCTTGGAATTACGACTGCTATTGGAATTGGCGGGGATCCTATTATTGGAACCACTACCAAGGAAGCTGTTGAGTTGTTGATGAACGATGATGAGACTGAATGTATCGTAATGATCGGTGAGATAGGTGGGCAGCTTGAAGCTGAAGCTGCTCGTTGGATCAAAGATAATGGCAACAAAAAACCTGTTGTAGGTTTCATCGCCGGTGAAACTGCGCCTAAAGGAAGAACAATGGGACACGCCGGTGCTATTGTTGGCGGAAGTGAAGATACAGCCGAAGCTAAAAAAGCCATTTTACGCGAGTGTGGGATCAATGTGGTTGATTCACCTGCCGAGATCGGTAAAAAAGTAAAAGAAGTGATGGGCTAAGCCGTCGACTCAATCAATATTTCAACCTCCGAAGGTTTTCAGCAACTTTCGGAGGTTTTTTTATGTCTAAAACTTGGTTTTACTATATTTGGTCGTATTTATAACCAGACCAGAGAACAAAATCATTTATATGAAACTTTTAGAAGGAAAGAATGCGATCATTACCGGTGCCAGTAGAGGTATTGGTAAAGGAATTGCCGAAGTATTTGCAAAACACGGTGCCAATGTGGCTTTCACCTACAGCTCTTCTGTAGAAGCTGCCAATGAACTGGAGAAAGAACTTCAGGAAATGGGCATCAAAGCAAAAGGCTATAAATCTAACGCAGCCAATTTTAAAGAAGCCGAAGAACTTGTGAAAAATGTTCTTGAAGACTTCGGAAGCATTGACATCCTGGTAAACAATGCCGGGATCACCAAAGACAACCTGTTGATGAGGATGAGTGAGGAAGATTTTGACAAGGTGATCGAGGTGAACCTGAAGTCTGTCTTCAATATGACCAAGGCGGTGCAGCGTACCATGCTGAAGCAAAGAAAAGGAAGCATCATCAATATGAGTAGTGTGGTTGGAGTGAAAGGAAACGCCGGGCAGGCCAATTATGCCGCTTCAAAAGCAGGAATGATCGGGTTCTCCAAATCTATGGCTTTGGAATTAGGCTCAAGAAACATTCGTACCAACGTGATCGCTCCGGGCTTTATTGAAACCGAAATGACCGGAAAACTGGACGAGAAAACTGTAGAAGGCTGGAGAGAGGCAATTCCGTTGAAGCGTGGTGGAAGGCCCGAAGATATCGCCAACGCCTGCGTTTTCCTAGGTAGTGATCTAAGTGATTATATCACCGGCCAGGTGATCAATGTCGACGGCGGTATGCTCACCTAAGATTTTATATTTTATATTGGACATTTAATATTAAGGCTGCTCAAAAATGACATTTTTGAGCAGCCTTTTTCTTCTCTTGGCATTAATTCCGTATTTTTCTTCTCTAATCAATCCAATGCCAACTTCAACTATTTTGCTCATTCTTCTCGCTTTTGTGCTTGCACTGGCATTGGCGCTTTTTCAGTATTTCTACAAAAGCAAAGGAAGAAGGCTTCAAAATGGCATTTTTGCCACCCTTAGGTTTATAACTGTTTTTTCGATCCTGTTGCTTTTGATCAATCCAAAGTTGCGGAAGACAGATCTTTTTGTAGAGAAGCCGAAGCTTGTTCTCGCGGTGGATAATTCATCTTCTGTGGCTAACTTCGGAAAAGAGCAGGAGGTAAGACAGCTGCTGAAGGATCTTCGACAGGATCCGGAAATAGTTGAAAGATTTGAAGTGGAGCAGTTCTCCTTCGGAAGTGAGATCGCACATGACACTGCCTTAACTTTTTCAGAAAAACAGACCAACCTTTCCCGCCTGCTGAAGCAACTGGGTTCGCTTTATGAACAGCAAACCGCACCCACTGTTCTTATTACCGACGGGAACCAAACCTTCGGCGAAGAGTTCACCTATGCCGCCAGGACCTACCCGCAACCTATCCTGCCGGTGGTTGCAGGTGACACCACAACCTATCGCGATCTTTCGGTATCGCGTGTGAACGCCAACAAATATTCATTTTTGAACAACCGTTTTCCTGTGGAGATCTTCCTGAATTATTCCGGGAAGGAGGAGGTCAATACGACTTTAAAGATCACTTTGGGCAAGAGTACGGTCTATTCCAAAAAGATTTCCTTCAGCGACAGCAAGAATTCCGAAGTTGTCAATATCGATCTTCCTTCGGGTTCGGTTGGTATGCACAATTACCGGGTGAGCCTGGAACCTGTGGCAGATGAAAAGAACGAGCAAAACAATGCGCGGGAATTTGCGGTGGAGGTGATCGACGAGCGCAGCTCTATTCTCGTCGTTTACAACATCATGCATCCCGACCTGGGAGCGCTTAAGTCGGCAATAGAATCGAACCGCCAAAGAGAAGTGGAGCTGCAGCCCATTACTAATGCTGCTATTTCACCCAAGGATCATCAGCTGGTCATCCTGTACCAGCCCGACAGGCGTTTTAAAAATTTGTTCGACAAACTTGAGGAGCAGCAAAGTAACTTTTGGATCATCACAGGCCCCAAAACCAACTGGGGCTTCCTCAACGAGCAACAGCAGCTGTACGTTCAGGAATTTACCGGGCAAACCGAAGAATTCTTTCCTGTCAAAAATGACAATTTTGGAGCCTTTCAAATTCCTGAGCTTGATTTTTCTGCGCTACCGCCATTAACCGGCAACTTCGGTAAGACCGAAGCCGCGGTCGATGCCGATATTTTGCTCTTCAGAGAAATTCAGGGGGTGGAAACCAAAGAGCCATTGCTGTCATTGGTTTCAGAAAACAATTCGAAAAAAGCCTTTTTGTT